>JAJFKA010000168.1 GCA_021773555.1 Gammaproteobacteria bacterium
AATCTTCAGATAAACATCCATGAGGATTTCGCGTGGGTGCTCGCAGATACAGAAGTGAAAGGCTCGATCATCAAGTCCGGGCGAATGATACATAGTCGTGGACATCAGACATTTTTGTTTCGCAAAGTCGGGGGAAAGTGGGAGGTCCTGCACACGCATTCTTCGAGTCGACCTGTCAGGTCCGAGCCTTGATCCAAGGTGCCAGTCCACTACCGGAATAGCTGATTCCTCCACCCTGGAGTCAGTAATTTCTACTATGCCTTGACTACGCGATTTCGACGCACGCCCGCCAAATTAACATTTAGCCCGTACCGGATGGCACACAGCAATATTCCAATGCCAGATGAACAGTATTGAAGTTTTACCCTGAATAGTGGATTCTCAATCAGGTAAGACCTGATCCCGATCTCCAACGAAAATAACACTCCAGCCGGGATTCCAGTCGGGTTAACAACTACAAGGAGGGCTCTTCGCGTGGCTTCGGAAATATTTGATATCGCCATCATTGGTGCTGGTCCTGGCGGGCTCAGTGCCGCCAGCCATGCGGCTGAACTGGGCGTTAATCATGTCCTGTTGGAAAGTTCTCCGAAAATCGCCAACACCATCCAGAAATACCAGAAGGGAAAACACGTGATGGCTGAACCGGGCGTGCTTCCATTGCGCAGCCCAATCAGATTTTCAGCCGGGAAACGCGAGGAAATCCTGAGTGGCTGGGAAGACGGCCTTACCGAGCACAACGTAAATGTTCGTTATAACACCGAAGTCGCAACTATTGGCGGTCAGAAAGGCGATTTTCTCATCGGCATTAGCGGTGGTGAACAAATCCAGGCAAAACACATTATTCTCGGCATCGGCCTGCAAGGTAATCCGCGAACCCTTGGAGTGCCAGGTGATAACGCGGCATTTGTCCAGTACCAGCTGGATGACCCGGATGCCTATAAGGACGAATCTATCGTTATTGTCGGAGCGGGTGATGCCGCGATCGAAAACGCGATTGCGTTAGCCAGACACAACAGCGTTTCTATCGTCAACCGCAAGGACGAATTTGCCCGCGCAAAGGAAGGTAATCTCAATCTGATCCTGGGTGCGATCGACTCGAAGTCAATCGAGTGCCTTTATGGCACCACACCGGCGCGTATCGACCCTCCTTCGGACGAAACTTTTGCCGGGACATTTGTGCTCGATACTCCCAGCGGCGAAGCACAGCTTCCGGTGCACAGAATTATCGGGCGGCTGGGAGCCATTGCGCCCCGCGGCCTGGTTGAATCCTTCGGTATCGAGTTCCCTAACGACGACGCCAATGCCATTCCGGCACTGACCTCTCAGTACGAATCGAATGTTGAGGGCATGTTCGTTATCGGCGCCCTGGGCGGTTATCCCCTGATCAAACAAGCCATGAACCAGGGGTACGAAGTTGTTGAATACATTCTCGGCAACAAGGTCAAACCGGCGGACCATGACCTGCTCGCGGCCAAATTCAAAACGCTGCCTTTTGATCTCGATGTGGATGAAGTGCTCGCGCTTATGCAGCAACGGATTCCTGTGTTCAACGGTGTCAATGCCCTGCAATTCCGGGAATTGATCCTCGACAGTGAGGTCAGTCTACAGCGCAAAGGCGCGGTTGTGTTCGCCCGAAACGACTACACGAACTCCTTTTACACGGTGCTTCAGGGATCGGTGGATATAGAGGTGGCTGCGGACACACTGATCAATTCCGGGCAAGGTAATTTTTTTGGTGAGATGAGCCTCATTTCCGGCAGACGCAGGTCTGCCACCGTCTACGCCGCTGATGACTGCGTGGTGATTGAAACCCCGCGACGCACCATGAACAAGCTGATTGCGTCGGTCGATGCGGTCAGAAAAGTCCTCGACCAGACTTTTATCGTGCGTACGATTCAGCAGAAGTTTGCCCCGGATGCGTCGATCGAGGATTTGTTACCGGTGGCGGAGAAGACCGTCATTAACCAGTACGCACCGGGACAGGTTATTTTTTCCGAAGGCGAAGAAGGCGACACCTTACATTTTATTCGCAACGGTTCAGTGACCGTGTCCAGCAATGTCGATGGCAAGGACCTGGTGATGAGTTACGTCCCCGCCAACCAGGCAGTCGGGGAGATGGCTTTACTGGCGAATGTGAAACGAACTGCCACGGTAAGAGCAACGGTCAAAACGGAAACCCTATCCATTGACAAAGAATCCTTTGATTTGCTTCTGGAGAAATCTCCCGGACTCAAGGCGCGCATGCAGAAAATAGTGGAAGAGCGGATGCGCCAGAACATCGTGCTGCAAACCAATACAGACTCCGGTGAGCTGTTGTCCTTCCTGATGGGCCAGGGGCTCGGGGAAGCGACCGACGTGCTGTTGATCGATGAGGAACTCTGCGTTGCCTGTGACTATTGTGAAAGCGCCTGCGCCGCCACCCATGAAGGTACTTCCCGGCTCGATCGAAAAGCAGGACCCACCTTCGCTCATATCCACGTACCAACCTCCTGCCGTCATTGTGAGGACCCTAGCTGCATGAAAGATTGTCCACCCGATGCGATTCAGCGAGGCGGCATCGGCGGTGAAGTTTTCATTGGCGACAATTGCATCGGTTGCGGGAACTGCGAACAAAACTGTCCTTACGGCGTCATCCAGATGTCCTACAAAACCAGCGCGCCGGACAGCTTCTGGCGGTGGCTGTTCTTCGGAATTGGGGATAAACCCGGTAAGGCGGTCAATATCAACGCAGGTGAAAACACTATAAAACAGGCAGTTAAATGCGACATGTGCAAAGACCAGTCTGGCGGACCGGCATGCGTGCGCGCCTGTCCAACTGGCGCCGCAATGCGATTGAGCCCTGAGGAATTTGTCGACCTTGTGCGTGACGTGCGCTGATGCATTCCTCATTTCTTTCTCATGCAAACGGACGCTACTTCTGGTTCGCACTTGGCCTCATTACCGTGTCTGCCAGCGCATACATTCTGCACGATCCAAAACAACCGCCAAATGGTGGTACCTGGCTTGGCTACACCCTCGGTAGTCTCGGCTTATTCATGATCGTGTGGCTGGCCTATCTGGGTCGACGCAAGCGCAATTTTGCCAAAGGCTGGGGAACCGTCCGCGGCTGGGTTTCCGCGCACGTCTATTTTGGCACCGCGCTGTTGATCGTGGCGACACTACATACCGGTTTCCAGTTTGACTTTAACATTCATACCCTGGCATTTGTGCTCATGTGCCTGGTGATCTTCAGCGGCTTTTTCGGCGTCTGGGCGTATCGCGTTTATCCTCCCGAACGAAACCAGTTGAAGAAAAGCCAGTCCATCAACGATCTTTTTCTGCAGCTGGAGGAAATCGATTCTCAACTGACCCGGCTGAGCTCGGGTTCAGACAATGAGGTGCGCGGTATCGTTAACAGTGCCATAGAACGGACGGTGATCGGTGGCGGATACCTGGACCAACTGCTGGGGCGAGATAATTCAAAACTGGTGCTTCAGGGTTCGGTCGTAGACAACACGGAGCAGCAGCGCGCCCTTGACAGTCTTTTGGAGCAGATGACCAGAATTCAGGGCCTTGAGTCCACCAGGCTCTCCGAGATTGTGCGTATCTTTGGCGCGAGAAAACGCATCCTTGATACGATTCGTGAAGACATTCGAATGCATGGCCTCATCCAGGTCTGGTTGCTGGTCCATATCCCCCTCACCTTCGCACTGTTCGCCGCAATGATCGCGCATCTGTTTGCGGTTTTCGTGTACTGGTAGCCGGGAGCCGTCTTGAAACTCATCATTCGCTTCGTCGAAAACACGGGATCCGGTAAGCAAACTCACGATACTGTTTTCGAGGGAACCCGCGCCACCATCGGACGTGGTACCGATCAGTCAATCCAGATCATGGACAACCGGATACCCCTGGCACATTCCGTACTGATCATTAACGGCAATAAGTTGTTACTCAAAGCTCAATCCGGATATAACTTCACGGTCAACGATCGGGTTGCTCGCAGCTCAGAATTGCAGGACGATGACGTGGTCGATTTTCTCGGTCACCATCTGGTTATCAGGGCTGGCACTGACAGCAATGAACGCATTGTGGAAGTCAGCATCGAAAACAGCCAGCTCGACCCGTTAAGGGATCGATTCAAGACCAGGCTGTGGCAGCTGAACTTCCCTATTCGCAAAATTTCATGGGCTTTGTTTGCTCTCATTCTCACTGTTTCCGTTGTGATTCCTTCTGCCGGATTTCTGATTGGCATGGAATTCCTTCGCATAACCCCGCTGCCCGACGATAGTCAGTGGCTGGCGGGGAAGCTACACCCAACTCACGCGTTTATCGGTGATGACTGTACCTATTGCCACACAACACCATTTACCCCGGTGCGCGATGAGGATTGCCTGACGTGTCATTTAAGCGTCAATCATCATTTCGATACCAAATTTCACGGACGCGACTATAAAATTGGCGACCGATGTGCTGACTGTCATCGGGAACATAGCGGTAAGGACACGATTACCCGATCAGATCAGGCGGTGTGTACGGTTTGTCACAAAAACCTTGATGATATTGGACTGGAGTCCGAGGTACTGCGTTCAGCATCGGACTTTCTCTACGACCACCCCTCCTTCCGCGTTACCATGCAAAACTTCAGCACCGAAGGCACATGGCAGGACGAACGCCGCGATGTCTGGGATGACGAGATGATTGAAGTCTCGAACCTGCTGTTTCCCCACGACCTGCATCTCGACCCCGAAGGGATTGATTCTCCGGACGGGTCCATCGAGATGACCTGTGGCGATTGCCATGTAAGCGAGAAAGGTGGCCTCAGAATGAAGACGGTCACCATGGAGCAACACTGTGCGAACTGTCACCAGCTTAACTTTGACCCGGCAACGCCTGATCGGGTCGTGCCCCATGGATCACCCACTGAACTGCTGCGTACCCTGCGGGAATATTATGCGTTCCAGTTCCTGCACAGTGACAGCCTCACGAGCCAGAAGCTTTCGGATAACCCACCAGAAGTCCGGGAAGCACGCAGACCCGGCCGACGCAGGAATCGGCAATTGATCACCGACTTCATTCCTGTCGAGAACACATCGGTACCTGTCACTACGCAGGCTGCAGCCTTTATTGATGACAAAGTGGCTGCCGCTGCCAACAACTTGTTTGAACGGCAAACCTGCACAATCTGTCACGATATTGTCAGGGATGATACGCAGGCTGTTCCGTGGATTGTGGCTCCCGTTAAACTCACAGAAGACTGGATGCCAATGGCCGAATTTTCCCACAACAGTCATCGCAATATGCAATGCCTGGGTTGTCATGAGGCTGATATCTCCGCCGAGGCCGCCGATGTCCTCATGCCGGACATCGGCTCGTGTCGTACCTGCCACGGCGGTGAAAATGCTGATGACCGTCTGCAGAGTTCCTGTACCGCCTGCCACAAGTTTCATCTTGAAGATCAGGGTCCAATGGGCGCACTCATCATGCTGGATGACGATGGCAATATGATCGATGACCAGGGTAACTTCATCGATGAAATGGGCAATATTATTGAGCCGTTGAGTGAACTGACTGATCAGGCGGATGACAAAGATTAGCCATAGATTGACCTCACTATTGCTGACGAGTCTGCTGATCTCGTGCAACGGTGGTGGTGGCAGCAGTGGCGCGGGCCAGGAGACTGCTGCGGTGAACAATCCGGTGAACGCTTCTCCTGAGCCTGGCTGTATTGATGATTGTTTCCTGGCTGCCAGCGACGTCTCACAAATTATCAGTCAGGCGGTCGGCGAAGCGCAGGCGCGCGACGCCCGTGCCACGATTGCAGTCGTCGATCGTGTCGGTAATGTGCTGGCAGTTGCACGCATGACTGATGCCGATGAATTTATCACCGTGACCTCCACCAACGAACTCGGGGCAAGTGTTACCGGGGGACTCGAGGACCTGAACTTCATCCCCGCATCCCTTGCCGCCATCGCCAAGGCAATCACTGGTGCCTATTTATCTACCGGCGGCAACGCATTCACAACACGGACGGCCAGCCAGATCATTCAGGAAAACTTTAATCCCGGAGAACGTGACGTTCCTTCCGGTCCGCTGTTTGGCGTGCAGTTCAGCCAACTGCCCTGCAGCGACTTCTCGACCCGATTCACGAGTGGCACGGGGCCAGGACCGCACCGATCACCGCTCGGTCTGAGTGCTGATCCGGGCGGATTACCGCTTTACATCAATGGCTCGATGGTCGGTGGTGTAGGCGTCATCGCCGATGGTATCTACGGGCTGGATAAAAACATTGCCGACTTTGACAATGACCTGGATGAAATACTGGCCACCGCAGCCACCGTCGGTTATGCCGCGCCGCCAGCTATTCGCGCGGACCAGATTACGCTCGCGGGTAAGACCGCCCGCTTCAGCGACGCCCTGGTGCGCGACCTGCTCTCCTTCGCTAACCAGGTCGACGACCTTTCAAGCTTGCAGGCCAATGGCATAGCAGACCTTATTGCCGTCCCCGGCTACCATGATGGCACTGCGCTGCTTGATGGAACAGTATTCGGACAACCCTCCTCCGGTGTTCGTCCCGCCGACCCCGCGGTATTTGTTGACGACGAGGGCAGCAGTCTCGATGCATTCGTCTTCGTCGATGCAACTAATCAAAATCGTTTCCCCGCCAGAACAGCGAGCGACCTGCCGGCAGGTGATGCTGTCAACAGACTCACAGCGAATGAAGTTCAGATTATTTTGAATGAGGCAATCAATCTTGCCAATGAAGCCCGCGCACAAATCCGTGTGCCAGTGGGTAGCCAGGCCAGGGTCACTGTGTCTGTTGTGGACACATCAGGCAGCATCCTCGGCATCGGGCGAACACGCGATGGACCGGTGTTCGGTGCAGATGTCTCATTGCAGAAGGCGCGCACCGCAACCTTCTTTTCAGGATCCGGCAGGACTGATGGCAGTGCACCGGCAGACTTGTTGCGCGGACTCCCAGACCCCGTTTACCTGGCATCGTTGCCAGAACCGATCAACCTGGCCAACCTCGCTGTGCTCCCGCTTCCGGCGCCAACGTTCGCGGACTACGTGAGCGCACTGCAAGCTTTTCTTGGCGTCCCAGATGCGCTTGAGTCGACGGGCGATACCGTGGCATTCGCAGACCGATCCGGCGGAAACCTGTCCAGGCCACACTTTCCTGACGGACCCTCCCGCGGACCACAGGGTCCGCTCAGCAAAGCACCAGGACAATGGAGTGTGTTCAGCGATGGCCTGCAACTGGATATCGTTTACAACGGCATCATTCAGCATATCGCTTTCGTGCTCGGCGCGACCCTTGATGTTCCTCAGAATTGCACAGGACTGACGGGTTTTGCAGAGACCTCACCCTTTGCTGCACGCAATGCGATCCCAAACCTTGCCAACGGCATACAGATTTTCCCTGGCAGCGTGCCCATTTTTCGCAACGACATCCTTGTCGGCGGCATTGGCGTATCCGGCGATGGCGTCGACCAGGACGATATGATTTCATTTCTTGGCTTGCATCGTGCCAGCCAGCGACTGAATACCGGCGTTGGCAATGCCGCAGCCGAGATTCGCGCTGATCGTCTCAATCTGCCGGGCCAGGAGGCTCGTCTGCGTTATGTGAACTGTCCACAGCTGCCGTTTCTTGCCAGCAACCGTACCGAGGTCTGCGATGGTCTTTAAGTACACCTATCCAGGACTGATGCTTATTCTGCCGGTACTGCTTGCGCTGAGTCTCAACAGCTTTGCTGAAATACCATCGCCGGGCACCCTGTGTGCACCCGCGGGTAGCGAAACAAACCGGCGCAGACCCGGTGTCCCAATGGATGAGTACAAACTGCCCCCGTGTCCTGAACCGGGACCAGGTATCGCGCCTTTCGTTGACGCGATCGACCTCGGTCCTCCGGTACCGGACCGCTGGCGTATCGTTGAGGCCGTTGGCATCCAGCAGAATCTGTGGGACCCCTACAATGGACACAATTTCCTGAAGGGCGACCTGCCGATCTGGAGTAAAGACTGGTTCTACAGTCTTATCGCAATTTCGGACACTATTATTGAACCACGACGCTTTCCCATTCCGGTAGGTAATGCGACCACCAGCAGGCCCGGTAGCCTTGATACGATCGGTCGCGGGGAAACCATCATCTTTGCGCAAAGCCTTATTCTGGAGAATGTGTTTTACAAAGGAAACACCGTGTTCAAGCCACCGGACTGGGAGTTCCGATTTACGCCAGTGTTTAATATCAATGAAGTTCACGCTGACGAAAAAGGTATTCTCAATGTCGACCCCACCAGGGGCGGATCATCCGGCAGGAAAAGAAGAGACACTTTTATGGGTGTCCAGGCACTGTTCGTCGACAAACACCTGCGTAACGTTTCCGAGCAATACGACTTCGACAGCTTACGAGTCGGTATACAGCCCTTCTCCAGTGATTTTCGCGGATTCCTGTTCCAGGACAACCAGCCAGGTATCCGCCTGTTTGGCACCCGCCGCAACAACCTGTTCCAGTACAACCTTGCCTGGTTTCGGCGTCTGGAAAAAGACACCAACTCGGGTCTGAACGACGTTACCCAATCGATTCGACCTGATGATGTATTCGTCGCTAATCTTTACTGGCAGGATTTTCCGCGACTGGGATTCACTTCTCAAGTCTCTGTGCTACACAATCGAAACCGCGAACACGGCGATGTGGAGTACGATAAGAATGGCTTCATCCAGCGTCCTTCTTCCCTGTTCGAGGAAAGGTTTGCGCGTGACTATGACGTCACCTATTTTGGCTACAGCGGTGACGGTCACTTTAATCGCCTCAATCTGTCGACTTCGCTTTACTTTGCCACCGGTGAACAGGAGAGCACCCGGTATCGCGGTGTCGATGAGAATATTAAGGCGTGGTTCGCGGCAGCAGAGTTCTCCGCTGATTTCGACTGGTTCCGACCGCGGCTGTCAATCCTCTGGGCTTCCGGAGATGATGATCCTTTTGACCGCGACGCAAACGGCTTCGATGCCGTCTTCGAAAACCCACAGTTTGCGGGTGCCGATACCAGTTTCTGGATACGCCAGAACGTTCCTTTAATTGGTGGCGGTGGTGTTGCCCTTTCAGGTCGAAACGGTATTTTACCGTCTTTACGACCCAGTAAAGAACAAGGCCAGTCGAATTTCATTAATCCAGGGATCCGACTCCTCGGTGTGGGTGCAGATGCTGATCTAACACCCCAGCTAAGGCTGTCCGTTAACATCAATCACCTGGTATTCGACCACACAGAAAGCCTTGAACGATTCCGCCAACAGGGTTCAATTGACAACCAGCTTGGCCAGGACGTTTCCCTGTCCCTCACCTGGCGCCCCTATATGTCCCAGAATATTGTCGTACGGTTGTCCGCTGCCGCACTGCATCCAGGAGAAGGCTTCGATGATCTTTTTGGTAACGAGGCCGCCACACCTTACTCGGTGCTGCTGAATATGGTGTTGATGTACTGATGAATTATTTGAACAAACCGAGTCTTAATCGCTGCTTTTTCGGCTTGCCGCTGCTACTGGCTATTATCTGTTTGCCTAACGTCGTGCGCGGTTCTGACGCATCGCTGCATGTGGAGCGACACTACGAAAAAATTCCGCCAGCACCACGCTCCCAGTCGATAGACGCCGCGGCGGCTAAAAGTGCCGGATGTCAGTCCTGTCATACCACTACCGACAGCGCGTCCATGCATGAAAGTCCTGGGGTTATACTTGGCTGTACGGACTGCCACGGAGGCAACGCCTCGATAGTTGCGGGGAAAGGCTCACATGAGGATCACGCGCTGATGGAAGCAGCGCATATCCTGCCATCCTATCCGGACGACTGGCATTACCCGCACAGCGCAAACCCGAAAACCAGCTACACGCTGCTCAATCGCGAAGCCCAGGAGTTTGTGCGCTTCGTTAATCCTTCCGATCTCCGTGTTGCGGAACAGGCCTGCGGGGCCTGCCATCTGGAGACTGTACAGGCGGCGAAACGCAGTCTCATGGCGACGGGTGCGATGCTGTTTGGCGCAGCAACCTATGCCAACAACGTCCTGCCATTCAAGCAGTACCTGCTTGGCGAAGCCTACACGGCGGATGGTGAGCCCAGTGCAATTAGCGGGCCGCCGCTTAAAGACCCGGGTGGCACCTGGCGCGAATATGGTGTCATCGCTCAACTGTTCCCGCTGCCGGCCTGGGAGACTGTACCGCCCGGCGATATATTTCGCGTGTTCGAACGGGGTGGCCGCAACATCTCTAACCTTTTCCCGGAGACTGGCTTACCCAATGCCCTCGGCCTGCTACAACGCATTGAAGAACCGGGACGACCAGATTTTCGCCAGTCAAACAGAGGTCCCGGAACAGGAGCGAGGATTTCAGTGCCGGTCCTGAATGTGCACAAAACGAGACTTAATGATCCGCTCATGTGGTTTTTAGGTACTAATGATAACCCCGGTGATTACCGCACTTCCGGATGTGGCGCCTGCCATGTCGTCTATGCAAATGATCGAGACGAACGACACTCAGGTCCTTACGGCGCCTCCGGGAATACCGGCACCACGATCACCGCCGACCCAACCATTAAAAAGCATGAATCGGGACATCCATTGAAGCATTCATTTACCCGTGCAATTCCCACAGCACAATGCATGTCATGCCATATGCATCAACCCAACATGTTTGTGAACACCTACCTTGGCTACACCATGTGGGATTATGAATCAGATGCACCGGCAATGTTTCCAACCGAACAGAAATACCCCACGGCACAGGAAATACGGGAAATTAACAAGCACAATCCAGAAGGCGCAGCAGTTCGTGGTCTTTGGTCAGACCCTGATTTCCTGAAAGATGTCTCACGCTTGAATCCTGAATTGAACAACACACAATTCGCTGATTATCACGGTCACGGATGGAATTTCCGTGCCGTATTCAAGAAGGACCGTAAGGGTAATCTACTGGATGCCGACGGCACCGTGGTTGAGCCGGAAGATCCGGATAAATTTTCAAAAGCGGTACATATGTCCAGCATTCACCTGGATGTCGGTATGCATTGCGTTGACTGCCATTTCTCTCAGGACAACCATGGCAACGGACATATCTATGGGGAAGTTGCTAACGCAGTGGAAATCGATTGTGTTGACTGCCATGGCACCGCCAGCAGCTACCCAACCCTGAAGACATCTGGCCCGGCGGCACCGCCCGGTGGTACCGATCTCAGTCTTATCAGAAATCCGGATGGAATGAGTCGGTTCAGCTGGCGAAACGGCAAGCTTTACCAGCGCAGCCTCCTCTGGACTGACAGGGAATGGCAGGTCAGCCTGGTTAAGGATAGCGTTGATCCACAGCACATCGACTACAACGCCAGGGCCGCCCGCGCCAAGTTGATGTCCAGAAACTCAACGACTCAGGCCTGGGGCAGCGAAGTCCCGGACGAGGAACGAGCTCACGGCTACGATACTATGGAATGTTATACCTGCCATCAGTCCTGGACCACGAGCTGTGGGGGTTGCCACCTGCCGATTGAGGCGAACTGGAAGACGGAGCGTAAGCACTACGAGGGTGGCACCACTCGAAATTACGCCACCTACAATCCACAGGTCGTTCGCGATCAGATATTCATGCTGGGACGGCGGGGTGGAATCAATGGGGGTCGCATTGCACCACTGCGATCAACCTCCGCGCTGGTACTTTCTTCGACCAACGCAAACCGTGAAAAAGTCTATGTGCAGCAGCCGCCGATTTCTGCAAGCGGATATAGCTCACAGGCGATCAATCCACATTTCGCACACACGGTAAGAAAAACCGAGACCAGGGTATGCTCTGACTGCCACCTTGCAAGCAACGGTGATAACAACGCCATCATGGCGCAGACACTGGGATATGGAACCGATTTCATTGACTTCATCGGATATCATGCCTATGTGGGAGGCAAGGGCAGTGTCGAAGCCGTTCAGGTGACCGAGTGGGACGAGCCACAGGCCGTCATCGGCAGCTACCTGCAAAAATTCGTTTATCCTGACTACTTTAATAAACACGAGCAAAGTGGACAGCAGCTCTTGACGGGACATGCACACAGTTCCGGCGAGGTAAACTGCCTGCAGCTGCGAGGTGAATACCTGTATGCCGCCGCCGGTAAAAAAGGTCTGCAGGTTTACGATGTCGCATCCATCGCCAACAAAGGCGTCAGTCAAAAAATAATCAGTTCTCCGGCTTCTGCGCTTGGCCAAAACACAACTATCAGCAGTCAGAACGCAACCTGCCTCTCAATGCTAACGACACAACCAGTGGCACCGGCACGCAACGAAGGCGAGCTCATGCGAGAAATAAATCAGGAAAAGCCGTTCCACCCAATCTACAATTACGTGGTTGTTACCGATGCGATCGAAGGATTGATACTGACGGATATCGGCACCTTGTCGGACGGCGAACCGCGAAATAATTTTCTTAAGCGAGCCATTACCTGGAATGATCAAGGCGTTCTAAACGGCGCGCGCCACATTGAAGTTGGTGGCCGTTACGCCTATATTATTGCCGACGCCGGACTGGTTGTCGTAGACCTTGATGATCCGCTACAACCAAGGTATGTGGCAACTGTTGCACTGACTGGCGCCAGAGCTGTTTTTCAGCAGTTCCGGTTCCTGTTCGTCACCGACGCACAAGGTTTGCAGACAATAGACATTACCAATCCTGAACAACCCAGACTGATTGCTGACAATGTCATCCCTATTGCCGACGCCCATAAAGTGTTTGTGGCACGAACCTACGCCTATGTTGCCGCGGGCAGCCAGGGTCTGGTGATTGTGGATGTGACCAGGCCCGCTAAAATGCAGCACTACCAGACTTTCTCAAAGAATATCAGCGACGCTCACGACGTGGTGATCGCTTCTACCAATGCAAGCCTGTTTGCTTACGTCGCCGATGGTGCCAACGGTCTGAAGGTAGTGCAACTGACTTCCCCGGACTCACAACCCCGCTACTATGGTTTCAGCCCGGAACCCAAACCGGAGTTTATCGCCGAGTATAAGACAGCAAAATCCGCCATCAGCCTTTCTCGCGGGCTGGAAAGAGACCGGGCTGTGGATGAGAGTGGTGGACAGGTGGCAGTCTTCAGTCGTGTTGGCGCGGGACCGCTATCGGAGGATGATATGAGGCGACTGTATCTCAACGACGATGGTCAGCTCTGGTTCGTTGACGATGTCGCGGGTAAAACCAGCAGGGCTTTGCCCGGTCAATCGGATAAGATCGAATGATGACATGTAGAAATTTGTTGTGCTGCGCTGTCCTGCTATGTGCCGGAGTGTCGCTTTATGGCGAAGCACTTCCGCAATACGCCAGTGAAGTTCACCTGGGTGTCGCAACTTGTGCCTCTGGCGTCTGCCATGGTTCAGTAAGTGCACGTACCAGCACCGATGTACCACAAAATGAATATGTTACGTGGAGCAGGCTGGACCGCCACAGCAATGCTTACAATTTACTGCTCTCGGAGAAGTCCCGGCAAATTGCCGATAACCTGGGATTGGCCAACGCGCATGAAGCCGCAGTGTGCCTGGATTGTCACGCCGACAATGTTCCCGAGGCGCTCCGCGGCGCCCGCTTTCAGATATCAGATGGGATTGGCTGCGAGGCCTGCCATGGCGGGGCTGAGCGTTACATCAGTAGCCACGTCGACCCGGACATCAGCAGTATTGAGAATCATGCCAATGGCCTGTACCCCACCGGTCAGTTTCCGAGCCGTGCTGCCCTCTGCTTCTCCTGCCATCTGGGCAGCGATAACAAAATTGCAAGCCATGAGATTATGGGGGCGGGTCACCCGAGACTGTCATTTGAGCTGGATACTTTTAGTGTCCTGCAACCTGCGCATCATGTGGTGGATGAAGATTATGTACAAAGGAAAGGCGCCGCAGGTAATGTGTCGGTATGGGCGCTGGGTCAGGTTGAAGCCGCCGCCCAGACACTTCGCCTGATTGAAACCAAGTTGATCCCTGAAAATTCCCTGTTTCCCGAACTCTCTCTGTTTGACTGCCACGCCTGTCATCACGCTATGTCTGACCAAAAGTGGGTGTCCCAGGAACGAAATCCTGCGCCACCTGGTACGGTCAGACTGAATGACTCCGGACTTTTGATGTTAATTCCACTTGCCAGGGTTTTCGATGAATCGCTTCAGGCTGGCCTGCACTCAGGCCTTCAGTCACTTCACCATCAGGTGAACAAGAGCGAGAACGCCGTGGCGGCAGTATCCGGGCTACGCAGAAATCTGGACTTACTATCATCCGCCATTTCCAGAAAGCCGTCAGGTACATCCGAGGCACGCAAGCTGTTGGACGAAATTCTGGCCATGGGTTCACAAGGTCAGTTCCATGACTATGTCGCAGCAGAACAGGCCGTGATGGCAATTGATATGTTACTCAGTGTACTCGGCAACCGGGATGATCGCAGTGACTGGGTAGATCAGCTTTATGAAACGGTTGCCGATGAGGATCAGTTTTACGCCGGGGATTTCATTGATCTTTTCCTGACTTATCCTGATTCCCCGTGATTTCCATTTCAAAGCTGACACTAATCGAGAAAATTTCCGGTCTGGATAAGTGGACAAACCCTACGAAGGAGGATCCTTGTTTATAAGAATCTACGCAGCAGCTGTGTGTTTCGCATCAATCATGTGCATTGCAATTTCAGCGGGAATTGGTCTGTACGATACGGTGCAGATAACTTTTCCGGAGTTTACCCTGGAGTCCTATCAACGACAGGGTCCCAACGATGCTTTTCCGGTAGGTTACCCCTACCCGATACACCTGCGCGGCGGACCCGGAGCAAGCCTCGTTGAGAGTGGTATCGCAAAGGCGGTGCCGACACTGACACCTGAAGAACAACAAAAAATCCAGCAACGACGGCTGGACACCGCGATAGACAATACCCGTCATGATGCACAGCGAAGCCTGATTCAAATCATCATTATCCTCATGATCTCAATCCCGTTGTTCATCATTCACTGGCGTTTTGTCCGACGACTCGAGCGCACTGCAGATCAGTGATTCTCCAGGGAAGCTCTGATTAAGTAGATTTTTTTGTGAGGACAAGGCGAATCCGCACGGAGAAAATCGCGAATACGCTTTAAATTCGCGAGGTTTCGAGTACGGATTCAACGCCGTCATCGCGAAAAAAGCACTTAATCAGAGATT
>JAJFKA010000169.1 GCA_021773555.1 Gammaproteobacteria bacterium
GTAAAGTGAAGGAAGCGCAAGCCGGTCGGCAGGATCGGAAACACCGCAGGTTCGAGCACTTTGTAAGTTACGCCCTGGCCGGCTAGGTCCAGCGTCATTGATATCCGTGCACGTTCCTTGCGCTCCAGAAGGTCTTCATAAATTCCTTTGGTGACACTATAGTCCCGGGTCAATTCGGACAGGTCTGCCTGGTTGGCAGCAACGCGGACCCGGCGATCATATTGATCCTGCAGGCGGTTCTGGTTTGCCGCCAGTCGATGCTTCATTGTTTGCACATCAACCTTTGCGGCCGACAACTGACTGCTTAAGGATTCAAAAATGGGATTGAGATTCCTGTCGCTAATCAGTTCATCCGATTGAGATTCTGAAGTCTGGTTTTCGACGTCGATGATCGTTCGTTTGACGTCCTGAATCTGTAATCGCAGATCAACGACGTCCGGATGTTCGTCGCGATAATTCAGTCGCAGTGTATCGAGTTGCGATTCGAGTTGCGCCAGCCTGTCACGGTATACACGGGCGTTATAGTCCGAAGATGCGAAACGACTTTCGCTCGACAGTTGTTCTTCAAGCGCCGCGATTCTGACTTCCTGCGCTTCGATGTCGATGGAAATTTCGTCAATGCTGGAACGAAGCCGTGTTATTGAGGCCGCCACCTGCGATTCGACGCCGTCAACATTGGCAGCCTCAAATGACTTGAGTTTGTTTTCGGCTTCCACCAGCTGATTCTTGTAAGACTTTACCTGTTCATCGATAAAAGAGTAGGCACTCTTGCTTTCAGCGCGCTTGTTCTGCGCACTTTCCTCAATAAACAGATTGGTAATCTTGTTTACCACACGATAACTCACCTCCGGCTCATCGTGTTGATAGGCGACGTTGATGTAGTTGTCCGCGGGAGAGGACAAGGTAATGTCAGCACGCAACTTGGTCATTGCGTCCTCCATTTCGCCTGAACCGGGAGTCAGCGTTGGGTCGTCAAAGCTGCTTTTGATGACCTGTTCAAGAATTCGCGGCGAGAACATAATCTCCTGAACGATTCGAATTCGTTCATTTTTTGGCATGGTGATCGAAGCCTGCCCCTCGAGCAAAGGTTTGATTACGTTCTGGTTGTCGGCGTAGATGGTGATGGATGTCTGGTATTTCGGGTTGTAAGTCATGCCGAATACCAGAACCGAAAAACTGATGATCGAAGTGCCGATCAACAACCAGTGCATCTTGATCTTTACCTGTTTGAAACACTCACGCAGATATTGAAAGAAAATTGGATCCATATTTAGAAGCTTTTCTCTGGAACAGTGATGATATCGGACGGCAACAAAGGATAGTTAGTCTCCAGCCTGCCTTTTTTCAGAATATCCTCGAGCTTGACTGGATAGACCTTTAGCTCGTCATCTTCTTCCCGATAGAGAAGGGATTTGTTGGCATTGGCAAAGGGGGTCAGACCACCAGCCAGGAGCACCACATCGAGTACTGTTAGACCTCGCCGATAGGGCAAAGACAGGGGTGCATTAATCGCCCCGGTGATCCTGATTCGTTGCAGGTACTCAGCACTCGAAGCGTTGAGGACACTGACTGTGACTTCGGGTTGCCGGATGAAATTATTCAGCGCTGCCTTTATCTGCTCCGCCAACGAGGTTGTTGATTCTCCAGCAGCCCTGACATCACCAGCCAGCGGTACAGAAATCGCGCCATCCGGCAATACCACAACCTGGGCAGAGAGTTCAGGATTTCTCCAAACGTTGACCTGCAGGGTATCACCCACCCCAATTCTGTAAGTTTCCAGCAAGCTCGCCTCAGTCTGCGCACCATTGAGGCCGGCATCCCCCATTTTGGAGATTGGCTGGGAGGAACCACAAGCAGTGAGCAGCAGGCAGACAAAAGCGGGTAGTATTCTGGTGCTCAAATAGTGGTGGATTCGGTTCGAAAATCTTTCATGAGAATTACTGTAAAACAAGTTCCTTCTCCGATTTTACTAGAAACAGAAATACGACCGCCGATTTTACTTAGAATTTGCCGGCATTGATACGCACCGATGCCCATACCCTGGTACTTTTTTGTAGAGTCAAAAGGTTTAAACAGCCGGTTGTCAACAAACTCCTGGGTCATACCGGACCCGGTATCTTCGATTTTACACTCGATTCTGTCTGCCTGCGCGCGCAAGTGGATGTCGATCGTGTCGGTCTTTTCACAGGCTTCGTGGGCATTGGTAATCAGGTGAGTAAAGACCATGATCAGGGTATCGATGTCCCCGACGATCGTCGTGTCATCGGTGGGTGGGTGGAGTACAGGAGCGGGTTCACGCCCGGAACACTTCTCGATGGCCAGTTGCAGCGCTTCAAACAGTGCAACAGGTTTGATATCGAGTGCGCCAAGTTCGTCTGCAGCCCGGTTTCTGGTGATCTTCTGCACGAGTCGATCCATTCTTTTGACCGAATTTTCGATCGTATTGATCGCATCGGCGACAAACTCCGGATTGTCGATAAATCGGGCAGCATTCTCCACGACCAGCGCCTGTTGTGCGATTAGGTTCTTCAAATCATGCATGACGAACGTCGTGAACTGGTGGAATGCTTCGAATTGTCGGGTTACAACCATTTCATCAGACAACATCTGGTATGCAATGAAGTTGGAAACCTGTTTACCAACGATTCGCAACAGATCGATATCTTCCCAGTCAAAATCGTGTGCATCTGCGCTGTCTGTGGACAGGGTAATAAAACCGAGCAGTGTATCTCGATTAGTGAGCGGCAGGATTACCAGCATGTAGCGGAGAGAATCGGGCAACAGGTGGTTAAACCTGGCCAGGCCGGATTCTTCGCTTCTCGGGAAATAAATCCAGTTTTGCTGAACCATTTTATCAAGGCAATCGCGATGAGTCTGTGCATCAATCGGTGGCAACTGCATTGCAGCGCCGATCCTGCCTTTTGCGACGTAACTTCCATTTTCCTGAAGATACAAGGCTCCGGTTTCGACGTGGTAGATTGGAAGAACTGCACGGATCGCGGTCTCATAGAGATCGTCAATGCTTGTTTCCGGGGAAAGACGCTCACTCAGGTTTCGCCACTCTATATTGTGGTCGAACTTGGTCTGGAAGAAATTCTTGTTGATCCAGATCCTGACCCGCGAACGTCGAGTCGGGGAAGCCAGGTTATAGCCAATAAACAGAACCGCCAGGAACAACAGGAATGGCTGTAAAATTGTGCTGTATTGGCCACCGCCGATGCTGAGCAGATATCCGAGCCCGGAGACCACGAGCAGAATTGATCCCGCGAGGACCAGGCTGGTGGTGGTGAAGACCAGGGGTCGAGACAGTTCGATTTTCTTGCGCGTATAGTCAGTTGAATGGCTGAACAATGGTGCGACGCACAATAATAACCCTACAGTAGTGTTTGCCAGCCCACGTGCCTGAACCATGGCAACTGACACTTCGCCCATGATCAGGGCACTGGAGTAAAGGTACAGGTTGAAGAGAAACAAGGTTCCAATCCCAATCACCAGTGTTCGCACGAGACCGTTGCTGTTTCTGATTAGTTGTTCGGTTATCAGCAGGGTTCCGATGCAGCACAACAGATAGACATAGAATTGAAACTGATTTGGCTCACCATTGCTGCCCAGCGCGTAAATCAGCATTACTAACGACAATGTGGGTACTGCCCAGATGAATAGCCAGCGAACTGTCAAAGGCTTTAACTGGTTGGTCTGGTGTAATAACAACAGAAAACTGGTTGACCAGATGGCCGCATGGAGAAAATCCACCGTGGGGAACTGACTGGCTGACAGTCCCCAGACAGCGGAGAGCAAGAGTGCCGGTAGCAGGATTGCGCCATTTTTTCGAAGTATCAGCGTATATTCGATTGATGCGACTAGATAAACGATGCTTCCAAGCGCTGCGCTCGCGCCAATGAGATCTGTCATGCACGCTCTGGGGTTAGAAAGTCAGGCGAACTATAACTGCCTGATCGGTGTTCCGCCAGACAGGTTCTAATCCCGCCATCATGTGGTCGCGACACAGATATTTCATCATCGTACCCAGCCGGTGTTGTTTTCATTCATATTCGAATTGAGTGATGTATCATAGGTGGCGCGGATATTGAGGCTGCCGGATTTGGCCAGCAGTCTCAGGCGCAGAGCAGTCAGTGCACAATCAAAATCGGGATAAGAACAATGAACCACCATCTAATTCGTCAAAATCACTACTCGCGGGCAACGATTGCGGGGATTGTGTTTGCAGCTTGCCTGTTGCTGGTTTCCTGCGGGGAGAGTGACGATAGTGACGCTAATCAGGGCGATATCGAGTCGTCTCTTACCAATTCTGCCGATTACCTGCAAAAAGGCCAATTCCAGGCGGCGATAATTGAATCCAGAAACGCTATGCAGGCAGGACCTGGCGATGAGCGCGGTCCTGTCTCACTGGCAAAAATCTATCTTGAATTAGGCCAACCTCGTGCGGCGACCAGACTGCTGGAACAGTTTGAAGGCACTTCGCCAGGGTATGTTCTGGCGTTGGCCGAGGCGTACAGTAAAACTGGAAAATACAGATCAGCGTCTGAGACACTGGGGAAGGCGCAGTTGCCGGACCATCAGAAAGAAGCCAATCTGATTCTGGCTCAGATCGCCATGGCGCGTGGCGAATTCGATAATGCCGGGAAGATTTATAACGCCTTGCTGGAGGAGGATGCCACCGATCTCGACGCACAATTTGGTTTGGCAACAATTTCAGGGGCAAACGGTGATTTTGACAAGGCTGAAGCCCAGCTGAATGATATTCTAAAGGTTGAGCCCACTCACGCACGGGCGCTGTTGGTGGCCAGTTCGCTACAGACTCGAAAGGGTGACCTGGCGAGAGCAGAGGAGCTGCTGATGGAAGCTGTCTCAGCCATGCCAAATTCGGACAACATAACACCGCTGCGCTACACGATACTCGCCACGCTCCGGGATAACCTCACTTCCCAGGGAAAATCGAGCGAAGCACTGATCTATTCAGGTTTGCTGGCGGAATCCATGCCTGGGTCTGAGGAAGTGGCCGAGTTGTTTGAGCAGGTAAACATCGCCGTGCAGGGGAGCGATTTTGATGAGGCCAGGCGTCTTTTAGCGGAAATTCAGGTTCTGGCGCCGGGCTCCGAACGTGCGGGAACCATGCTCGGCGTCATTGATTATCTCCAGGGAGATAATGCGGCGGCCGTCAAGCAATTCGAGCAGGCTCTCGACCCGGAGATTGCATCGCCGACTGCGCTTCAGTTGTACGCGATGGCAGAACTCAAACTCAACCAGCCGGAGAAGGTTCTGGCCCTACTCAAGGCAGACATTGAAGCCAGCCAGGATGCCAAGCTGGTTGCCCTGTATGGGATCGCTGCGGCGAGTTCCGGCGATGATGAAAATGGTCAGAAATACCTCCTGCGCGCGCTGGCGCTCGATCCGGAAAACGGCCGCCTGAGACTACCGCTGGTGCAACTCTTGAATCGTCAGGGAAATCCCGAAGCTGCACTTCTACAGATCCGGCAAGCCTTTGAGGCGTCACCGGGTGATCCGGTGATCCAGACAGCTATGGTCCAACAGCTTGCTGCCGTGGGGCAGAAAGACCGGGTTGCGGAGGTTGTCAGAGGCATTCGAAGCGGCTATCCGAAATCCCAGGAATCCCAGTTGCTGGTCGCCAGTTACTACCTGACGGAGCAAAATCGTGACGAAGCCTACATCGTGCTGCAGGATGTGCTCGCCCTGGGCGAATCGAGGAGAGCCCGCATGCAGATTGCGGGAATCTACCTGACCCGGCAGGCATACGCCGAGGCCTTAAGTGAGTACCGGAGGCTGATCGAAGTAAATCCGGAAGACGGCGATGCCTACAAAGGCCTGTTTACTGTCTACGAGCTTCAGAAAAAGGTACCCGAAGCGCTGGAAGAGATCAGAAAACTCGCAACCGAAAACAATGCGGTCGCGCCATTGTTGGTTATGAGTGAATATCATGGCAGAGCCTCTGAATTCGATACGGCGTTCAAGCTGCTCGAAGGGCTTGACGAGAAGCGCCCCGAGGTCCAGACCCTGGCCACAGCGATTTATATTGCCAAAGCTGATCAGCAATTCAGACAACAGCTTTACGATGATGGTCGACAAACGGCACTCGCAGCACTCGCGATAACCCCGGAAAATCCGAGATTGCTGGCATTATTGACCAGTATCGAAATTGGTGCCGGGCGTCTGGAGGAAGCCGGCAAAATTCACGGCCAGTTGGCGACACTGGTTGATGACGCCCCGATTACCTACATTCTTGCAGGGGACCTGGCCAGCGCGAAAAACGACCCCACAACCGCGGTTGAGCAGTATCGGCTGGCCTGGAAAGCCTTGCCGAGTGACCAGCTGGCAACGAAGTTGTATGCGGCTCTAAGGTCTGTGGAAGGTTCATCTGACGCGTCCCAGGTGGCATTTCTGAAGGAATGGAAGGAGAAGATCGGCACCAGTACGCTGTCGAATCTGGTCCTTGCCGGGCATCAGATGGAAAGCGGCAACCTGTCTGCGGCCAGAGCTGGGTATGAGTCGCTGTTGGCCGGTGGCCAGAATAGTGCTGTGGCGCACAACAACCTGGCCTGGATTTATGGTGAAGCCGAAATCGACAAGGCGGTCGCTGCAGGCAGGCGGGCGTATGAGCTTGCCCCAGAAAGTGCTGAAATAATAGATACTTACGGCTGGTTTTCTTATAAAAAGGGTGAACTTGCTCGAGCCAGGGAACTTTTGGCCAAGGCAGTGAGCCTCGCACCGGAAAACCAGGAGATTCGTGCTCATTACGAAGAAGTATCTTCGCAGTAGCAGCACGCGGCAGTATTGTCCTGATTTGATCCTTTTTTGGTCGTCAACTCGACGGCCAGGCATGCCCGATAAGCATCTGTCAGACACGGCGCGGGTCGTGAGGCTGGCCTGATCGCTGCGATATAGGGGCTTTTGGTGCAGTTATTTGCTGGAAGTGTGAACCAGTTCAACTTATTGACCCTGCTATCGCAGCTATACTCCTTTTCAACGTCTAGAAAACCCAGACGGAAAGGGGTAAGACATGACATCAATGCTCAATCAGAACGTGATCGCGTATCCGGGTCCTGCTGACCGTGAGGAACGTTCTTTCCTGCATGCCAGGCAACGCGAAGAATTACCGGTAAATCCGGCGCAACGCCAGACGGACAACGACGGTGACAGGATGAAGCCGTTCGTTCACAGAATAATCCACTTTGACCTCAATGCCGAGGACTGGGGCTCTGGTGCTACGGCGGTGATGTATCGCTGTTACCTTTCAGCGCTACAGCTGAAGAGTAGAGAACTGCTCTATAGTCGTATTCTTGAGAATGTGGTCAAGGGTAACGTGCCAACAACCAGTTTGTTGGCGTTTGCGATCTTTGAGCCGCACATGAAGATCGTGTGTAAGGCAGTCCAGGACTATTTAACGCATCGAAACTGTGACATCGAGGACGAATTTGCAGGTGTCCATGAGATCGTTGGAGTACTGGCCAACAAGCACACCGCCAATAAAGGTGCTGTGCTGGCGGGCCTGGTTGCGATTGGAGATCGAAGAGTAAATGCAGTAGCGAGGGCTGCCCGGCACTTGCTGTCTGAGGCCGATATCAAGGATTTCTCAAGGGTTCAGCACATCCATATGCGCTCTTCATCCGTTGAGTTTTACCTGGATTGGCTGCTTGAGTTGAACCAGAAGTTCTCCAGAGAAGCTGTGAGTGACCTGGCTTGTGCCTTGATGTTAATGGTTGTCCACGACGAATTTGGTGAGGTTGAGGATGTATCAGAAGTCAACTACGTTGGCTTTAAAATGACTACAATTCGACAGACGCAGCCATTTGAAAGTTACTACAGCGAAATCCTCCCCATCCTCAAATATCTGCGCCAGTGTGATCAATTTGAACCCGCGATCTCGATGGTTATCGAGATGTGGGACGGCCACAAGTCCAAAGCGGCTTTCCTCAGGAATAGATAGCTCAAATCGAAGTAACAGAGCCGGCCCACTGGGCCGGTTTTTTTTCGCATGCACTTTTATAGTACTCAGTTTCCGGGGCGGGAACTTTGGCTGATGAGGGGGAGATAGCAGAACGGCGCCTGGGCTGATCGGACGGTTGCGGGTGGAAAATTCACGGATTACCGAACGGATTGCAGAACGAGAAGCGTGTTAGCGACGCATTTCCAGTCTGCGTTCATCGCCGCGCCGATTGGCTGCCCGGCGCTCAATGTGCGGTGCAAGGTCCACAATCCTGCGGTCACTGGCCCGACGCTCCGACTTGTTCCTTCGTCCTTCAGCGCGTCGTCGCTCCAGTTGATCCAGCGAACTGCTACCTGGGTCCATAAATATCTCCAGCATCTGATCGAGGGCTGTATTACCAGTATGCGAAAGTGAATCCAGAATAGGTGATAGCTCCACCAGTAAATCGCTAAATCTGATTTTGCGGTAACTGGTCGCGCTACCGAAACCGAAGGGCCCGAAGTTGTAGTCATTTTCATGGACCAGAAGGGCTGAATCCTTAACGACCATCGCTGACATCGCTGATGCCAGAGGTATCGCAACTTCAAATTGACGCCGATTGACCAGATCAACGAGCCAGGTCAAACAAAATTCAATACTCGGCAGATGTAAGGGTCCAAGCGTTACCGCCAGGGCAAAGGATCTGACTTCTGCAGGTGACAGTATATTCCTGATGGTTCGTGCGATAGAACAAATCCGGCGGTCACCGAAGCATACGAGTCCGGCAAACACTGCTCCTCGGTTAAGTACTTCACCTTCGGTCAACAGCTTCGTCAAATCCCGGGTTGCTGCCATGGGGTTGTCAAAGGATGCCTGCCTGGATTTCAGGTAAGCCCAGGTTGCCTGACAGGCCAGATGATGACTGGGTTCGAAACGCACAAAAACGAGTAGTGCCGCAGCGTCATCCTCTGCTGCAGCAACCCGTTGAACGATAAACTGGAAAACTGTTCTTCGCGCGGCTTCATCGAGCTCCAATACGACTGCCTGATAGACGATTCCAATAGTGTCAATGAGGAATGCCTGGGCAGTGGTTGTATCGAGATTCTGATCCAGGCTGCTGGAAAGCTGGCGGAGATTGTAAATTAGTGAGCTGACCGAGTTGGGAATTTTTTCTGGGAAAAGGAGTCGCAGATCGACATCTTCCGCACCGTCGGTCCACAAGTTAATGTGCCCGGGTGTCACGAAGATTCTATCCATGACGATCTCTGTGCTCTCCATCTACTTACCTTCCCACGTTTTAATCGAGTTTAGCCTAAACACCGCCGGTTAATTGTGAACTGCTTCACAATAACCCAATCCGTGTTTCCATGGCCCTGAGGCGAATATTGACCGTTCTTTGACTTGTTATTATCTGCATCGCACCCGAATCTCTCGGTCAAATTCCATTGACCTTGTCTGCTAGTTTATGGTGCAATTTTCAAGCCATTGAGAGCAAGCTATTGATAAATAAAGAAATGTAGAGATATTCAGATTATTTGTCGGCTAACCTGTAAGGTAACCCGACAATTTATTGACGTGTATTCATCCAGATGGTTCGGATTTTGGTTTATGAGCGTGATTCTGCGTCCGTACTACCCAAAATGAGGTTATTGGTGCTTCGATCTGGCGCGGCGAGGCTAACTTCTTCATATTCATGTAAATATTATCGACGTACGGTCAAATCCGGGTACCAAAACCAGCAGTGTTTAAAAAAGGGTATAGATAAACGGGGCAACCACAGAGCCCTCGGTCAATACGATGAGCCCTCCGACTATCGACAAGACCAACAAGATTGGAATCAGCCAGTAGTTTTTGTGGTGGCCCATAAACATCAGGAGATCGTTGATAAATTCAATCATCAGAATGGATACTCGAATCCTGGGTTGGAGGTGGTCGACCGGCGATCGGGCTTGTACTCCCTGTGGATCTTTGAGCGACGAACCAGGCGCTGTATCAGTCCCAGAGGGGTAATGATGAAAAAGAATACCAGGGAGAAGATAACCGGCGAAGTGATTCGTGCCAGTCCAACCCCGAGTTGATGCCAGCCTCGATGTATGGCCCGCATATGCCCCGGTATTATCTCTCCCCAGATAAACAGGACTAAAAAAGGCAAAACCAGCCAGGGGGATATTGGTAATTGATTGACCCAGACCACAGTGAGCGCGAAGCCACTCAATAAAATGGCCAGGCTACGGGAAAACTTTTTCAGTGCTGCGTTTGTCATGACCGGGGCTGGGATCTGTAGCTCGGGGATGCTAAGCGTGGTCTGGTCCTTTTTGTGCAGAATGAAACTGCCGATCACGAGTGCATCCATCTCTGTAGCGTGAAAACATCTTAGTGCATCCAATGGTGACTGGACGATCGGCTCGCCGCGAACATTAAAAGAAGTGTTGATTAGTACAGCGCAGCCAGTCTGTTGCTGAAATGCCAGCAGCAGTTGATAAAAAGGGTCTTTGTCATCCTGGCCTACAGTCTGAACCCGTGCGCTATAGTCGAGGTGGGTGATTCCCGGCAAGGCGGATCGTACTTCATTGACCCGATCAAGCCCATCTCGTTTGCTGTCTGGTGTCAGGCGCAGTTCAGGGACAAGATAGTCTACGAACATCATATAAGGGCTGTTTTGATCACTGACAAAATATTTTGCCAGATGTTCGCGCAACACAGCAGGGGCAAATGGTCGAAATGACTCCCTGAATTTAATTCGCAGATTTAGCGTCTGCTGCATGTTCGGATTCCGCGCATCAGCAAGAATCGATCTGGCGCCCAGCGCGCGAGGTCCGAACTCCATCCGACCCTGATACCACCCCACGATGTTGCCGTTGGCAAGCATGGAAGCCGTTGACCGTAGCAAGTGCTGTGTCTCCATTTTCTGGTATTTTGCACCCGCCTTGATGAGTTCGGATTCAATGATCGAGTTATCATAAGCCGGACCAAGCAGACACCCTTTCATCCTGTCCTGCCCGGTATCTGATTTCGGATTACCCAGGTGTTCATGCCAGACGTTAAAGGCCGCACCAATGGCGCAACCGGCGTCACCGGCTGCCGGTTGTACCCAGATGTGCTCGAACATTCCCGTTCGTCGCAACACGCCGTTCGCGACGCAATTTAAAGCGACACCACCGGCAAGGCAGAGATTAGTATGTCCTGTTTCCCGGCGCAGCGAGGATGCGAGTTTTACAACTACCTCTTCTGTTATTGCCTGGATTGAAGCGGCGAGATCCCTGTATAACGAGGTAATCTCAGTCTCAGGCAGGCGTTCGGGAGCGCCAAACAAGGCTCGAAACTTCTCAGAAATCATACGTTCACCCACGCAATAATCGAAGTAATCGAGGTTCAGTGCGTAAGTACCATCCGGGTCAATACTGATCAGTTCGGATTTGATCAGTTCGACGAATCGAGGTTTGCCGTAGGGCGCAAGTCCCATCAGTTTGTATTCACCGGAATTGACGCTGAAGCCACAATAATAGGTGAATGCGCTGTAGAGCAGTCCAATGGAATGCGGAAAGTCGATTTGCCACAGTGGTTTCAGGTTATCTGGTGTGCCGCTCCAGGCCGAGGTGGTCGCCCATTCACCAACCCCGTCGATGCACAAGACAGCGCTTTGTTGAAATGGGCTGCAATAGAACGCAGAACCAGCGTGCGCCTGGTGGTGCTGGGTAAAAAGAAGTCTGGGGATTGCGTCGCCGCCCGAAAGTTGACTCAACTCCTGGCGCAGCATCTTCTTCAGCCAGAGCTTTTCCTTGAGCCAGACGGGCATTGCTTGCCTGAATCGATTGAAACCGTTTGGCGCGTAGGCGAGATGGGTTTCCAGCATTCGTTCGAACTTGAGCAGCGGCTTGTCATAAAACACAACATAATCGACTTCATCGAGACTCGTACCTGCCAGGCAGTACCTGGCGGCGGCGGCGGGAAACCTGGCCTCGTGTTTCTGCCGTGTAAATCTTTCTTCCTGGGCTGCGGCCACCAGTTCGCCATCCTCTAAAAGCGCAGCAGCGCTATCGTGATAATATGCAGAAAGCCCCAGAATCCGGGTCACAGGTTCAAGCCAGGAGCAGTGTTGAAGTCATTTAGTTCAAGATTGTGGCTCATGCGTGCGCTGTCGAGTCTAATCGGATTGGTGGTAGCGCTGATGATGGGCGAAGGGCTTGTTGTTGTCTATGCCAACTATGTTGCCGGACAAGAACAAATGGATGCGGGCCTGATCCAGTACGATGCCAGGTATGGCTGGAAACTCTCGGCGAACTGGACTGGTCGTCACCAACATTTCGACTATGGGGCAGAATATCACACCGATCAGTTTGGTATGCGCAAGAGTGCTGCGCAGAAGGCGAGCGTCAATCGCCGGGTCCTGGTCCTCGGCGATAGTTTCACTTTTGGGCTGGGCGTGAATGATGATGAGACGTTTGTTTCCATTTTAAATGGATCGCAAGAGGAAGTACGCTACATCAATGCCGGGGTGCCGGGTTTTTCCCCGGACCAGCAAATTTTGTGGATGAATGCCGCGATTAAAATGAGCTTGCCAGACGAGATCCTGTTCGTCGTGTACCTGGGGAACGATCTGATTGATCTGGGCAGACCTTATCCATTGCAGGCTGAATATGCCAAGCCTTACGTGACGATGGATGAAACAGGACAGCTGAATTTTGCGAATCTGCCGGTACCAGCAGCGCGCAAACCAGATTCCATAGCGGAGCTAACGCTGCAGGATATCGTATTGCCGGGAAGCGAACGTCGCCTCTGGTCTGGTTCGCGTCTTGTCGCATTGCTGCGCGAAAATCTGACAAGCAAGAATGTGCAACTTGAGCCTGAGTTGACTAAACATATGCAGCCATCACTGGCACTGTTTAACGCCTTGCTTGTACGTTTAGCGACCGAACAGGGTCCACTCCTGCGATTCGTGTTGCTGCCGGGGGCCAGTCTGGTCAAAAAACCTGGCTCTCTATCAGCCAGGTACCAGCAGCTGGTTCGGGAGAAGCTTGCTTATCTGATCCAGGCTCAGGGATTCGAAGTCATTGATCTCACGCCTGCACTGTTGGGTCATACTGCGCCTGCTTACTTTCCCAATGATGGTCATCTCACTACCGATGGGCACAGGCTGGTGGCCGGTGCGTTGCTAAACGATCCGGATGATCGACTTTGAGTAAGCCGACGACTATCAAAGGATAAATGCGGGATGACAGGGTAGACCTATTTCAGACACTCGCTAGTTTGAGCCGCTGGACCTTGGTCGGCTGTGCTTGTGTCCTGTTCCCAGATTTTTCGCGAACAGAGGGGTGACGCTGGCACCTTGATCTGAAGGAGTCCGTTTTTCCCAGATATCAGTAATGAACTGCTGCTTGATTTCGTTGATCTCATCGGCAGCGTTCAGACCACGTTGCTCACGCTGAAGTTTGATATTATCTCTGGCAATCGTCAGTTCCCGCACATAGACATTGTCGGTGATGATTTCCTGCTCGAGCGTTTTGAACGCCACATCCACCGCGATTTCGTTATTGATCCGTTCGAACATCCGCTCAACGAAATGCGCTACCTGGGAGGCTTCCGTGGCCGCACCGTGACTCAGGCGTCGGACCTGTAGTTTTGAACGAAATACCCTGAATTCGTGCTGCCACTCGGGACACTGACGTAGGACCGGACGGAGTGCGTTAAATACTTCCGCTGAATCTCGCCCGGATTGCTGGTAGGTTTCTTTGAAAGTTGCCCACTCGTCCAGGCGTTCACTGTGGTCAATAGCGAGTAGCTTTTCCCGGGTACTGCGTTGTGCACTTTGTTTTTTACCCTTGAGGGTGATGGCTGACTCCAGAGTCTGAACCATGTGTCGGTATTGTTGAAATAACGCCTGAAATGATGTCGGCTTTTCATGAATTTCGGCTTCGAAATAGCTGATTGAGGTGATCAGGTCTGTCAGTTGATGAGTAAAACAGAATTGTCGAAGTTCAAAGTAGCGCCAGAAGACAGCGAACCGGCTCTCCATAATGGTCAGGAAATCCTGTTGTAACAGACGCATCAGGGACTCGTTCGCCCCTTGCTGATTAGATCCCGACTCTAACAGTATCTCATCCACGAGCGTTTCATACTCGCGAAACCATTCCCGGCTTCGTCCAATATAGGCATAGTTGTCGCCGAGTTCGGCAATCAGTCTATCAATTTCGTCATCCGGCAGCTTATCGAGTTTCTTTTCATAGCGATCGTACTTGCGTAACAGTTTTTGCTGTTGTTTGCGAAACCTGCGGCGCAGATTACGAACCCGCGGGAAAGCCCGACGTGCTCGCTCAAGGTTGTCGAACAGGGTGTCTGCGTCCTGATTCTCAACCGAGACCTTCTTGTGCAGGTAGGCATCATATTCACGTTCAAATTCCTTCTCCCTACCTTGCTTCCGATAGCTGGCTTCCAAACGGTCCATATCCAGAGGTCGGCGGGAGAACAGGCGTGCCAGCATGCCCCGGTTGAGGTTTGCAGTCATGGTGGAGACAAAGCGGTGTTCGAGAAATTCGAGTCGTAACCCGCGCTCACGCTCAAGTTCATCTGCCGAGAACAACTTCCGCCCGGGCGTATGCTGCTCGAGGAAACTCACTTGCCTGGAAAGCGTGAGGCGCTGGATTAACCACAGTCGTTGGAGCCCGCGATGCTGCCAGTCGGCTTCGAGCTCGCGCATCAGTTGCTGCCAGTACTGGTGCTCTTCCCTTGACTGTAACGGGACTTCTGCAGGAACGGATTTACCCATTAATCAACTACTTAAGTTCTTTGGAGTCTAGTGTCGAAATTATTTACACCTGATAAGTTGCAGGTCATGTCGACGTCTATGGCCCAGCCGTTGCGGGCTCTGGCGAGGAGACGGGGTGCAACTTCACCGGATCGAGATAATACCACGGTAGAATTGGAATATCTCATGTCGACAAACTTTACAAAACACTGGAGTAGAGACTATAAACCTGATTTATCTTGTTGATTTAAATGTAAAAATAGTCGTTGGCACAATGATTGCTCTAATCTGACTAACAGCACTAGATGATCGATTAAATATGAAAAAAGTACTCCTATTACTCGCCCTGGCAATCAGCAGCAGTGCCTTCGCGACCCCTGTGACCATCAATGATAGTTACATTGGTGGCGACTCACATGGCCATGGTGACGTTATCGGTCAGGCAAACATGTTTGGCATCACCAGTATGGAAGTCGACCTGGTCGGTACCACCTTGTCCGTGACAATTAATACACCCTTTGGTGATTCAGGCCTGGGCACGTTCGGCAGCTACACGGACACACCGCTGGCGCTGGAAAGAGGCATCGGGTTTGGTGACTTGTTTCTTTCTTCTACCGGCTGGAATCCAGCGGGCCCGGCCCCGTACCTGACAGATAACCATCTCACCGGTACGGTCTGGGACTATGGCGTCTCCCTGGCCGATCGCTGGTCACGAACCAGTGGCTCCAGTCTCTATGGCCTTGATGCGGTCACAGGTAATCCAGATGCGTATATCAGCGATGATTTTTTAAGTGGCGCGACCTACCGTAATGGCCAGGAAGTGGCTGTGAATACCGGTACCGCGACATTGCTGACCAACGCCACGAACTTTTCGAGTGTTGCTGGTACAAATACAGTGGTATTCAGCCTGGATATCGCAGGCACTGATCTTGCGAGTGCGGGTGCGATTGGCCTGCACTGGGCGATGACGTGTGGTAACGATACCATCGAAGGGAATTACACGGTTGTGTCAGTACCAGAGCCTTCCTCAATCGCAATCGTGTTACTGGGACTCCTCTGTGTAGGAACCGCCAGCGTCAGACGTCGTCGATCAGCAATTGGTGTTCAGGTCTGAACCTTTCTACGGTCGATACTGAATGGTCCTGTTCCGATCGATGAAACGATAAGTAAGCCCGCCAGGATACCCATGTTCTTGAAAAAGTTCTGGGTTTCGTGGCTTTTCTCCATCCCCTCCGCGTAGTCCCAAAAATTGTGCATATAGAGACTGATCACAAGCGTCAGCCCGGCAAGCAAAAATGCCGCTATCCGTGCGTGGTAACCAACGATAACAGCAGATCCTGCCGTGATTTGAATCACAATGGTGACTACCAGTAATGTCGTGACGAAAGGCACATTGTGCGCGGCCATATACGCAACAGTCGAATCCCAGCCTGTTATCTTCGTGATTGCCGGCAGAATAAAGTAAAGCCCAAGCAAGCCGCGCCCGAGCAGCAGGCAGCCGTTACTTGCCAGTGCCACAACAGGTTTTTCGGTCAGGGTGTTCATCATGTATCCTCGGTTTATGGGTTGGTGTAGGTCCGGCGATTTCCGATCGGGCACGTCCGGCACTGGAGGTTTTCATGCCAAATCATAATTTCGAGCAGCCACGTGGAAAGATCGAATATCTGGAGGTGGATTCTCCCGGCCTCCAGAATAACCTTCTGGGAGATCCCGGGAACCGGACAGTGGCAATTTACCTGCCCGAAGGGTACCACGATAGTAACGAGGAATTTCCGCTCCTGGTTGATATCGTCGGTTTCACCGGTAGTGGCTTCGGTCACCTTGGCTGGAAAGCTTTTGGCGAAAGCGTGCCGCAGAGAATCGATCGACTTGTTCGGGAAGGCAAAATGGGCCCTACGGTTGTTGCTTTACCGGACTGTTTTACCTCGCTCGGCGGAAACCAGTATGTCAACTCAGCGGCAATGGGCAACTGGGCAGATTTCCTGACCCAGGATATGATCAGAGCGATTGAACAGCGCTATCGTGTGAAATCCTCTGCCCGGCATCGTGGCATTTTCGGGAAGTCTAGCGGTGGCTACGGTGCAATGGTTCATGGCATGCGCCACGCCGATGTCTGGGGTGCCATCGCCTGTCATTCCGGGGACATGGACTTCGAACTCTGTTATCGCGGCGACATGCCGGGTGTCCTAAGAGCGCTTGAAGCCTACGATGGTGACATCGAGCGCTTTATCGAACACTTGCGCGGCGGCAAAAAAGTTTCCGGCGGCGACATGCACCTTTTGATGATGCTCGCCATGGCTGCGAGCTATGATCCCGATCCTTCGAGTCCCTATGGAATCCGACTGCCGGTGACAACCGATACTTGCCAGATAATTGATGAGTACTGGCAAAACTGGCTGGCCCAGGATCCCGTGCACATGATCGAGATTCCTGCGGTGCAACGAAATCTCGAATCCTTATCCGGGTTGTATGTGGATTGTGGTGGCAAGGATCAGTACAACCTTGTTTACGGTGCGCGGCGGCTCTCCAGGCGTTTTGCAGAACTCGAACTAACGCATCGCTATGAAGAGTTCGGTGATAACCATTCAGGCGTTGATTACCGAATGGACATTTCACTTCCTTATCTTTATGAAAAGATCTCATAGCAGTCGAATCCGGAATGTGGATCAGGCCGTTCGAAATTGCTCTGCCAGAGTCAGGTTAGCTTTGGTGATGTTGTTTCCCCGGGATTCACGACATTTTGTTAGAGTGTTGAATCAAAGCGTGTGGCAATAGCGTTTCAACCCGGCCATTGAGGAGCCTATGAGTTCGATTTTGATTACCGGAATGAGTGGACTAATCGGAACCGCTACTGCCGCAGCGATCAGGGGCGAGCATCAAATCAGCGCGTTGAATCGGCGCGCCGTCGACGGCGTAACCACGACCAGGGCGAGTCTCGAAGACTACAATGCTATTGTTCCGGCGTTCACTGACCAGGATATCGTTGTGCATCTCGCTGCAGAAATTAGCGATAGTGCAGGATGGCCGGCCTTGCTCGCAACGAATGTCGTTGGCACCCGCAATGTGTTCGCCGCCGCTATCGCCTGTGGTGTTCGACGGGTCGTATTTGCCAGCAGTGGAGCCACGGTGTCCGGGTGGGAACAAGTAGAGCCGTATCGCTCGCTGGTGAGTGGGCAGGACATGGTGAGCAGTGCGATCCCGCTGATCGATGAATCAATGTCGACCCGACCGGGAAATCTTTACGCGTCAACCAAGGTCTGGGGTGAATCAATCGCCCGACACTATTCGATTAACGACAATCTGGAGGTTGTGTGTCTGCGAATTGGGTTCGCAAACGCTGAGGACCGGCCCTTAAATGACCGCCAGTTTTCTGTGTGGAACAGCCAGAGAGATGTTGTTCAGGCGATTGAACTGGCGTTAACCGTCAAACTGCCGGACAATTTTGATACTTTTTTTATCTTGTCCGACAACGCACGTGGATATAGGGATATCAGTCGGGCAAAGTCTGCTCTGGGTTTTGTACCGCAAGATTCGGCTGATGATTACAGTTGAGTCGAGTTCCGATTCTGACGATGGGTCAGTTGCGCCGTGACGTTCGAAGTGACCTTTGACGAACGCAGGCGAATCGTGGTGATTTGTTTACGCGAGGGCGTGACCGTTGAATCACTCATCGAAGGTTACGAGGGCCTTCTCAGTGATCAGGGATTTTCCGAAAATATGGATGTATTGTGGGACTTGAGTGGTTTGGACCTGGCTCGCTTTCCACTCGGGGATATTCGACGCGTACAAGCAAGACTGAAAGAATTTATGGTGATGCGAGGCAAGGATTACAAGGCAGCATTGATGACCACAAGAACATTGGATTACCAGTTACTCAGGGTTTATATCGGCATACTGCAGATGATTGGTGCCAACTTTAAATTGAAAATCTTCAATAGCTCGACGGACGCTTTGAAGTGGCTTGATCAATAGGAAAATCTTATGGACTTCCCGGAACCTGAAATCATTGCGTGTAACGACATTGACCTGGAAGTTTTCCAGGCGGGCCAGGGCGGTACGCCAATTGTCCTGTGTCATGGATGGCCTGAGCATGCTTATAGTTGGCGACATCAGATCCCGGCCCTGGTGGACGCAGGATACCATTGCATCGTTCCTAACCAGCGCGGTTATGGTGCGTCGAGCAAGCCTGAGCAGGTCGATGCGTATGATATCCATCATCTCACTGATGATCATAGTGCACTGCTGGACGCACTTGGCATCGATCAGGCAATTTATGTCGGTCATGACTGGGGGGCGATTCTGGTCTGGAATCATGCATTGTTGAATCCAGAACGGGTGAGGGCGGTTGCTAATCTTTCTGTTCCATTCAGGGTGCGTGAAGCAGCCGACCCGGTTGCATTCTGGGAGAAAATGCTTGGTTCAGATTTCTACATCGTGCATTTTAACAGGCAGCCCGGTATTGCGGCTGCTGCATTTGAGCATAATCCGAGAAGATTCCTCCGCAATATGTACCGAACCAGGCAATGGCTTGAACCAGGTGAAACAGAACCCGCTGGTGGTTCTATCGTCAGATACGCGGAGGTCGACAGTGACCGGGGGGATCTGCTGATGTCGGAGGAGGACCTTGACGTATTCGTCGCTGCATTCAAAAAAAGCGGGTTTGTGGCGCCGTGCAACTGGTATCGAAATTTCACTCGGAACTGGGAAACAACCGCCGAGGTTGAACAACGGGTAACACAACCGGCGTTGATGATTTATGGTCAATACGACATGGTTCCACCCTCGGATATGACACCTTACGTAGCAGATCTTGAAGTGGCTACCCTGGCGTGTGGTCACTGGATTCAGCAGGAAAAACCCGAGGAAACCAACGAAATCCTGCTTGCGTGGCTTGATCGCAAAGGATTAATTCGGCGATGAATTTCAGAGCAGTATGCCTCATCGTTGCCCTCGTGGTCTGGAATAGTGCTCCAACAAGGGCATTAGGCAATGAGATCGATCGGCTGATGGATCTGTGGGATTACGCAGACCCAAAAGCAACTGAACTGATTTTTATGTCGTTAATGGACGAAGCTAAAAACTCGGAGAACAAGGAATATCTGCCGATCCTGGTGACCCAACTGGCGCGAACCCATTCTCTCCGCGATGAATTCGAACTTGCCAATACACAGCTGGACCGGGCGAGTTCAATAATCAAAGATCGATCATCCCGGGCGTGGGTTTTTCAGTTACTCGAACGCGGTCGTGTGTTCAATTCCACCGGCAGTAAAGCCAGAGCTTTGGAGTACTTTGAGGAGGCGTTCAGGATCTCTGAGAAAATCCCCGACGATTTTCTTGCCATCGATGCAGCACACATGATGGCGATTGCGGAGTCGCTTGATAAGCAGATGAAGTGGAACGTGATCGCGATGGGTATTGCGGAGACCACCAAATCAACACGCGCTAGAAACTGGCTCGGGTCCCTGTATAACAATATGGGCTGGACACTTTTTGACCAGGGCAGATTCCAGGAGGCACTCGAGTTGTTTTACAAGGGCGTTGATTTTCGTCGCGAGCAGGGGAATGCGCGTCGTCTGCACATTGCAAAATGGGCGGTTGCGCGGTGTTTGCGTGCGCTTGGAAATTACGAAGGAGCGCTGGAGATTCAACTTGACCTGATGGCCAAAACAGAAAGTTCAGGTAAACCAGTTGATGGGTTTGTCATAGAGGAACTTGCCGAGATTTATCTCGTCAAGAAAGAACCCCTGGCTGCGGATTACTTCGCCCGGGCATACCGATTGCTATCTGAGGATAGCTGGCTTGTTGAGCACGAATCAGAACGCCTCGCCCGCTTAAAGTCTCTGGCGTCGCCGAAAGAGTCTCGTTAGCGCCGGATTATCGGTAAACAAAATTTCGATGCGACCCTGAAGCCTCTCCACTGGCCACATCTCAAGTGCCGTCATGTGTGATTGATGTCAAATTTCAGATCGACAATCGCATGGCTGGTTACCGGAAAAGGCGCCAGCTGTTGAAGACCATCGCAGATATAGGCGATGAAGTCCTGGTTTAGCTCGACGTTGGCGGAAATTTCGTGTCTGAATTCATCCCTGCTGACAATTGATCGAATGGTCAGTATCAGCGACGCTGCCTCTTGCGCCATTGACGTTGATAGAAAAGATTCCACCGCGTGAATATAGTGGTCCAGATCCGCCTGCGTAAATTGCGTCGCGGGATTGTCGGATAAATCTTCTATTGAAGAGCAGTGTACGTTTGCGCCGCCAGGCGCTTGATTGAGCATAATGGGATGCCAGGCGGCCTTTGCGCAATAGGCGAAGACAGGGCGTACAGACCCGGATGACCTGTGAACTTCGAGTTCGAGATTTTCGGTGTGAGCCAGTACCATCACGAAATCTTGTCCATTCGCTAATCGATCGCAGAATGATTCAAGCGTTTGCTGATCGAAAGTAAACGTGAACCCGTCTTCCAGGAGGTGACCGGCCGTACGGTCACCGGATTCGAACAGTACAAAGGCGCCACCAATGCAGGTGGGCTCGCCGGTCGCGGTGTACGCGCCCGGCTGTGTTCCCGGGACCCAGTACAAGCAGGCGTTGGCATTTTCGGATAGCTCGGCAAATATTGCGACGGTGCCGTCAGACCGTAACAGCTCGATTACCTGCGAGATTGCCGTACCCGCAGGGATGTTGACTCTTACCCGGCTACCCATAAGGTCCGCTGTCAGGTCTGGAATATCCGCTCGTGGCGCCCCGGCAAGTACCGTTGCTTCGGAATACCCGGTTTCAAATAACGCAGGTCGCCGTTGCGTATTCCATGTGGGGTAGGGGAATGATGAGCAGTACTTTCCGATTCTTGAGAGCAGGCGAGTGTGGCCATACTTCCTGGCGAATTCGTGCTCTGTCTGGTGGACTAGTATCAGGGCAAGCACATTTCTGCAATCGGGCAGATTTTCAAATTGTACTGCAGGCATGTAATAAACAGCAGAAAATCCAAAAAATCCGGATTTGCCCAGGCGTGTTGCATCACCAATTGTGAAGTGCTGACCGCGCCGAATGTGGTTTTCCAGTAGCTGAAAAATCCTTATGGGAACTTTGGGGAAGTTCTCGGGACTCATCCCATTTGCCTCGTCCCCGCCATCCTCGAGTAACAGCGACAAACACATTTCCTGCTGGTGTTTGTTACCGGCCGATGATTGCAGACCGCGGGTCATATAGGTGAAGCATTGACGAAAGCGATCACCAAGAAAGAATTGATGCTGAAACACATCAATTTTCAGATTTTCGGAGGCATTGACTATGACAGGTGATTGCATTGAAAAAGCATAAACCAGGCGGCAGCTTGAATCGAGTAAAGGTACAATAGCGCATTTTTGTAGCAAGGATTGATTGAATATGCCGAGGGCCAGCGATTTGAAGCGGGGTATGGTGGTTGAATTAGATGGTGTGCCGCATATTGTGAAGGAACTCGAGGCTAAAAGTCCGTCCTCCCGTGGCGCATCGACGCTCTACAAAGTGCGCTTTAACAATCTGCTGACGGGTCAAAAACGTGATAAGTCCTTCAAGGGTGAAGACATGCTCAAAGAGGCTGATTGCCAGCGAGTTCAGGTTCAATTTTCTTATATGGACAACGATCAGTATATTTTTATGGACCTTGCAGATTTTTCCCAGCATGCCCTTGACGTGAATACCCTCGAGGGGCAGGTCGAATACATTACCGAGGGTCTGGAAGGTATCACTGCGCTCATCGTGGATGGCACAATTGCGGGCATAGACTTGCCGCAATCGGTCCTGCTAAAGATTGAAGAAACGACACCGTCGATCAAGGGTGCAACAGCCAATGCGCGAACCAAGCCGGCAACACTGGTTACCGGGCTCGTTGTCCAGGTTCCGGAATATATCGAGACCGGTGAATTGATCAAGGTCAACACCACGAATGGCAGGTTTATGTCACGAGCATAGCCGGAACCAGGCGAGTGCTGTCGGCGCCCTCAGCCCTGGTGAAATCAATACCTCTGCCAGCTTACTTTATCGCTATAGGGTTTAAAGGTGAGCCAACAGCGCCTGGTATATTAAGTGGCTGGGCCGCGAGAAAAAACTCATAACGACCATCTTCGGCACAATCCGCGGCTAACTCCTCAAACCACCAAATCTCTCCGATATAGACGCCGAGGTCACGCAGCAGACTGCCGTGAATCGAAAGTGATTTTTCGGGATCTGGGTTTGGCAGGACTTCCAGAGCCAGATTGTCGGCGGCAATTCCCGCGATTTCCATCTTGTCTACCCAGTCGACAACATCTGGACCGATTCCCGTATGCGGCCCGGAGACGAACGCGATTCTTGCTGCAGGGTCTGTGATTTTGAAATAGTCCGGAACGAAACCGGTGCGAATCAAGACGATGTCACCTTCCTTGACGCGAGTGCGCTGTGACTTCAGCGTTTTTTCTATATCAGCTCTGGTGATCATATAACCAGGTGGCAGAGCCCCCCCCTTGAATGCCAGCACGTCGATCAGTACGCCTCGTCCCACCATGGAGTTTTTGATATTCTCAATACCGAGTTTTGTTGCACCTCCGGCTGCAGGTGCGCTTTTGATGGCTGCCTGATCTACCTTGTTATAAAGCGAATTGTCATACCAGGCGTGGGACAGAGCATCCCATTGGGTAGAACCCTGCAAGGGCATATAGATGTAATCATCAGCAAACTTCATTTTTCCGAGCGTATTGGGTTGCCCGGCGACGTAGTCGGCCCCGGTTGCTACCATGAAGTGTTGTGGAGGCACGCGTCCTGGATACACGGGACCCGTGTTGTCGATTGGAATGGCGAGACTGAAAACTTTCCCACGATCAATCAGTGCGGCAGCTTTCTTGATAGATTTCGCGTCGATATAGTTTGCGGCTCCGCGTTCGTCCTGTTTGCCCCACTTACCCCAGTTGTTGGGGTCGCCTGGTTTTTCCCGTGCCCCAGCCATGATCGTGAGCAACCCTATGAGTACGAATATACAGATTTGTTTCATTACACTGTCCTGTTTAAATTATCGGTCGTGTTTCTCGTCAATCAGCCTGTAAATTTTGAATACACGAGTTGTATCGCCTGTGTGGCTGAATCGGGGAGGTTGCCCATAGACTGGGCTTCAAGCGCCTCATCCAGGTGCTGCATCGAAGCAAGGCCAATCACGATTGTCGATAGTCGCGATTGGGTTAAGGCGAAGCGGACCGCAGTTTGTGCCCGACTACCGCAGGAATCTCCTAACGCCGAGAAAACGGCCTGGTTTTTGTGGGTTTCACTCGCTACCGTATCACCTGATGTAAGCGGTCTTTCCCGGCCGTGTCTTGCATCGGTTGCAATTACACCGGCTGCGAAAACCCGAATATTCATGGTGGCGACATCGTGTTCGAAGCATGTGTCCACCAGACCGGTAAAGTTATAGCATGGCCAGGATGGTGGCGGTGTCCTCACCGCCGAAGGATTGAGCAGGTTGAAGTAGATTTGCGCTGAGGCAATTCGGTTGCTCTTTATGATTCTGGTAATCGCAGATACGTCACCCAGCGCCGTAATGCCAATATGTGCAAACATTCCCTGAGATCGAAAACCGTCAAGAATGTCAAAAACGCCATGTGGCTTTAGCAGTTCCCGGAAGCCGATTTGCCTGCCCTCTGAGTTTTCACCGATTGGATTATGGAGCTGCAGCAACGTCACACTGGTGCGATTTAATCGAGACAAACTGCCGTTGATGCTTTCTTCAATTTGACCGTACAAGTCGGGATTGTTGGTATCTATGGTGAATTTCGTGGAAATGTATGGATTGGCATCAAGTTCAGGAAGGATCTTACCGAGTGCCTCCTCGGACTTTCCCTGCCCGTATGACGGTGCCGTATCGATCCAGTTGATACCGGCCGTCAGCGCCCGTTGCAGGACCGCTTGTTTGGTTTCATCATCGGCGTTGATCAGCAAACCTCCGACGGCGCCACCACCGAACGTCAGTTCCGATACCTGGAGTCCCGTTGAACCAAAATTTCGATACAGCACTATCCAGCCAGCCTTGTCTCTGCATAGGCTTTAATGGATGTGTAGTCCGCTTTCCCATTGGCCGCCCGGTCGAGGCTCGGTTTTGCGAAAATATGTTTTGGGATCTTGTAAGCGGCCAGATGCTGTCTGACAAATTCATGCACTTCGTTTTCATCAAGTTCAAATCCGGGATTCAGCTGTACCACTGCTGTAATGGCCTGACCCCACTTCGGATCCGGCAATCCAACCACGAGCGCATCGGCAATTGCCTGATGAAACTTAAGCGCTTCTTCCACTTCTTCGGGAAAGACCTTTTCGCCTGCGGTATTAATACAATTACTACCCCTGCCTAAAAGCGTTAGTGTTCCATCCAATTCAACCTGAACCCAGTCCCCGGGAATTGAGTAGCGAACGCCTTCGATCACTTTAAAGGTTTTTGCGGTTTTTTCTTCGTCCTTGTAGTAACCGACCGGCAGATGACCGCGGACCGCGACCATACCGGGTTCATTGGACCCTGGGAGGACCTCTATACCGTCCTCAGTAAACACCTTGCAGTGTGCGCCCAATGTAAAGCTCGCGACCTCAATCTCGGCATCCTTGGTCATTATTGAACTGCCAAGTCCAATTGCCTCCGATGAAGAAAAGCCGTCGGCGAGCAACATGTTTTCGTTGTGTCGCAGGAGACCTGCTTTTATCTCCCTTGTCCACATGACGCCTGAGGAGGAAATTACCTTGATCGAAGATATATCATATTGATTCGGATCTTCGTCCAAAGCCTCAAGGATTGGTCGGGCGAATGCGTCTCCGACGATCGTCACGGCCGATACCTTGTGGTCGTTGACGTTCTGCAGCGCCAGTCTTGGCTCGAAGCTCCGCGAGGGTAAGGTCACACAGGTTCCACCGGCGGCCATGGCACTAACGGCTGAAAGCAGTCCCGTACCGTGCATCATGGGTGGCAGGGGAAGGTTGATTGGGAACGGTTGTGCCTGCAGACGGGTGAGCAGTTCATCAAGATCCTCACAGGGCGGGATTCCCATTCTGGGATTACCACCCGCGCCAAGTACCCGAAAGAGATCATCATGTCTCCACATCACACCCTTTGGCATACCAGTTGTACCGCCGGTGTAAATGAACAACATGTCATCCCCTGAACGCGTCACATCGACTAAACTACCATCGCCATTGTTGACGAAGTCTTCATAGTAAGAATCTTCCGCTTCACTGTGGGTATGACCTTCCTCAACCTCAATCCATTGCTTGACGCCAGGCAATTGTTCGTGAATTTGTTCGACGAACGGCTCAAACTCTGAGTGGTACATCACCACTGTTGCATCAGAATTATCCAGCAGATAAACCAGTTCATGCTCGATGTATCGGTAATTGACATTCACATGCGTTAGCGATGCCTTGAAAGCGGCTGCGATACCTTCGCTGTATTCTGGACAGTTGCGCATGTAGAACGCGATCTTGTCACCGGGTTCAGCGCCATTGTCCAACAGGTTACGAGCAAGATTGTTGGTTCTGATACGGAAGGAATCATGGGTGATCACGCGGTGTCCATGAATGAGAGCCGGGCGATTTCCGGGTGTAATTTCATCAACGGCATTGAGTATCTCGCCGTAATTCCACTGGTAGCTCATTTGATCTCCTGCGAATTATTGTTTATCACACCTAACTGTATTTTGCTTCCTGCACGGCGTCGTTGTCACCGGCACGTACTGCGTCAGCCGATGATTTCAAATCTGCAAGGTAGGTAGCCGTCACCTCGGCGTGAAAGGGCGAGAGCATCAGATGCAGGGCTCTCGGCTCTGTCGTCAAACCGGTGAACCAGCCGCGACGGTACATCTGTTTGTAGAGTGCGAAGGCATCCAGCTCCGGATGATTAAAAGCCACAATGCCCAGTTGCGGTTCGCCCAGAATACTAAATCCCAGCTCCCTGACACCTGTCTCGATAGCCTGGCGAGCATCGGTGACCTGTCGGTGTTTTGTGCAGTAACCTTCCTTGCCAAGGAAGTTCATAACAGCCCAGGCGGCAGAAATTGCTCCGCCGGGTCTGGTTCCTGCAAGGGTCGGTGTTACCATCCTGCCTCCGGGCCAGTCATCGCAATCGAAAATCATATGCGCCTGCAGCGTTTTGTCCCTAAACAATACGGTAGAGGCGCCTTTGGCGCAGTAACCATACTTGTGCAGATCCGCAGACATAGAACTGACACCCTCAAGTTCAAAGTCAAAAGGTGCAATGTCTACGCCGTTCATACGGACGAATGGTGCAATGTAACCGCCAACACACGCGTCAACATGCAGCCAGATATCCTGATCGAGCGCAACCACGCTGAGTTCGGCTATGGGGTCAATCAGCCCATACGGAAAACTGGGTGCAGATCCGACCAGCATCATAGTATTTTGATCAATCGCGCTGGACATCGCGGATACATCCGCTAACAGATCGGCTTTCACTGGAATTCGACGCAGCTCCAGATCCATCATAGTGGCAGCCTTATCAAATGCCGGATGCACTGACCAGGGTGCAATAATATTCAGCTTGCTGTCGTTAAGTTCAGTATTGCTGGATAACTTGTAGTCTCTCGCAGCCTTGACTGCCATGGTGATCGAGTCTGTACCTCCAGAGGTAATATTACCCGTTGCCAGTTCACCTCCGTGAAGCAGCTCGAGTCCCATACCAACAACCTCTTCTTCCATCTGACGCAAACTTGGAAAAGCAGCAGGTCCCAGCCCATTTTCCGACATATACATCGTATACGCCTCCTTCTGAACCTTAAGTACATCAGCACCTGCATTGAAAACGTAGACGGCAGTTTTGCCCTCCCGCCACTTCGCATCGCCGCTTCCGCGGCGCTCCATTTCAGTCTTCAGCTGAGGCCAGGCTGTACCGCGATCAGGTAAGGTCGTCATTGCTGTTTCCGGTGTAAAACATGAGACAGTAAACATATCAGATTTTGCCAACGGGCTGATAGTCGGGTAATAATCCCGGCAGGCGATCACTATCGCTAATGACCTCACTGGATCTGGAACAAACTCATGGTAAAAGCGGAATCGCGCTCGACTACACTCCCCGACCTGCCTGACCAGCCGGCTGGCCTGGCCTGGCCAACACGGCATTGGCAGAAAAATCCAAGGTCCGACCTGGATCAGGTGGCTGAGCGGGTATTTGCACTACAGCCGGAACAAGGTGTCACTTATGCGTTACTCGTAATCAGGCAAGGACAGTTAGTCTTTGAGCGCTATAACGCCGGTGCGAACGATTTTTACCTGCAGTATTCCTGGTCAATGGCCAAAAGCATTACCCAGGCGCTGGTTGGCGTTCTGGTGAAACAAGGGAGGCTGGATATTTATGCGCCGGTTGACGTGCCGGAATGGCAGGGTGACGAACGAGCGGCCATCACCCTCGATCAGCTGCTCCGGATGTCGTCGGGACTTGAATTCTCTGAGGACTATGTTGATGGTCAGGTCTCGGATGTTATTCCGATGTTGCAGTTTGAAGGTCGCCATGACACGGGTGCATTCGCGGCAAACAAACCGTTGCTCAATCCTCCGGGCAAGGTCTGGTCATACTCGAGTGGTACGACTAATATCATTTGCCGCATCATCAAGCAGGTGGTGGGCGGCGGGGCATCTGGCATGTTGCGATTTATGAATGATGAATTGTTTGAACCCGTGGGGATGCGCACGGCAACGCCCAAATTTGATACATCCGGTACCTTTATCGGTTCCTCTTATCTGATGGCAAGCCCGCAGGATTTTGCTCGCTTTGGCATGTTGTATCTGCGCAACGGCGTCTGGGATGGCCGGGAGATTCTACCGCCCTTGTGGGTTGACTACGCCAGAACACCAACCTTCCGAGACAAGGAACAATGTTACGGAGCGCACTGGTGGTTGCGACCTGACAGGCCTGATTGGTTCTATTGCGGTGGCTATGATGGCCAGCGAATTCTCTGTATCCCTGAAAAGGATGTGGTGGTTGTGCGGCTTGGCCGCACACCGGTTGGAGAAGTCTCGGTCATCTGGGACACGATCGACGAACTGGTTGCGATGCTCTGATCATTAACGCCGGATCACCGGGGATATTCAGGCGTTCACAAAGTTGCCGGGACGACGCTCGGACACTGCTTTTACGCCCTCTTTGTGATCTGCGGTTTTCTGCAACCTGAACTGTTCGGCATTCTCGATATCGGTAGTCGCCTTAACTGCGTCTGCCAGCCCGGGACGCATTTGCTCACGAACAGACACAACTGCCAGCGGTGCATTCTCTGCGATCTCACCTGCTAATTCGATAGCTGCGCTGCGGACGTTGTCGGTGTCCGTATAAATATCTCCGAGTCCCCACTCGAAGGCCGTTTCGCCATTAATTCTTCGACCCGTGTAGAACAAGAGATTCGTCTTCTGATGGCCGATAACGCGTTGCAACGTGTGGGTGAGGCCAAACCCGGGTGTGAATCCCAGTTTGACAAAATTTGCGGTCATGCGGGTGTCCGGACATACGACGCGAAAATCTGCCATGACTGCGAGTCCAAACCCACCACCGACTGCCGCGCCCTGGACTGCTGCGATGACGGGTGTTTTGCATCGAAACAAACGCACGGCCTCAGTGTACAAAGGGTTGGGCCTTTCCGCTGAGCGAGTTGATTGTTCCTCGGAGCGTGCAGTCGAGCCAAAGTTTGCACCGGCGCAGAAGTGTTTTCCCTCGGAGCAGAGTACGATCGCCCTCGCATCGTCGCTTGAATCAATTGCTTCAAAACAATCTGCCAGATCCTTGATCAGTTGATGATCAAAAAAGTTGTTGGGTCCCCGTTGTATTTCACATTGCGCCACGTGACCATCGAGGATTGTTAACATCACATCGCCATATTGATTTTTCATAAGCCATTCCAAAATTGACAAATCGATAGTTAAAAAAAGGGTGACCGTAGCCACCCTTATCATTACACACTCAGGGGTGTATTACTCAAAAGGCCTGGCGGTAGGCTGGATGCCTTTCGGCCACTTGTCGAAGTTCTCGCGGACTTTCTCGCCAATTTCGGCAACTGACCAGGGCCCGTCTGTGTTGTCCTTCACTGCGACTGCCTGGGATTGCCAGGAGAGCAATTGAACGCTGTTACCGGCGACCATAAATGTTCGGCCGGTCACATCTTTGGCTTCGTCGGAACCCAGCCAGACGACGAGTGGAGAAACCTTGTCCGGAGACAGCAGCTCTTCCATGTTCTGACCTTCCGGGAAAATGTCTGAAGTGAGTCGCGACCAGGCTGCGGGCGCGAGAACATTGACCCTGACGCCGTATTTGAGTCCTTCCTGGAACAGACAACGGGCGAACCCGGCGATTCCAGCCTTGGCAGCACCGTAGTTGGATTGTCCGAAGTTTCCGAGCAATCCTGAGGTGGACGAGGTGACTACAATACTTCCGCCTGTCTCCTGGGCCAGCATCTGATCGTAGGCAGCTTTAACCGTCAGATAGGTACCTCGCAAGTGAACATCAATGACAATATCCCACATATCATTCGTCATATTCTTGAAAGACTTGTCACGCAGGATTCCGGCATTGGCGATGAGAAAATCGATTTTCCCAAAGTTGTCCACAGCACACTGAATCATTGCCTTGGCATCTGCCTCGTTACTGACACTGCCATAATCTGCTACGGCCTGACCGCCTGCGGCTTTAATTTTGTCCACCACCCCGTCCGCCATGTTGCTGCTGGCACCGGAACCGTCGCGGGAACCACCGAGATCGTTGACCACAACCAATGCGCCTTCTTTTGCGAGTAGCAAGGCGTGGGTTTCTCCCAGTCCTCCGCCAGCACCCGTAACGAGCGCAACTTTACCGTCTAATAAACCCATATCTTTGCTCCTTGAAATCTAAAGTTTTGGTTCTTGAACCTGCTAATCAAACGCCTCGTTGAAAGCGGCTGGTCCGATCGAAAAATCGTCGCAAAGTAAAGCATATCGGATTGTCGAAAACCAGAAGCATATGCCGGTCAATAGGCGAGTGTCAGTGGTGGTGATGGAAGTACCGGTTCTGACCTGATTGGTCCGATGATCGATGGAAATGAGCTAAAAAACAGGCTCAGAGGGCCTTGCGCTTTGAAGAAATACTAGGAAATTTTGGATGCATGGATGAAACTGGGAAGCAATTCAAGTGAGAGTGCAGATAATGAATACGGCCATCAGCGAAAAGCGAGCAGAAATAGTCAGAAGGATGAGAAGTGGCGATATGACGGTGTCGAATCTCGAGGTGAAGGAAGCTTTTGCCATTGATCCGCACCACGATCCGTACTCGGTGCCCCTGCAGGAGCTTGATCCGGGCCATCCGGCGTTATTCCAGAATGACAGCTTATGGAAGCATTTTGAGCGATTGCGCGATGAGGATCCGGTACATCTGACCGAGGAGAGCATGTTTGGGCCTTATTGGTCGGTGACAAGGTATGAGGACATCATGTATGTGGATCGACATCATGAATTGTTCTCGTCTCAACAGCGGCTGGGCGGCATAGCCCTTGGGGGTGTTGCCGATCGAGAGGATCAGTATGCGCTGCCAATGTTTATTCAGGAGGACCCGCCCAAACACGACGCGCAGCGAATGGTCGTCACGCCGATGTTCCTGCCTCGGAATCTGGCAGACCTGGAACCGCTTATTCGCGAACGCGCCGGTGTAATCCTCGATGGGCTACCACGCAATGAGGAGTTTAACCTTGTCAAGGAGGTCTCGGTTGAGTTGACCGGGCAAATGCTGGCTACGCTTTTTGATGTACCTCAGGAGGATCGGCTGAAGTTGATTCACTGGTCTGATACGGTTCAGAATCTCGGGGATCCGGATTATTTTGAAACCCCCGAAGAGGGGTTCCAGATATTGCTGGAGTGCCTGGCTTACTTCACTGAGTACTATAATGAACGAAAAGCGCAACCGGCAAAATTTGACCTGTTGTCAATGCTGGCCCATGACGATGCCACAGGTGATATGCCACCTCAGGAATTGCTGGGGAATGTATTATTGTTAATTGTAGGCGGCAATGACACCACTCGAAACTCGATAACCGGCGGCGTGCTCGCGTTGAACCAGCACCCGGATCAGTATGAAAAGCTGCTCCAGAATCCCGGGCTGATTCCAAAAATGGTCCCGGAAATTATTCGCTGGCAATCGCCTGTGGCCCACATGGCGAGAACCGCCCTTGCCGACACTGAGCTGCGCGGCAAACAGATCAGGAAAGGTGATCGGATAGCAATGTGGTATATCTCTGGAAACAGGGATGAGCGCGCGATTGATAATGCCGAGCACTTCCAGATTGATCGCGTGAATCCACGGCAACACACGGCATTCGGATACGGAATTCACCGTTGTGTGGGTAACCGCCTGGCAGAGATGCAACTGCGTGTGATGTGGGAGGAGATCATCAAGCGGTTTCCAAAGCTTGAAGTCGTCGGTGACCCGGTTTATCTGCCATCAAGTTTCATCCATGGGATTCGAGAATTGCCGGTCATGATCCGCGAGTAGATACTCCTCGGGTCCGGCAGCGTCGTCTGCGTATCAGTCAGGAAATGTGTAGGTGTGCCCTTCTCTTGCCCAGGAGTGGAATCCTGCCTGACGCGCTGACAATCGGTGATCGCGCCAATTGTCCCCATAGTGCATGAGTATCATTTTTCTTTTAATTGGTAACGGGAGGGTGCTGAGTTCATCGAGTGAAGCGTGTACGCCGCCGGTAAATAGCTGGCAGTCATGGAAAATAACCTCAAAATTAAACAACTTGTCGTAGCTTTCAATCAGCTCAGAATCGAATCGCGTGTCGGAGCTAAACAGGATCTTGTTGTTGATGACAATCGCACAACTCCAGGCTGAGTTTCGCCACGAGGTAGCGCTGTCCGGGAAATGCATGGTTCGTGGCATCTTTATATTGATACTGCCGACACTGGCATCCCAGGTTTCTCGTGGAAATCCCTTTAGTTTCACCGGTCTGGTCACCGTCCAGAAATCTGAGAAAGCCAGTCCACCTCCTTCAGATTTTTCCGACCCGCCCCGGAGGGACTGTTCCCACAGGATTTTTTCGTAGCGTCGATTTACCAGCATATGAGGCTTCTTTCGAGTCAGGTAGCGCCCCGTTAACTGGGCCTCCTCAAGTCCGCCAATATGGTCCGCGTGACTATGAGTAATGACGAAGTTCCTGATGTCTGTGAGCGGCAAACCCACGGCATGTAAGGCCTGCGAACAGCGTGACCCGCAATCGATCAGCAGATGGTCCTGGGCGGACACCACGAGGAGGTTGGTCTGATTTAACGTCTTGGCGAATGCCGAACCTGCGCCAATGAAATAGAGAGCAAGATCACCTCGATTAGTGAGCTTCACCTTCCTGGTTTTGCCACTGGATATCTTCATCGAGTGTTGGATTGGATTGTTTATGATCTGATTGTGGAGAGTTTGCAGGGCGAAAAGCGTGAAGTACATCACAGTTTTGTAACACCGGCTTCTGGTGCGCGTTGTTGACAAGTTTGTTAACGTGGGCGGAGAATGAAATTCAGGCAAGCTTAAAAGACCTTGGAGGGTTATATGTCGTTGTTTGGCGAGAAGTGTGCTCGATGTGGTAGTAAAACCCGGAATAAGGTGGATGGGGCCGCGACCTGCGAATCCTGTGCGGAAGAAATGCGCTTGATGGTTAAGGCCCAGGGAGAGAGTTCTCGCCCGTGTCCCGTCGATGGAGCGGTGATGAAAAAAGAGATTGCCCATATGCTCGTCATTGATCGATGCCCTGACTGTCAGGGCGTATGGTTGGATGGCGGTGAACTTGAGCGAATCAAGGGTGGGGTTGAAGCCAATGCGCTGATGGCAATGGCCAATGGCTTCACCGTGCCTTTTGGTTGAGCGCCGCACCTTGACTATTCTGGCCGAAGCAGCGCAAGTGCTCGATGACGTGGTATCGATTCGGCGTGAGATTCACGCTAATCCGGAACTTGGGAATCAGCTTCCAGAGACGACCCGTACCGTTCTGGACGCGTTAGCCGGACTCGACCTGGACATTCGCCTCAGTGAGCAGACAACCAGTCTTGTCGCGACACTCAACGGCGGTTCGCCCGGGCCGCGTATTTTGTTGCGGGGTGATATGGATGCCTTGCCGATGCCCGAGCACAATGACCTCTCATTTGCGTCAAAGCACGAAAATAAGATGCACGCCTGTGGCCATGATGCCCATACGGCAATGCTGGTTGGCGCAGCTAAGGTGCTGCATAAAAAACGTGAACAATTGCAAGGCAGCATTGATTTTTTCTTCCAGACCGGCGAGGAAGGATATTTTGGTGCAAAGGTTTGCCTGGACGAGGGGCTTTTCGCGGCTCCTAACACTCCAGATGCGGTATTTGCTCTGCATATCACGCCGTTGCTCGACAGCGGAAAGGTTACGGGCAGAGCGGGCGCGCTACTGGCCGCCGCCGATTCCTGGGAGATGACAATCCGTGGCAGGGGAGGTCATGCCTCGATGCCGCACGATTGCATTGACCCGATTCCTGTTGCCTGTGAGATTGTTCAGGCATTTCAAAGTTTTGTAACGAGCCGCATCAATGTATTTGATCCGGTTGTGTTAACCACAACCAAAATTGAAGCTGGTACAACGTCCAATGTGATCCCGGAAGTGGCCGATTTAATGGGTACACTAAGGTCAACTTCGGAAAAGTCCAGGCGCCGCGCACATGTGGGGATGAAAAGACTTAGCGAGCAAATTGCCGCCGCGCATGAGTGCGTCGCAGAATTCAAAATCGAAGAAGGGTACCCTGTCACCGTCAACGACCCGGATTTTGTTGAGTTCGCTGCCAGTGTCGTCCGTCAGGTGCTTGGGGATGACGCCTACCTGCCGATGCGCTCGCCGATGATGGGAGCTGAGGACTTCTCGTACTTGTTACAGCGATGGCCCGGTGCCATGTTTTTTCTCGGCGTGAAACCGGACGACCCGGCGCTGGCCGCACCTTGCCATTCCAATAGAATGATCTTGAATGAAGCGGCAATGGCGCACGGTGTGGCGTTGCACGTTGGAATCGCGAGACAGTGGCTGGGGAACCAAAGTCGAAGCGCGGTGCCTAACGACTAATGAAACTATACGACTATCCAGGCGCGCCTAATCCCCGTCGAGTCAAAATATTTTTGGCAGAGAAAGGAATGGACTACGACATCGTTAACTGCGATATGTCGAAAGGTGAACATAAAAAGCCTGAGTTTCTGCGAAAAAATCCGAGTGGCAAGCTACCCGTTCTTGAACTTGATGATGGCCGGTGCCTGAGTGAATCTGTAGCGATATGTCGTTATCTGGAAATGATCAAGCCAGACCCTAATCTGTTTGGGAAGGATGCCTACGAATCGGGGCATATTGAAATGCGCAATCGCCAGATTGAATTCGAACTGTGGAGTCAGATTGGCACCTCCTGGGTGAATGGACCCATAGTTGCCAAAATGGGTCTGGTCAAATCAATACCCGAGGCAAAAGAACTCAGCGATGCCAATGTCCGGCGTTATTATGAACGGCTTGACCATGAGTTCAGTGACTTTGAATATGTGGCTGGTTCGAGGTTTACCGTTGCGGACATTACCTTGTTGACTGCCGTGGATTTTGCCGCTGCCCTGGTAGAATTGAAACCCGATTACTCACTACGTAATTTGTGGCGATGGCATACCCTGGTATCGGGTCGAGCGAGTGTCGAATAGATCAATCACGTCACCCTGATCTTGAGATTCTCAAATGGCTTCGTCCTGTTCTTTCTTCAAATTGTTCATGAAGCGCCTGATTGTGTCTGCGGATTGAACAGGAATCTCTTCCATTGGAATATGGCCGACTTTATCGAAAATAACAACTTCTGCCTGCGGCAACTCGGCTCTGAATTTATCTGCCATTTTTACAGGAACCAACGCATCCTCCCGTCCCCACATGATGAGTGTCGGCTGTTCAAGTTGCTGCAGATCGTAAGTCTCGTCGGACTCAAGGTTAAAATTAGCGAATCGGTTGAGTGTTGCGACTCGCGATCCTTTGCGTAGAGAAAGTTCGTAATAACGCGCGATCAATTCATCATCGACGACAGCTGAATGATTGTACGCGGCTTCAACCCCCTGCTTCACAAAATAGTAAGAATCAAGGTTTGTTGCGATCGCTCGAAACCATGGTTTGGTCAGCAGTTCGAAAATGATCGGAGTCTCTCTTTCTTCAGAATCCACAGCATCATCCGCGAACTCCAGTTGCCACCAGGCAGGGGGACCGGACGCGTCAATCAGAATCATCGCCTTGACTTTGTCTGGAAACACTAGCGCGTATCTCCAGACCACGCCGCCACCCATGGAGTTGCCACCTAGCGTGAAATAGTCGAGTCCTAAAGTTGTCACTATCGCATTGACACTGCTTATATTGGCCGCGCTTGAATAGTCATTGTCGGGGACACCGCCGGTGAGTCCGTGACCCGGCAGGTCCAACGTCACGATGCGAAACTCATCACCGAGAATTGCGACCCAGGGCTCGAACGTGTGCAAGGAAGCACTACTTCCGTGTATCAGGACAATGACTTCACCATTCCTGGCCCCCTGATCCCGAAAATGAATTCTTGTGCCGTTGTCGAGTGTCAGGAATTGTGATGCCTGATTGGAATACTTCGCATCAACCACGTCAGCGGGTATGGGCCCTTTATGGAAGAAAGTACCGAGAAAGATCAGCAATATCAGTATCGAGATACCAATTAGTTTTATTACTTTCAATCGCTTTATCCGGGCTGTCCTGTTTCGCAGCAGCTTAACCCATCGGTCTGACGAGATGAAGAGATCGACGAATCGCTGCCTTAAAAGCTTTGCAAAGGATACCGGCATGAGTAATATCGAAATACGAAACAAAAATGGAAGTCGCGTGTCTCCGGCGTTATCGACTCATTCAGATTCAAAAACCGACGGTGATGTATTAAGCCGTGATGAAAAGGCAGTGCGCCTTTTGATTCTCAATGCCTTTGAATACATCAGATCGGACGATTTCGATCGATACTTTGATCTATTCAGCGAAGACGCAATCTGGATGATGCCTTCGTCAAATCGCGATGTAGGCCTGATTGAGGCGAAGTCGTTTTATGGCTTCACCAAAAAGTTCAGGTTCGACCAGAGTACATCTGTCGAGGAACTCGTCGTTGCTGATGACATAGCATTCGCAAGAGTTGGATTCGATGGATACCTTCGATCGCGTGTTGATCAAAATGCACCCCCATTGAGATCGGTCAGCAGACATCTGTGGATCATGAACAAGCAATTGGATGGTTCGTGGAAGATTTCTCGAGACATCTGGAACACACCGAAAAATAAATCATAATCAAAATATTCATTAGCGGCCTGATAAACCTTATAGGTGGCTGATGAATTTTAATTGGGATATCAGCATTGAAAGGTGTCAGACCAGAAATAGCCAGGCTCGAACAAAACGGTATCACAGCGGTAGCATTTTCAAGGCTGGATGATCCAAGCGTAATTCCGTTCTGGTTTGGTGAGGGCGACATCGTCACACCTGACTTCATTCGCGACGCGGCGAAAAACGCACTGGATAACGGCGAAACGTTTTATGTCCATACCCGGGGAATTAAATCGCTGCGCTCTGCTATCAAGACTTACCTTGATGACCTCTACTCAATTGAACTGGACCCGGATCGAGTTTCAATTCCTGGTTCCGCGATGCTGGGAGTGACCATTGCTGCGCAGATGGCACTGAACAAAGGAGATGATGCGCTGGTGGTTAGCCCGCATTGGCCAAACATTGAAACCACCTATCGGATCACAGGTGCGAACGTCAATACTGTACGTCAGCGAGAAACGAGTACGGGCTGGGAACTCAGTGCTGATGAAATCATTGCCGCGGTCACGCCTAAAACCAGAAGCCTGTTTGTCAATTCACCCTGCAATCCAACTGGTTGGGTGATGTCTCGGACCGATCAGCAGGTCCTGCTCGACTTTTGTCGAGAATCTAACATCCTGCTCATCGCAGACGAGGTTTATCACCGGCATATTTTTGGAAAAAATGTAGCGCCTTCGTTTCTGGAGATTGCAAAGCCGGATGATCCATTGGTCGTTGTCAATGGCTTCTCAAAGGCCTGGGCGATGACCGGCTGGCGCGTTGGTTGGGTTGTGACACCGATAAGTCAGGCGAATCATTGGGCGATAATGTCTGAATGTTTCAATACTGGTGCCACGGTATTCGCCCAGCATGCCTGTATTGCCGCGCTTGAACAGGGTGAAGAGTTCGTCCAATCGTTAAAAACCCAGTATGAACAAGGCGCCGCCATCGTGATCGATGCATTCAAGCACCATCCGAGAATTCAGCTGGCTCCGCCTCGCGGCGCATTTTATGCGTTTCCGAAGATAACGAATATAGATTCCAGTCTGGACTTCGCAAAACAGTTGCTTAGCGCCGAAGATGTTGGGGTCGCACCCGGGTACACATTTGGACCCGGCAATGACCGGCATATTAGAATCTGCTTTGCCCAGAGTCATGAGCGTCTTGAGCTTGGTCTTGCGAGAATTCTGAATTTCATAGAACGTGACGATAACGAAAGAAGGGTCAGCTAATGCCTGTATATGATTTTGCCGTCGGACAAACGAATCCCGATACATTTCCAGTTGAAGCATTTAAGAATGCAGCGATTCGCGCGATTGAGAACGAAAATGAAGCCTTTAATCGCTACCCAGGCAGCAAAGGTCATCTGGGCTTACGAACTGCTATGGCAGAACGAGAGGCCCTTCGTGAGGGAGTCGCGGTTGACCCTGAGCAAATCGCGATTACTAACGGTTCGATGCAGGCGGTCACTCTGGTCGGGCAGGCATTGTGCAAGGGCCCGAACAATGTTGTTATCACTGAAGAATTTACATACAGCGGCACCATTGCCGCTTACAAGGGAATTGGTCTTGAGTTGATCGGAATTCCCCTCGATGAAGACGGGATGCGCGTGGACTTGCTGGCCGAGAAACTAAAAGAGCTGGACAACCAGAACCGTTTGCCCGGTTTTATATACACGCTAACTACCTACCAGAATCCGACCGGGACCTGTATGCCACTGGCACGTAAGCGGGAGCTGATTGCGGTGGCTGCTCGCTACAATATTCCTCTTGTTGAAGACAATTGTTATGGCGATGTTCACTTTGACGGTGACAAGGTACCTTCGTGCTTTGCGCTGGATGACAGTCCGAACCAAATCTATATAGGCTCGTTATCTAAAATCCTTGCACCTGGTGTGCGCCTGGGATACCTGCTTGCCAGAGGTGAAATGTTTGACAAAATAGTTGCGCATCGCTTTGATGCCGGCAGTAACTATTTTGCGGCGGCTGTTGTGGCGGAATTTTACAAAAATGGCATATGGGATCACTGTGAAGTAGCGAACCATGTGCTCAAGCAAAAACGAGACCTGGTCTGTGCTGGTCTTGAGGAACATCTGGCAGATACCTGTGTCTGGTCGCGCCCTGCGGGCGGTTTGTTTATGTGGCTGCGACTGCCTTTAGATACCGACATGCAAAAACTGACGACCGGAGCCAATGAGCAAGGATTCTATTTTGCACCAGGGGCGGCATTTCACGTCGATTATGCACCCGTTCCCTACATTCGGCTCGCATTTGGACATGTTCCTGATGATTTGATCCAGGAGGGCATTCCAGTGCTGGCCAGGGCGATACAAAACGCTCGAACGAGTAATGAGCCGAAAAACTTCAGCCGATTGTTCGATTAAGATTTTCCAGGGAGAGAGTCATCAGTTAATAGCATGGATGACTTTCACTAGCTTGAGCCATCGATGTGTCGAATGACCGGCTGGGTGAGCGCGATGACAACCACCATCAACAGGTAGACGCTTGCACAGAGCGCAATAGCGAATGGTGCAGATACCAGGGTGGCGATATATCCACTCAGCAGGCCTCCAAGCGGCATCATGCTGTACGTGATTCCATGAAAACCCATCACCCGTCCGCGCAGATGATCGGGGACCTGCAATTGAAGTACGGTCATGGAAGTAATCATAAATACAGAGCTGAAAAGCGACACCAGCAGCGCTGCGGCCATTGCCAGTGGGTAGGCCATTCTTGTTCCAGCCAGGAGGCCAGTTGACACTGCAAACAGATAGATAAACATGCCGGAGAGAAATGTTGCGACCAGGATGATTCTACCCAACCGGCGTGATTGTTGTGCTGCTCCGACCAGCATGGTGCCGATTACGGACCCTACGCCGGTAATACTGATCAAGTAACCGTAGCCTGATTCACCAATATCGAGTAGCTCTGCGAAGGCTGGCATAAGTTGCATGAATGATGAAACAAAAAACATCCCCCCATAAGATAATGAAATTAGAATCAGGAATGTTCTGCGGTTAAGAATGAACCGAACACCCTCGATAATCCTGGTGAAGGTTGACCCTGTGGCACTGACGAAATTCTGAATGTTGAGTCGCAATCCTGCGACGACCACGAACATAACGATGAAACCGAGGCTGCAGAAGAAGAATATGACCCATGTATCTGTAAAAGCCAGGACGATGCCGCCGAGGGCAGGCATGACCATACGACAGCTCTGCCAGATGATGGAGTTTAATGCCACCGCGCTCAACATATCCTCTCGTGCAATCAACGTCGGGAAAATCGCCTGTCGGGTCGGCCAATCGAAGCCCGATACGAACGACACCATGCCGGCGATTAGAATGACATGCCAGGCCTGGGCGAGGTTCAGGTAGTCGAGTGCACCCAGTACGGCAAGCAGAAAGGCAACAAGCAACGAGGTCGTCATCAGTAAATAACGTTTGTTGAGCTGATCCGCGAGTACTCCGCCGAACAGTGTCATCAGAATAGCGGGAATCGCCGCAGCCGCACCAAGGTAACCCAGCATCAACGCTGAATGCGTCAACTCGAACAGGAGCCACCCCTGACCCATGATCTGGAGTTGCGTTGCGCCCACCGAGGCGAAAGATCCTAACCAGTAACGTCGATATTGCGAATGTCGGAGTGCACTTAAGCGACCTGAAAAGTTGATTGTGACATCCAGAGTGAATTATTGGCGATATGAATATAACAGAGAAAACTTGTCATGACGGTTAGATAGCGTTTAGATTCGGGTGACGCAATAGTTGGGGATAAAATTATGAGTTTCGATGTGATCGTTACACCTTCCGGTAAGTTCGCTTATGAACGAATGCACTTCGCCCAGGCAACAAAAAGTGGTGAGTTCGTTTTCATCTCCGGTGTGATTGGCACGGGTGAGAAAGGCAAATTGCCGGAAACCAAAACGGAAGAGTTTCATAATGCCTGGAAAGGCATCGGCGATATTCTTGCCCTTGCGCACGGTGGGTACTCCGATATCGTTGAATGCACGACCTATCACGTGGATATCCATTCCCACATAAGGGAATTCAGTGAAATTCGTGATCAGTACCTCAGTGTACCGTGGCCAGCCTGGACGGCGATTGGCATCACAGAATTGCTGGTTGCCGGGGCATCTGTTGAGATCCGGGTAACGGCACGAATACCTGGCTGAACTCAGAATCCTTCAGGTGTCGTGGATCATCCATAAGGCAGGCATGTTAATGCGTTGGGAGGAACGATAAATCGGCTGAAGGAAAGTCACTGGATCAGCAATTCAACTATAATTTCAGTGGTGCACTCATCGATTTTTAAACAATGCAACTAGCGGAACTCTCTCAAAACAGAAATTATCAATTCTGGACACTTCAGTTGATTGGGTGGACTGGCTGGGTAACCTTATTTGCGCTGCGTGATGCCTACTGGGGTCAGCCGTTCGAACGAGTCCTGCTCCTGTGGGTAGATGCCATGGCGGGATTACTGCTCACAGCGGTTATGCGTTACATTTATCAGGCAGTATGGGAACGCGAGATTTATATTCGTGTATTCACAGTATTGAGCGTCTCCTATGTGTTTGGCGCAATCTGGCAGGCGATTAAAAACTACTCCCAGTTTGCCTACTATAATAAATTTGAAGCGGTTCAAGAGTATGGATATCTGGCGTATATCAATGGGATTATCGGATATTCCTATTTTCTTTTGCTCTGCTGGAGTGGTTTGTATTTTGGCCTGAAATTTTATCGGCTGCTACAGCAGGAAAAGGAAAGGAGCATTCGCGCGGAATCTCGGGCACACGAATCGCAGCTGCGCATGCTACGGTATCAGCTGAACCCGCATTTCCTGTTCAACACACTTAACGCCATTTCTACGCTGATACTGGAAAAGGAAATCAATACCGCTAATGCAATGGTTAGCAAGTTGAGCAACTTTCTGCGCTACTCGCTGGACAAGGACGTTATGCAAAAAGTGGATCTCGAGCACGAGATCAACACCATGAATCTTTATCTTGAAATTGAACAGGTGCGCTTTGACGAACGGCTTGAGGTCACTATCGACGTTGATGTGTAGGCGCGAGCTGCACTTGTTCCGAGTCTGCTGTTGCAGCAACTCGTTGAAAATTCAGTCAAATATGCCGTCGCCAACCGCGAAATGGGCGGGAAAATCAGAATCACCGGCAAGGTGTTTGCCGGAGACCTGGTTCTTGAAGTCAGCGATAATGGACCTGGACTCGAACTGATTGATGGCCAGCTACCGGAGTTCACTGGCGTCGGGTTAGCGAATACGCAGGAACGTTTAAAGGAGATCTATGGAAAGCACCATTCCTGCAAATTCGGTACTGCCTTGCCTCACGGACTGAAGGTTGAAATACGTATTCCATTTGAAACGGAGTAGACATGACGGACTCAAGTACTGT
>JAJFKA010000170.1 GCA_021773555.1 Gammaproteobacteria bacterium
GCCAGACCATCAGCGTGGTGATGTCACCGAAGGGGCTGAACGCTCCCCCTGCATTGGCCGCAACCACGATGTTGATGCAGCCAATTGCGACAAATTTCGGGCTGCCGGAGCCTACCGAGAGAACAACAGCGCCCATCAACAACGCCGTTGTCAGGTTGTCGGCGACGGGTGAAACAAAAAACGCGATGATACCGGTAATCCAGAACAGCTTCCGGTAACCAAATTCCCGCCCAATCAACCAGGCGCGCAGTGCCTCGAACACATTCCGCTCGGTCATCGCGTTGATGTACGTCATGGCCACCAGCAGGAAGAGCAGCAGTGAGGCATACTCAATGAGGTTATGCTGGAGATTCGCCTCCAGCAAATGGGGGTCCATATCCGAATTGTGAACCAGAATCGCAACGATAAACCAGATCACGCCTGCTGCCAGAATCACCGGCTTGGATTTTCGCAGATGGATAAATTCCTCTGCCATCACCAGTGAATAGGCGAAGATGAAAACCCCGAGCGCAAGCAGGCCTGCAAACGAAGTAGTCATGCCAAGATTGTACTCGCCACCCGTGGAACTGCTCGCGAAAACAAACTGAGGGAAGAAACAAACAACCAGATAACCAATTATACGGGCCATATCAAACCTGTTTATCGTTAGTATTTTTTTAAGGAGCGGTGAGGCAAGGCGTTAAGCGCCTTTCCAGTCTGGGGAGCGTTTTTCTGAAAAGGCAAGCGGACCTTCAACAAAGTCCGCGCTCTTGTACATCCCCTGAATCTGCGCGTATTTGCCTTTGATCGCCGCCTCGAGCGACGCTGCGCCCATACCCTGCATGGCGGCTTCCTTGCTGCCGCGCACAGACAAGGGGGCGCATTCCAAAATCTGGGCAGCCCAGCGTTTTGCCCCTTCAAGTGCATCTCCCGCCGGTACAACCTCGTTGACGAAGCCTAACGACAGGCCTTCGTCCGCGCTTACCCTGCGACCGGTCAAGAGCATTCCCATTGCCTGTTTCATACCAATTTCACGCGGTAATCGATGGATGCCACCTGCCAGTGCCGCCAGGCCAACTCTTGGCTCAGGCAATGCAAAAATGGCATTGTCCGAGGCGATGATCAGGTCGCAAGCCAGCGCAATCTCGAAACCGCCGCCCATGGCGATGCCATTAACAGCAGCAATAATGGGTTTTGGATTATCAAATCTTGAGGTCAATCCGGCGAAACCGGAGGCAGGCCCGCCCATTTTCCCGCCTGAGGCCTGATACTTTAAATCGTTTCCAGCGCTGAAGGCACGATCACCCGCACCCGTGATTATTGCGACCCACTGCTCCGGGTCAGCGCAAAAGTCATCAAATATCTCAGCCAGTTCAAAATTTCCGGGCGGATGAAGCGAGTTCATGACTTCCGGGCGTTCGATCGTGACGATTGTTAATGGCCCTTCCCTGCTGACACTTGAAAACTCGCCCATGATTCAACCTCATTTCTCATTGCTCGCGTATGCGCGATTGCCTGTTAGTGTTACTCCGCCATACGCTCAAAAACCAGCGCTTAAAAAACAGTGGAGTGAAGCTCAGAGTCTACCAGTTTGGCATCAAAGATAAACAATGCAGCCAGCTGTCAATTCAGGCGTGATGCCGCTCAATAGCGGACTCAATTCGATCGCACGCCAGCGCCAGTGTCGATCTTGGACAACCAAAGTTGAGACGCATGTAACCGGGGCCATCGAACCGGGCACCGTCGGACAGCCCAACGCCTGCATTCTCGAAGAATCCCATGGCATCGTTGAGCTTAAGTTCACGCACATCCAGCCAGGCTAAATAGGTGGCCTCAACGGGGCTCATGGAGACCCCGGATATCGCTGCCAGTCTGTCCTGAAGATAAGTGCGATTGTCACGCAGATAAGCGATCAAATCGGTTCGCCAGGATTCACAGTCACGGTAAGCCACCAGCATGCTGGTATAGGCAAATGTCGAGACATTGGAAGACATGCCGCCACCGGCTTCATCAAACCTTGCACGAAGTGCCGGGTCCTGAATGACAACAACCGCGCCGCCGAGTCCGGCGAGATTAAATGTTTTGGTCGGTGCCATCAAAGTCAGAGTAATGGCCGCTGCTTCCTGGCTGATCGATGCAATCGGTATATGCGCGCTATCATCAAGCATCAGGTCACAATGAATCTCATCCGAGCAGATAAGTACCTTGTGACGCACGCAAATCTCAACAATCATGGAAAGTTCATCCCGGGTCAGCGCCCTGCCCACCGGGTTGTGAGGATTGCACAACATCAACAATTTGATATCCGGATTGGATTCGACAGCGCTTCGCAATGCCTCAACCGGATATCCCCACCGGCCTTCAACACAGGGCGAGGCCACTCTGATCAGCGCTCGATCCCAGTAGCCTGGCGCCTCCAGAAAGGGGAAGTACACCGGCGTCACGGTGATCACCGATTCTCCCTGGCCGACCAGGCCACGGCACGCCTGATTCAGGCCAGGCACAACGCCGGGCATGAAGCTCAGGTCAGCAGGATCGATCTGCCAGCCATACATTTGGGACATGCGGCGAACGAATACCTCTGATAACTCCACTGGTGGTACGTTGTAGCCAAACACCCCGTGTTCCGCGCGTGTCTGGATCGCCTCGATGACTCGCCCCGGTGCTTTAAAATCCATATCCGCCACCCACATGGGCAGGATTTCCGTACCAGCATATTTTTCCCATTTGGCGCTGTTGCTGCCACGTCGGTCAACGACGCCGTCAAAATCACTCATGGTTCAGTTGCACAAAAAAGTCCGGGGGCGAGTATAACAAGCATTAAACGCAGCACTCAAAAGGTCTATACTTACGCACGCGACATATAGAGAAGGAAGGAATCCCATGAGCCTGTTCAGCAAAAAAATCCCCAGTACCGAGACATCCCTGGCCGGACGGGAGGACATCATGCCCGTCCCGGAAGCCCATTTTGTCAACAACAGGCCGCTCAAACCACCGTTTCCGGCGCACCTGAAGACGGCCCTGTTTGGCATGGGCTGTTTCTGGGGTGCTGAACGTCGATTCTGGGAACAGCCCGGTATCTATACTACTGCGGCAGGTTATGCCGGAGGATTTACGCCTAATCCCACTTATGAAGAGGTTTGCTCTGGTCGAACCGGTCACAGTGAGGTCGTGCTGGTGGTTTATGATCCCGCCATTATCACATTTGAGGATCTGGCTGCATTATTCTGGGAAAGCCACGACCCGACTCAAGGAATGCGACAAGGCAACGATATCGGTTCACAATATCGATCCGTCATCTATGTGGATGACGAGGCATTACTTAAACTGGCCCGTGACAGCGAACAAAAGTTCCAGTCGAAACTCGCCAGCGCCGGACATCCCAGTCAGATTACGACTGAAATCGGTGCTAACCAGACTTTTTACTATGCCGAGCATTACCATCAGCAATATCTCGCCAAGGTTCCCGACGGTTATTGTGGACTCGGCGGCACCGGGGTTTGCTATAACGACTGACGCAGATCGCTCATTAATTGATCAACCGGTGTAATGCTTCCTCGTAGCGCCTGAAGGTGTCGGTGATGACTGCATCCGGAAGGCTCGGACCCGGATATTCCTTATTCCACTTGCCTTCATCGACAATACCCTGGGTGTAATTGCGTACGTACTGTTTATCGAAACTATTCTGCTCACGGCCCGGTTCCCACTCTTCCGCAGGCCAGAATCTCGAACTATCGGGAGTAAGCACCTCGTCGATGAGCACCGGTTCCACACTTCCCGGTTCAATCCCGAATTCGAATTTCGTATCGGCGATGATAATACCTCGCTCCAGCGCATAGTCCCGCCCCTGCCTGAATATGGAAAGCGATATCTCCCGGATACTTTCCATTAACGACTTACCCGCAATAGTACAGCTTTCTTCAAAACTGATATTTTCATCATGCCCCTGCTCAGCCTTGGTTGACGGGGTGAACAGGGGGTCAGCAATTCTGCTGCTGTTAACGAGCCCCGGAGGCAGATCGATTCCACAGACCTTGCCGGTTTTCTGGTAGTCCTTAAAGCCGCTGCCGGTCAGATAGCCACGCACGATACACTCAACCGGCACCACATCCGAACGTCTGCAAATCATGATTCTACCTTTCAAGAGGGCGCGGTCAGCAGCGCTGATACCTTTAATATCTTCAGAATCAGTGGAGACAAGATGGTGCCTGATTACACCGTCAAAGTGCCCGAACCAGAATTCAGATATCCGGGTGAGCACGACCCCTTTATCGGGAATGCCATTGGCCAGCACCACGTCGAAAACACTGACCCGGTCAGTGGCAATGATCAGAATTCCGTCACCACCATCCGGCAGGGTCAGATCATACAAATCCCTCACTTTACCAACGCGCCTGTTCGGCAGGGGCAAGTCCGTGGTCATCAACGCTTCAGTCATAATGTGCTCTCGCATATCTAATTTTTGAGTGGCGAACGCCCAGTTTACAGATTCCCGGCGTGTTGCAAAGTTATACGCCGAGGGCCTGGTCAAAGTCGGCAAGCAGATCTTCCGTTTCTTCTATACCGATGGAGAATCGGACCAGCGAGTCATCAATTCCCATGGTCGCCCTTCGTTCCGGACCCATTTCATAATAGATTGAGTGCGCAACCGGAATTCCGAGAGAACGTGTATCGCCAAGATTACTGGTGCACACAACCAATTGCAGATTGTTCAGAAAATCAAAGCAGTCAACCTCGTCGACCAGTTCAACACTGAATAACGCCCCAGGGTGTTTGAACAACACCGCGGCGCGTTCATGCTGAGGATGATCGGCTAAACCCGGGTAGTACACTTTTTTCACCATCGGATGCCCATGCAGAAATGTCGTCAGCGCCCTGGCGTTAGCGCAGGCTTGCTCCATCCTGAGCGCCAGGGTGTCGGAGCCAACCGAAATATGGTGCGCGGCTTCCGGTGCGAGCGTGGCACCAAAATCCCGAAGTCCTTTTTTCTTAACCTGGGTAATTGCCCAGTTAGAAACATCACCGGTTTTGTAGTTGTCATAGAGATTCGGATAGTCTGCCCAGTTAAACAAGCCGGTCTCAGTCAGCGCACCTCCCAGTGCATTCGCGTGACCACCGATATATTTTGTGAGCGAGTTGATGACAAAACTCGCGCCGACGCTTACCGGTCGAAAGAGATACGGAGTCGTCATAGTATTATCTACGATATAGACGAGTCCTAACTCCCGACACAATTCACCGATTGCGACGAGATCAGCGACCTGGGTTCGGGGATTAGCGATCGTCTCGACAAAAACCATGCGGGTGTTTTCCCTAACCTGATCGCGTACCGCCTGGCATGATGTCGCGTCGGCGAAACTCACCTCAATACCCTGAGTGCCGAATGAATTAAACAGGCTGTTGGTATTACCAAACAGAAATGATGATGAAATCATGTGATCACCTGCCCGCAATAACGCAAACAGGGTGGTGCCGATCGCCGCCATGCCGGTCGCGAAGGCAACCGTGCTGTGACCGTTTTCCATCAGCGTGATCTTGTCCTGCAACGCTGTAATTGTCGGGTTGACCTGACGACCATAGGTATAGCCCTGCTGCTTTCCCTGGAAAACAGCGGCCAGTTCTCGCGAATCTTCATAGGTAAAGGTAACCGCGGTATGTACTGGTTTATGTATCGATCCGTGTTCCACCCCTGAACGTCTGTCTGAATGTATTATCTCTGATGTAAAACCCATCCTGTTACCTCCCGGTGCAACGAGTGCCCGGCTGATTTCCAGCCAAAAAAAAACCCGCCTAGAATTAACTAAAGCAGGTTTCCACTCGCTTTAGCTGTATTTTTTCGCGCCCGCAAGCTGAACTCAAATCGGCGCGTCTCCGTAAAGAGACCGCCATTGTAATTAATCGGACAGACATAAATCAAGCTTGCAATCGCGGGTAGACAGGTTTGATCTCCCCTATCTGTACATGGGAGTGGTTAACGCCTGACTGGCTGAACGCAGCCTCATCCTCGGCACCGAGTATTGCCCTCACCTCACTGGCGAGGTTCGGCACCAGCGGCAGCGCAATCAACGTTAACTCCCGCAGACAGTGATGCACGGCCCAGAGATAAGCTTTTAGTTCACTCTCATCGACGCAACGCCAGGGTTCCCTGCGCTGAAAATCTGCATTAATCAGCCCGCTCAATTCAACAAACAGCCTCGCACCGGCAGCGATGTCATAGCCATGCAACACGGCAACAAACCTTGTCGTTCCTGCTCGAACCTGATTCAGGAGTTCGAGGTCCGGGGCTGCAAGCCCGTCGATCTGCAAATCGATTCCTGTCGGGAAGCTGGTGGTAAACAATCTGGCAAACCGGCTGACCAGGTTGCCGAAATTATTTGCCAGGTCCGCGTTGAGCACGTCGATCAGATGAGTTTGCTGAAAGTCCAGATCCTGGCCGAGGCGAACAGTTTTAAGGAAATAGAACCTGAGACCGTCCACACCAACCCGGTCCGCTACCCGGACCGGATCGATGATTGTCGCCGGGTCGGACTTCGAAATCTTCCTGCCTTCCACAGTTAACCAACCATTCACCACCAGCTTCCCGGGCAGGGGGAGCCCGGCTGACCACAATAAGGCGGGCCAGTAAATCGCATGGAACAGCAGGATGTCCTTGCCGATGAAATGAACAGCGCCGGGCCAGTGAGTCGCGAGTCGATCTTCCCCTTCTCCCTCCAGCGCTGACAGGTACGAAGCCAGCGCATCGACCCAGACGTAAATCACATGTTCAGGATCAAAGGGTACGGGGATGCCCCAGGAGGTGGAAGTTCGGGAAACCGAGAGGTCCGTCAGTTTCTCTGAGCGCAGAAACGATAACACCTCATTGCGCCGGGTCGCAGGCACAATGAATTCAGGATTGGATTCAATATGGTCAATCAGCCGCGCCTGGTAGGCACTCAACCGGAAAAAATAGGACGGTTCAGCATATTGCTCAAGCGCCACACGATGAATAAGACAGTGGCTGCCAGATGTGTAGTACTGCTCACAGCCAACGCAATAAAGGCCTTCGTAGTAGCCCTTATAAATATCGCCACGGTCTACCAACCTGGTCCAAAGCGCCGCGACAACCTTTTTGTGGGTCGGGCTCGAAGTTCGCTCAAACAGATCCACAGAAATTTGCAGGCGTTGCCACAGGGTCTCAAACTCATTACTGCGCGATGCCACAAAATCTTCAAGATCCTGCCCTGCGATCGCCGCGGTCCGTTCAATTTTCTGACCGTGTTCATCTGATCCTGTGGCCAGCAAAACGTCATCCCCGCACAACTGAAAAAATCGCTTGCAGCAATCAGCCACAAGGGTTGTATAGGCATGGCCCAGGTGGGGTGCACCATTTGCATAATAAATAGGTGTTGTCAGGTAACGATTCATCATTTCAGCTCCTCGGCAAATCATTGCCGTATAAAAAAACCCTGGTGGAGGACCCGCCAGGGTTTCAGTCGCTGATTCCTGGAAGGTCTAACACCTTCCAGAAAATATTTTGCGCAGAAAGCTTAGCCCGGTGTGAAAACCATAGGCATCATCATGCTTTTGCTGCAGTCAAACTTGTTGGTGAAAACGTTTATCGCGCTCATCATTGTCTGTTCGTATCTAATTAGGAATTGCTTGTCCCGAACCCGCCTGCGCTGGGGACCTTATAGCGGCACATGATAGTTGCTAGAATCCCCGTGTCAATCACTCAACCGGTACGAACATGCAAAAAGAGGCGTTTAACACAGGTTTGCTGGATTTTCTGGGCGCATCTCCCAGCCCTTTTCATGCAACCAGTAATCTTGCCGCGATCCTGCTCACCAATGGCTTCACGGAACTAAAAGAAACCGAAAACTGGCAGTTAGGCCCCGGAAAGTACTTCGTTACGAGGAACCAGTCTTCCATCATCGGATTCATCATCGGCGATGAGGATCCGGCAACAACCGGGATTCGCATGAGCGGTGCCCATACTGACAGTCCCTGCCTGAAGCTCAAGCCGAATCCGGAAATCTACCAGAAAGGATATTTACAGCTCGGCGTCGAGGTTTATGGGGGCGCGTTGCTCAATCCCTGGTTCGACCGAGACCTGTCGCTTGCGGGTCGCGTTACGGTGGCGACTACCGATAAGAATATAGAGAACCTGTTGCTGGATTTCGAGATCCCGCTTGCCATCCTGCCCAGTCTCGCTATACACCTTGACCGGGAGGCGAACAATTCTCGCAGCATCAATCCACAACTACATCTGCCACCGGTTTTGATGCGTACGGACGGCACCGAGAAGCTTGAGTCGCTGCTGCTCTCACAAATCGGAAAGCAATATGGACCGGTTAATCCCGAGAAGATACTAGGCTCGGAACTGTCATTCTATGACACGCAAAAACCGGCATTTATCGGTTTTCACGAGGAATTTCTCGCAAGCGCGAGACTGGATAACCTGCTCAGTTGCTACGTTGGCATTCAAAGTTTACTGGTGGCGGGATCAAAGGTAAGCACCCTGGTCGTGTGCAATGATCATGAGGAAGTTGGCAGCGCCTCCACTTCCGGTGCCGATGGTCCATTTCTACAAACCCTGTTGCAGAGAATCATTCCCGATGACGAATCCCGCTATCGCGCCATAGCCCGATCGTTGATGGTATCTACCGACAATGCGCACGCCGTCCATCCAAATTTTACTGACCGGCACGATTCAAACCATGGCCCGGAGCTGAACAAAGGACTGGTGATAAAAATCAACGCGAACCAGCGTTATGCAACCAACAGTGAAACCGAGGGGTATTTCAGCTACATTTGCCAGCGCAATGACATTCCCTTTCAAAAGTTCATCAACCGCACTGACCTTGCCTGCGGAAGCACTATCGGTCCAATTACGGCCAGGCAAATCGGCGTTCGAACCCTGGATGTTGGCGTCCCTACTTTTGCGATGCACTCGATTCGAGAATTGGCTGGCGCGGATGACGCCTTCCATCTGTTTGCTGCACTGGGTCATTTCTTCACTGACGAAGGCAATCTCGGCGCGGGCTAAACCCGGTCTGGCTAAAGGCTACGGCTGGCTGGTCCAATATAATCGACCTTTGGCCTGATTAGCTTGTTATCAGCACGGGCTTCGATGAAATGCGCCAGCCAGCCAACGACGCGCGCCATTGCAAACATCGCAGTGAAATAATTCGGTGGAATGTCCAGGGTTTCATAGACCGCACCTTTGTAAAATTCCACATTCGCCCAGATGTCGCGACCCTTCTCCTTCATTCGCGCATTAAAACAGAGCTCCAGTGCCTCGAGCGTCCGATAGTCATTCTCAAACCGCGTACCCTCACAAAATTTTCTCGCCAGCGGCTTCAACACCAGTGCCCTCGGATCAACCTTTCGGTATTCACGATGTCCCATCCCCATCAATTTGCCTTTACCGGCAAGCAGGTCATCGACAAACTTTTGCGCATTTTCAGGCGCGCCAACACGATGTGCGTCCATGAGCGCGGCCTCATCAGCACCACCGTGAAGAATGCCAAAAAGGGCTCCTACGGCACCAGAAATAACTGAATCTACCGGGGCCAACGTGCTCGCGATAACACGACCCGTAAACGTACCGGCGTTAAAGCCATGATCCATTTGCAGGATCTGCACCACCGTCATCACCTCTTCGCGCTCCGGGGTCACTGGCTGGCCGGTAAACAGATGCAGGAAATTGCCCAGATACGATTCACTGGTATTACTCCCCGTCATGGACTCACCCTGCCTGAAACCCGCGATCAACTCTGGAAAGCGTGCGATGATCTGCAGGCCCAGACTTGCCTCTTCATCGAGACCATCAAAGTGATAGCTGCGATCCAGGTTCAGCAACGGAATCATTCCCTGCAACATTCGCATCGGATGGACATCGGGCGAGACACAGGCAAGCAGTCGACGTTCCTCGGCATTCAGCTTGCCATGCGCTTTGAGAAAGGCGTCGAGATCAGCGCGTTGCTCATCATCCGGCAGATCACCAAAAATCACCAGCCACATGACGGAGAGATAGGGCAGGGTTACCAGTTCATTGATATCATAGCCGCGATAGCTCAACCTGCCGATATCTCCTTCCACATTACTGATTGCTGTCACACCGGCAACAACACCTTCGAGTCCTGGTGAATAGCTCACGTCCTTACTCCTAAAATTAATCATCTCAGGCGCAGCAGAATACGGTCAGCAGATCTAAAAAAGAAATTAAACCTTTTGATGGCGCAATTAGCACAGGTGATATCAGTTCCGGTAATCCTTCCATCAGAATTTCTTATCCGAATCAGGCAGAGTCTTGCTGTAGAATGCAGGTAAATTCGAGTTGCCGATTCATTATGTCGATACACGTCGAAACCCAGGAAATCAGAGTTTTCAAAGCCGTGTATGAAGAGAATGGATTCCAGCGTGCGGCCGATAAGTTGTTTGTTACCCAGTCGGCCGTCAGCCAGACAATCTCCAACCTGGAAAAGAAACTGAATACCCGCTTGCTGGAGAGAAATCCGTTGAAGTTAACGGAGACGGGAATACGACTGCTGAACTACGCCCAGTCTGTATTATCCGAAGAAGATCTGCTGCTGAGTGATATCAAGAACATCAACCACGGTATCCTTTCTACTTTACAGCTGGCGATCAACAGCACTGTAAACTCTCTGTATGGCTCTGAACTACTCGCGAGTTACTGTATTGAAAGTCCACTGACTCGAATCCGCCTGAGCGTCGTACCCAGTCGCCAGATCATCTCTGGTGTCGCCTCTGATCAGTGGGAACTTGGCTTCGGGCCATTCCAGAAGTCCATGCCGGATATCATCACAACGATTCCGCAGTTCGAGGATGAGCGGGTGCTCATGATCAGCCGTCACCACGCAAGGTACGCTGAAATTGTTAAAAACGGCGAGAAAATACTGCGCGACATTCCGCTCATCGTCTCTCATCTTGATGATCCTGACATGCGCCCTGCTATCGATAAGCTCAGGAACAGTTTCGGTACGATCTGGGAAATCAACGACCTGTCATTGCGCATGAATATGGTAATCCACGGACTGGGAATGACTTACCTCGATTCACGACTCATCAAAGACAACGCAATGTGTGCAGATCTGGTTGCGCTTGAATTCGTCTCTTTTGCGAAAATACCGCTGACCTTTGGCCTGTTTCACCGCAAGAAAAAACTGCTGTCCGTGGGAACCCTTAAATTTATTGAGCAATGCACGGCGATGAATTTCTAGGAAACGGTTTAATCGCTACTGCGGCAGTTCCCTTAACATGTGTTCCTTGACCAGCACTCGCTCCAAACCTTCAAAAGTGAGCTCTGCGAGAATCGCCAGAACCGCAGCCGGAATCGCACCCTGTAGAATGAGGTTGGTATCATTGAGCGCAAGCCCGGTGACAATCGGCTCTCCGAGACCTCCGGCGCCGATAAAAGCGGCCAGTGTTGCGGTACCAATACTGATGATTGCTGCGGTCTTGATACCTGCAAGAATGTTGGGCAATGCCAGCGGGATAAGCACGTAACGCAACTGCTGGATCCGCGAGAGTCCAATGGCTTCTGCGATGCTTTTCAATAGTGGGTCAATAGTAATCAATGCGGTGATAGTATTTCGAAGGATCGGCAGAATCGAATACAGGAACAACGCAATTATCGCCGGGATTTCACCGATGCCAAATAACGGGATCATCAGCGCCAATAACGCTATTGAGGGAATCGTCTGCAACAAGCCTGCAACATAGACCGTCACCCGGGAGACCGTTGGATTCCGAAACACAAGTACGCCTAAAGGCAAACCGAACAGACAACCGAGTGACAATGCAATCGCAGTCAGCTTCAGATGGGTTAAGGTGTTCGCAGCAAGGCGCGACCAGAGAATATTTTCATCAATTTTCCCGATACCCAGACCTTCATCCGCAAGAAATTTCTGCGCAACCTGGGAAAAATCCTTCCCATCTATTACTACTTCACTGTTGAGCTGGCGCATCCGCTCATCGTCAATACGACCGGCTAACCTTGATAGAATTTCAACAACCTCATCGGGCAGATCCTTGTTCACGAAAGGAACTGCAAGATACTGCGGAAAATAATCCTGGTTATCCTTAAGCACGGTAAGTCCATAGCGCTTGAGGTCACCGTCAGTTGAATACGCATCAGTCACATCAATTTTGCCATCGTCGATTGCCTGGTACGCAAGACCATGGTCAATCCCTGTCGGTTGATGTGGCAACGCATAGGTCCTGGCGAGCCCAGGCCAGCCATCTTCCCGATTCAGAAACTCGAGGCTGAATGCAACAGCAAGATCACTCTGACTGCTCAGGTCCGATATGGTGATGAGTCCCAGTGACTCTGCCAGTGAAGCTTTAACGGTCATCGCGTAGGTATTGTTGAATCCGAAGGAATCGAGAACCTGTAAATTGACCGATGTCAGTCGCTCGTTCAGAGAGGCCAGGGAAGGTGAGTTGCTGTTCCCCTTAAGGATTACTTGTTCGAGCGTCCCCGTATATTCCGCATAGAGGTCGATTTCATCGTTGACCAGCGCCTCATAACACACCAGTGTACCGCCCAGTCCAAACTTTCTGGTTACGTTATAGCCTTCAAGCTCCAGCAACTGGGCCATGATCTCGCCAAGTACATAGCTCTCATTAAAGTTCTTGCTGGCAACCACGATGTTATCGCTGGCTAAGCAGGAAACCCCATAAACAAACAGGCAGAAGGTGGCGAATAAACGTTTCATCAAAGCGAAGGACCTGAAGTCAGAAGCTGATCCACATAGGCATTTACTGGCGCGCGCTGCACCTGTTCAATAGAACCCACCTGCACAACTTCACCCTGCTGCAGGATGATCACAACTTCAGACAGCTTCGCTGCCTCACTCATATCGTGAGTAACCAGCAGAATGGTTCTCGGTTCCGCCTTTTTTAGCGTCAGAAATTCCTCGTGGATACCATCCCGGGTAATCGGATCCAGCGCGGAAAAAGGTTCGTCAAGCAACATGAGTGCCGGTATCAACATCATTGCCCGGCAAAGACTCACCCTTTGCTGCTGCCCGCCTGACAAACTGTGAGGGTAACGATCAGAAAATATCGGATCAAGATTTAACAGGTCCAGCAGATGCTGATATCGGGTCTGGATTTTTTCCGGCGTCCAGCCTTCGAGGCTGGCCAGCAGGGTCACATTTTGAAAGACTGTCATATGTGGAAACAGGCCAGCACCCTGCACCGCATAGCCCATTTTTCTTCTCATCGCAGGTAAATGCGTGTAATCAAGGGAGGTTCCAAATACCGATACCTCTCCTGACTCAGGTCTTACCAGTCCATTGACAACTCTTAACAACGTCGATTTTCCGCTGCCACTTTCGCCAACCAAAGCAGTGGTCTGGCCTGCGTCTATGCTGATATCAATGTTGTTCAGAACCCGGACATCACCGTAAGACTTGGTAACCTGCGAGAATTTGATCATCTCATTGCTCAAAACCTAACAACATCCTTCAGGGGCGAGGTTGTTTCAGTATAGCTAACCTGCCTGCAGATGACCAATTCGTCCCTAGGTCAAAGACTCACGCAGGTTTTTAATGTAACTCTCCAGGTCCGTCAGCCACGCGGGCTCCCCTGCTGCCATCGCCATCCGCCTGGTCTCTGCCTCCAGTTCATCGAGCGCAGAGCCACCGCGCCATTTTTCGAGTTTGAAGTTCTTCCACTGTTTCAGTTCAAGTTCATTGAGAGACTCCGGCCAGTTTCTTGCCCGATACCTGAATAACATCTCATCGAGTCGTGAATCCTGAAACCTGCCGGTAAACCCAGCCAGATTATCTGGAGAGGAGACTCTCAACTCGGTCATGACAGCAACATCACTTGAGGAAAAAAACTCTCCCTGATAAAGCATATGGTCGGGATCATCGCTGCTGTCAAAGCGCGTACTGGCAAAGGCTTCCTGTATTTTTTCGACCAGCCCACCGCTGCCCTGCAATTGTTTCAGGTGCATCTGCGCCTGATCAGGTTCCAGGCCCAGCCGAAGCGCATTTTCGGCATCAAGTGTCGCCAGGGGTGCCAGCGCAGGACAGCGGTTGATGTGCACAGTCTTCAGCGGAATTCTGTGCTCGCCTTCCTCGAGAGCATCGATTCGGGTGAATACAAGCCTGTTCACTTCCTCGGCCGACGCTTTGATCAGCCCATCCGGTGAGAACGACAGATCAAAACAGACAATGCCATTCGGGTTTGTCGGATGGGTACACAGTGGCAGCACAATAGCAGCACAACCACTTTCTGCAGGGTACATGGAAGACACGTGTATCAGCGCGGCTTTTCCGAGCGGATATAACTGCTGCAATACTTGTTTTTTCGAGCGCAGCCCAAACAGATACTCGACCAGCTTGGGCTGTTTTTGTTTCAAGCGTGCGGTCAACGCAATCGTTGCCAGGACATCTGCAACCGCGTCATGGGCATTGTCATGATTGATGCCATTGGCGGAAGTCAGGTGTTCAAGGCGAAAACTGGGTTTGCCCGCTTCATTCAATGGCCAGGTCATACCGTCGGGCCGGAGCGCATAAGCCATGCGAAACAGATCAATGACGTCCCAGCGCGAATTTCCAGACTGCCACTCACGCGCATAGGGTTCTATAAAATTTCGATAAAACATCTGCCGGGTAAATTCATCATCAAAACGTATGCTGTTGTAACCCGCAACACACGTCTGGGGGCGAGCAAATTGCTCCAGTACCTGCGCGCAGAACGCCGCTTCACAAACTCCCTGTTGAATCAGCTCAGACATACGGATACCGGTTACGTTAATGGCGGCCGGTACTGGAATAATATCATCTCCCGGGCGGCTAAAAAGGTTCACCGGTTCATCAATCACGTTGAAATCGAGATCGGTCCGTACTCCTGCAAACTGTATCGCTCGGTCGGCCACAGGATCGATTCCGGTGGTTTCGAAGTCGTACCAGAAAATACTTTCAGCCATCAGCCTGTCCGGGAGGAACGAACCACGAACATAGCAAAGCTGCCAACGCATGCAAGCCCGGTGTGTATAATCTCTCCTCCCAGTAGTCTCAGACGCCAGATAAGTTATGTTATTTGTAAATAAATCGTTGACCTACCTCCTGCTCGGCCCGATTCTGGCGTCCCTCGTATTTTTCGGCCTCGAGGCACTGGACTGGCAAGCCGAAGCCTGCTGGACTGCGGCCATTACGGTGATCTGCGCCGTATGGTGGATTTTTGAACCCATTCCCATTCCGGCGACGTCGCTACTGCCACTAGCGCTCCTGCCGGTACTCGGCATCATTACGCCCAATGAGGTCGGTGCCGCTTATGGCAGTCCGCTGGTGTTGCTGTTAATGGGTGGTTTTATCCTTTCGACCGCAATGGAGCGGAGCGGTGCGCACAGGCGAGTCGCGCTGACCATGGTCAATCTGTTTGGTGGTAGCAGCAGTCGCCGACTGGTATTTGGATTTATGGCCGCGGCCGCAGTGCTGTCCATGTGGATATCAAATACCGCCACGACATTGATGCTGCTGCCGGTTGCATTGGCCGTCATTGAGAAGTCTTCAGACAAGGAACTCGCTGTACCATTACTACTCGGTATCGCTTATGCCGCAAGCGTTGGTGGCATCGGTACCCCGATCGGTACACCGCCCAACCTCGTGTTTCGCGAGATTTACCAGCAAAACACCGGAACCGAAATAGGCTTTCTCACCTGGATGTCATGGGGAATTCCGGTGGTGTTGCTGTTAGTGCCCGTCATCGGCATCTGGCTCACCCGCAAACTCAGTCACAAGGGTAGTCTTGAAATGCCAACCGTTGGTCAATGGCAGATTGATGAACGACGCGTGTTCATCGTTTTTTCGCTTACCGCTCTGGCATGGGTTACCCGCAGCCAACCCTTTGGAGGGTGGAGCACCTGGGCCAATCTACCGGACGCTAACGATGCGAGCGTCGCCCTGATCTCGGTGATCATCATGTTTCTGATCCCCAATGGAAAGGGCGAAAAGCTTCTTGACTGGGAAACTGCTGCGAGAATTCCCTGGGGCATGCTTATCTTGTTCGGCGGGGGAATTGCACTGGCGAAAGCCTTTGTAGCGTCCGGTTTGTCTGCCTATCTGGGAGACCTTCTGGCTAATATCGGCGGACTGCCCCTGGTCCTGATGATCGCAGTGATTTGCCTGTGCATCACATTCCTGACAGAGATGACCAGCAACACGGCAACGACAGCGTTGATGATGCCTATACTTGCAGCCGCCGCGCTTGCTGCGGGGATTGCTCCCGAACTGTTGATGGTGCCTGCCGCCATGAGCGCGAGTTGCGCCTTTATGCTTCCGGTGGCAACAGCACCCAACACGATCGTGTTTAGCACGGGGAGATTTACAACGAAGATGATGGCAAGCGAAGGATTTGTGCTGAACCTGGTTGGCGTCGTGGTCATTACCGGTGTTTGTCTGCTACTCCTCTAGCCCGGTTGCCAGATCGGCCAGTTTCTGATTACGCTCAGTTTCGTTGAGTTTACCCAGTTCTCGGACTGCATCATAAAAAGCCAGAAAGTTACCTTGCTCGAGGTTCAGCAGGCCGACAAAGGCCGGTACCAGTTCGTTATATTCAGCAACGGTCGCCAGCCGTGCATTGTTAATCTGGCCAGCCATGAATCCCTGAAAATGCCGCTGCCCTGGCCAGCTTTTTTGCAGTTCGGCAAATTGCGCTCGCAACGCATCGATCTCCTGTTGTTTTTGACTCAGCTTCTCCTCATCGTTTTGCCCGGATGCATAAAGGGCCTGCAACGCAGCCTGCGTGGACCCGATAAGCGCCATAACTTCCCGGGTATAACCTTGTCTGGCAAGATATTCCCTGTGGGTCGGTTCATCCCCTCGGTCCTGCAACCACCGGCGTACCCCTTCCTTGGCAACCGCGGTCGCAAAGCTTTCGCTGAACCGGGAGTCATCTGAAATATAGACAACCTTGTGTGCGAGTTCGTGGAAGAGCAACTCAGCAAGGGCAACGTCCGATCTATTAAGAAACGTATCGAGCACCGGGTCGGCAAACCAGCCAAGCGTTGAGTAAGCAGCCACACCACCCACAAAGACATCAAAACCAGCGGCGGCAAGATCCACACCAGACTTTTCTGCAGCGGCCTCCTGGAAATAGCCTCGATAACTCACACAACCGACAACCGGATAACAAAATGACCTGAGTTGCAGGGATAGTGCTGGCGCGGCAAACACATTCCAGACGACGTAACGTTTGCCGGTGGCCACATAAGTCGAATAGGATTCACCCACGGGTAAATCCAGGTCATCCCTCGCGAATGCGAGGATTTCGGTAATCAGGCTCAATTTCTCCCGAACCAAAGGATCAGTATCCGGATCTTCGATTACCTGTGGTATTTCGCGCCTCGCAAGCAGCAAAGAGGTTTGGCCTACTACTGCTTGAGTATAGAATGCGAGGGTTGAACAGCCCGTCAACAAAATAGTCAACACGATCATTCCCGTAAGGGAGGCAATTTTTCGATAAGTTGGAGGAAGGATTTTGTTCAAGTTTTTACCTGGCAAATTTCGCGGCGTTGTTTCCTATGTCATGATATTTTTCAGCACACTTTTTTTGTGCTTCCCACTTTATTTCTTTGCCCTGATTAGACTTGTTGGTCCTGCTGGCATCGAATCCTGGTGTAATAAACGCATTATGCACGTTGCTGACTTCTGGATTGACTGCAACAATTTTATCATCGACCTGTTCCAGTCTCTCGAGATTACAGTCACCGGTCTCGATGACCTCAGTCTCGACAACTGGTATCTGGTGCTATGCAACCATCAATCCTGGACAGACATTCTGATTCTGCAAAGAGTATTCAACCGCAGGATTCCATTCCTGAAATTTTTCATCAAACAACAATTGATCTACGTACCATTTATTGGCATCGCCTGGTGGGCCCTCGATTTTCCTATTATGAAACGTTATTCCAGAGAATTCCTGCTTCGTCACCCGGAATTGAAAGGCAAGGACCTGGAAACAACCCGACGCTCCTGTGAACGCTTCAAACACAGTCCGGTATCGGTCCTGAACTTCCTTGAAGGCACGCGATTTACACCAGAGAAGAAAGCAAAACAGGCGTCTGCTTACCAACACCTGTTAACGCCAAAAGGCGGTGGTGCGGCGATGGTCATCGATTCACTTGGCGATCGTATGGAACGGGTACTCGACGTCACTATTTTCTATCCGGACGGAGTCCCTGGATTTTTTGACTTCTTCTGCGGCAAAACCAGCAAGATAATATTCCATGTAGAGCAATTGCCGATACCGGATCTTTACTCTGCCACGACCAGGATTTCCATGCGCTCATGGATCAATGAAATATGGACCGACAAGGACAAGCGACTGCAGGCCCTGCGCTGATTTTCAGCGCACCCGGGCCAACCAGGGTCCACACCAGCGTAGAGAGTTACGCAGGCTCCTGCTATCCTTGCCTGCATCCTTCAGTCTCAGCAGCGCTATGTACAACGAATACTTCGGATTAAAGGAAGCGCCCTTCTCAATCGCGCCTAATCCCCAGTACCTGTACATGAGTCGGCGTCATCGCGAAGCACTGGCCCACCTGCTCTATGGGATTAAAAGTGATGGCGGATTCATTCTCCTGACCGGCGAAGTAGGGACTGGTAAAACGACCATTTGTCGTTGTCTGCTTGAACAGATCCCCGAAAATGTAGAGATCGCCTTCGTCCTTAATCCCAAATTGACCGCGGTCGAACTTCTGGCCACCATTTGTGATGACCTCGGCATCAGCTACGCCGGTGATCCCAGCATCAAGCAACTCGTGGATGTGCTGAACACCTATTTACTTAATGCTCACCAGCAGGGCAAACGTACGGTGCTCATCATCGATGAGGCTCAGAACCTCTCAACCGATGTGCTGGAACAACTCCGATTGCTGACGAATCTGGAAACCAACCAGCGTAAACTGTTACAAATTATCCTGTTGGGTCAACCAGAACTACTGCCATTGCTGGCCAGAAAAGAACTTCGCCAGTTGTCCCAGCGGATCACCGCCAGATTCCATCTCGACGCACTGAATCGGGAAGAGGTCCGTGAATATATCAGCCACCGCTTAAGCGTTGCAGGAGCGCGTGGCAATTTTTTCTCCGCTGCAGCCGTCAATCGCATATTTAAAAAGAGTAAAGGCATCCCGCGTGTGATCAACCTTATTTGCGATCGTGCGCTGCTCGGCACTTACGCCGATAACAAACTCGTGGTTGGCAAACACGTGGTTTTAAGGGCGGCCAGGGAAGTGTTGGGAGACGATTCCGACAGGGCAAAACCATGGACCGCCTGGATGCTGACATTCACTGGGTTTGCCGGTGCGGCTCTGATCGGCGCTGTGCTGGTGGGTGCGGTCACCAATTACACCGCCCAGAGTAGCCTGTCAGCAGATCCGTCGGCGCCTGAGATAAAGCCAGCGGAGAGTGACGCGACTACGGATGTAGTGCTCACCAGTCAGGCCGGGTCCAGCGCACAAGCGTCCACTCCCGAGGAGCCCATCCCGATCAGTTTGGACAGCGTTAGCGAAGTCGTCGGCAATCAAGATCAGGAACGCGCCCTGGGAGACTTGTTCGCGCTCTGGGGAATTGCGTTTGAAAATGAAGTGACCAGGGCATGTGAGCAGGCCCCGATTGTCGGATTGCGATGCTTTACCAACCTCGGGAGTCTGACGGACATTGGTAACCTGGACCGTCCGGTACAGATCCTGCTGAACAGTCAGTGGGTCACCCTGGCAAAAATGCATGATGATCGCGCGACAATTATTTCAGGGGACCGCCAATATGAAATCTCCAGCGCAGAACTGGTAAATCACTGGGACGGAAACTACACCATGGTCTGGCGAATTCCACCCGAGTACCATGGTCCGGTCGCCGTCGGTGGCCGAGGTAAGTCAGTCGAGTGGTTAATCCGGCAGCTGTCCTTAGTTGATGGCAATCCAGACGCAGGCCCAAATCAGATTTTTGACAATTCCATCGAAGCCCGCGTAAAACGATTTCAGCTGTCAGTTAATCTGGTGCCGGACGGTATCGTCGGTATTCGCACCTGGATACACCTGAATAGCATTAATCCCTTGAATCAACCCACCCTGAATCAGGCAGGAAACTGATGTCATATATTCTGGATGCACTGAATAAGTCCCAGCGAGAAAATGCCAGTGGTACGCCTGACCTGAATACTATGCATCTCCAGGTTGAACCACGTTCCCGAAGCAAGATGCTCTGGATCGTTTTGGTTGCCATGCTCATCGCCGGTAACGGTGCATTCTTTTACTGGCAGACCCAACCTGCCATCAAGTCTCACCAGTCGAATCCAGTGACGCCGGTATACACTGTGGCCACACCTGATCCGGAAATAGAAGTTACGCCAGAACCCCAGCCGATGGTTGACGCAAAGCCGGTTCCAGTTTCTGAACTCCCCGCAGCTATCCGCCAGGAACTACCAGCCATGACTTTTTCAAGCCACATCTATGCTGATGACGAAGACTTTCGAATGGTTTCTATCAATGGTCGCAATCTGCACAGTGGCGATTTTGTTGCGGGCGAGGTCATACTCAGGGAAATTACAGAAGAAGGCGTGGTGTTTGAGTATCGCAACTATTTATTCGAAATGAGTGTTCTCAGGGACTGGTCGTCCGACTAGCATCCCCGTTCTGAACCTGCATCTGGAGGTCCATCAGTCGCTGGTTGATCTGCCGTCGATACTGATCGATGACATCAATGGCTTCCTGGGCTTCTTTCATCTGTTTCGCCAGGATCGCGATCTGCCGTCTGTTGCCTTCCACCAGCACCACCTGGTCCTGAATCTGGCCTCGAACGATGGCAACCTGGGTCGTCATTTCCTCGCTATCCTCCAAAACCGCCTTCCGTACAGCCGCGGTTTCGCTGGACAATTTTTCAAATCCCCGGGTGACTGAATCTACGGCGGCACTCATTGGCTGCAGCCGACCGCGAATCTCGGTCGCCACTCTGGCGAGCTCAGCTTCATTTTTCTGGATTGCGGGCTTGTTCTGTCGATGCGAAACTCCCCACAACTTGTCGATTTCAGAAACATTTGTGGCCATCTGGTCTTTCATATTCTGCAGTGTTTTCGACACATCAGTTCCCGTGGCTGACAGTCTGTTCTCGAGTTCCTGAACGTTCTCCTGACCCCTGGCTAACAGCAAATTAGATTGATCGAGCTTTTTCTGGACCTCATAAATCGTAAATCCACCGACTCCCATCATGATCGCCATGACAACAATCACGAAAACCAGAATGCCATTGAAATTACTTTGCTTCGGCGCCTCGGAACGACCACTGCGACGATAGGAAGAAACTTCGTCGTGGGCAGGTCTGATGGCCCCGAGCACATCGAGATCGTCACCTTTATCAGTCATTGGCTATCCAAAAAGGGCTCCGATGGAGCCCTTACATTTATACACTGTCCCCGGAATCTAAAGGACCGCCATCACACCATACAGCACCACCGTCAACGCAAAACCGGAACCGATGACACCATTCACAGTGGTCATCGGACCCTGCTTACCGACAATGCCGTTAACCTGCAGCGCCGCGATAATCAGCAGGATAACGCCCAAACCAACGGTGCTTGCATCACCAACCAGTCCGTTACTCATATGTGTCGATGATCCCATGAAAAACAACATGGGGAGCGAAAACAGTGTGTTGGTACGCGAGGCAAGTGCAGCCTTGGGTGCAGATGCTGCGGCTTCGGGTAAGGCTTCACCACCTTCCGCCACCTGGGTTGCTGACGCGATGACGATCTTCTGATTTGGCCAGATGATCAACCAGACATTCAGGAACATCAGTGTTCCCAGTGTTGCCCCAATGGTGATGTCATAGGTAAGACCCTGATGCCGGAATGCCAGCAAGCCTACACCAGTGAGGAATGTAAACATCGCAGCCCAGCGGAACCACCAGAGTGCCCGGGGTACGAGTTTCTGTATGGCACCGGAGCGGTGAGCAGCCTCGGCTTCCTTAAAATACTCCCCCTGCACAAAATTGAAGTAGTACAACAAACCAATCCAGGTTACACCGGCCAGAAAATGTAACCATCTGAACACATAGTCCAGACCAAAACTCGAAAACAATGCTATATCACCCATGGTTCTTCCCTCACTCAATGGTAGTTATTGTTGGTACGTTCGTCATGGCTATTCAGGTAACCAGGCCGACTGACACAACCGGTTTATTATCGCGGGATTACTATAATTTTCTCTCGTAGGGCGATGATAACATTGAATTTTTTGAAAAACTATCAATCGGCGAATCAGCCACAAAAAAAGCCCCGCAGGAGCGGGGCTTTTTCAGCGACTTATGTACGATGGCAGGCTTACTGGACAACTAACCGTTCAGCAAACCGGCCGCCTTACAAATGATTTACATCATGCCGCCCATTCCACCCATACCACCCATATCAGGCATGCCGGGCGCAGGACTATCGTCGACTACTTCAGAGATCATACACTCTGTGGTAATCATCAATCCTGCAACCGAGGCTGCTGCCTGCAGTGCGGTACGCGTTACTTTCGCAGGATCAGGCAAACCGAAGGCAAACATGTCGCCATATTCGCCAGTCGCTGCGTTGTAACCGTTATTACCTTTTTGTTGCTTGACCTTGTCAACGACGACAGAAGCTTCTGCACCAGCATTGGAAACGATCTGGCGCATCGGCGCTTCCATCGCTTTTTTCAGGATACCGATACCAACGTTCTGGTCTTCGTTATCACCTTTCAGGTTTTTAAGTGCCTGTAAGGCCCGAATCAGTGCGACACCGCCACCAGGGACGATACCTTCTTCCACAGCGGCACGAGTTGAATGCAGTGCGTCTTCAACGCGGGCTTTCTTCTCTTTCATTTCCACTTCGGAACCAGCACCAACCTTGATTACCGCAACACCACCGGCCAGTTTGGCCACGCGTTCCTGCAGTTTCTCGCGATCGTAGTCAGAAGAGGTGTCCTCAATCTGTGCTCTGATCTGTTTTACGCGTGCCTCGATATCGTCGGATTTACCGGCACCATCGACAATCGTTGTGTTTTCTTTGGTCAACGTAATACGCTTTGCCTGACCAAGGTCGTCAAGGGTTGCGCTTTCCAGTGACAAACCCACTTCTTCAGAAATCACTGTTCCGCCGGTCAGGATTGCGATGTCCTGCAACATTTCCTTACGACGATCGCCAAAACCCGGTGCCTTGGCTGCCGCGACTTTCACGATGCCACGCATGTTGTTCACAACCAGAGTTGCCAGCGCTTCACCTTCAACATCTTCGGCTATAACCAGTAATGGACGGCCGGCCTTCGCAACTGCTTCCAGTACCGGGAGCATGTCACGTATGTTTGAGACCTTTTTGTCATAGAGCAGAATATACGGATCTTCGAGTTCTGCACTCATGTTGTCCTGATTGTTAATGAAGTAGGGTGAAAGATAACCACGGTCAAACTGCATACCTTCAACAACATCCAGTTCATTTTCCAGACCACTGCCTTCCTCGACAGTGATTACGCCTTCCTTACCAACCTTGTCCATCGCATCGGCGAGAATATCACCCACTGCGGTATCGCTGTTGGCAGAGACACTGGCAACCTGGGCAATGGTTTTGGAATCATTACACGGGACCGAAAGCTTCTCAATCTCAGTAACGGCCACCAGAACTGCCTTGTCGATACCGCGCTTGAGGTCCATTGGATTCATTCCAGCGGCAACTGATTTCAAACCTTCGTTCAGAATCGCCTGGGCCAGTACGGTTGCGGTTGTTGTCCCGTCACCTGCGGCATCAGAAGTTTGCGAAGCAACTTCCTTCACCATCTGGGCACCCATATTTTCAAACTTGTCTTTCAGCTCAATCTCTTTTGCTACAGAAACACCGTCTTTGGTGACCGTAGGTGCACCGAAGGACTTATCAAGAACCACATTTCGACCTTTAGGTCCAAGTGTTACCTTAACTGCGTCAGCAAGAAGATTGACACCAGCGAGCATGCGCTGACGTGCTGAATCTCCGAATTTAACGTCTTTAGCTGTCATAATAATTTATTCCTTAAAATACTTATCTGTTTAGGTAAATGGCCTACTCGACGACGCCAAACACTTCGCTTTCGCTCATGATCAGCAATTCTTCGCCATCAAGCTTCACGGTGCTGCCTGCGTACTGGCCAAACAAAACCTTGTCACCGACGCTCAGGTCCACTTCCTGAACCGCGCCGTTATCCAGCTTCTTCCCGGGACCAACGGCGAGTACTTCACCCTGCGATGGCTTTTCTGTTGCCGAGTCCGGAATCACGATTCCTCCCGCTGACTTTGTTTCTTCTTCCGTGCGCCTGATCACGACGCGGTCTTGCAATGGACGGATACTCATTCTTGTCTCCCATTTTCATTTTCAGACATCAGCTTCATTACTGCGGTACAGGTAATTCTGATGTCTGGCGTTTACAATCTAACTTCACGCGGAGCGTTTAAAATTGCGACATCCGTGAGGAAATTAGCACTCTCCTTTGAGGAGTGCTAATAATAAGGCCAAAATTAGCAGAGTCAAGGTGAGAGTGCTAAAAAAGGCTCTGAGACGCTGATGGAATGGACAATTAGCTGCTGGGAGAGCTGGAATTGACAGAACGTATTGAGGAAGGTCAGGAACGTATCTGGCAAGTGGTCTACGCGATCCCGGTGGGTAAGGTCGCGACCTATGGACAGATCGCGAAGCTGGCCGGCATGCCGGCCCACGCCAGACTTGTCGGCCGCGTGCTTTCCCGGCTACCCGCTGGTACGAAACTTCCCTGGCACCGGGTTATTAATGCCCAGGGAAGACTATCGAATCCCAATCCGCTCAGGCAAAAATCGCGACTTGAGAAAGAAGGCGTCACTTTCGTTAACGGCCGGGTCAGCCTGAAGTTTTATGGGTGGCTGCCCTGATCGCTGTTGATTCTTGCTCGAAGGGATATCACCAGCAGGATTGAAGGTAGCCCCAGCAACGCAGCGACGATGAAAAATTCGAAATATCCAAAATTTTCAACAACCAGCCCGGAAAAACCGCTGATGAATTTTCCCGGCAACGTCATCAGGGAGCTGAACAGTGCATATTGAGTCGCCGTATAGGCGCGATTGGTCAGGCTGGACAGATAGGCGATGAATGCTGTGGCGGCAAATCCGCCGCTGATGTTATCGGCACTAATCACAATGGCCAGATAAGTCACTTTTGGTTCTGACATCGCCAGCACAGCGAACAACAGATTGGTCACAGCGACCGCAACGGCGCCAATGATCAGGGGCCGAAAGATGCCCCATTTAACGACCAGGACGCCGCAGACCGCCGATCCGGTAATCGACATGAAGAAGCCAAATATCTTGGCTACATTGGCTATCTCTGTCTTGCTATAACCCAGATCCAGATAGAATGGATTTGCCATGATGCCCATGGCGATATCACTCAGGCGAAAAACGGCAATAAATACCAGCACCACCAGCGCAAACCGGCCCTGGCGTTCAAAAAATTCGAGGAACGGGGCTGCCACTGCACCGATAAACCAGGACTGGATGTCTCGTATTGACCTGCTGCCGGTATTCAGGGTGCTCACAATACGCAGCTCAACCGCTTTGTCGACCCGCGTCGGATCAACCTCGGGTTCTGATATCAGCATAACCGTGGCAATGCCAATTCCCACCAGGCAAGCCATGACAATATAGGCCGCCTGCCAACCGAAATACTCCGCCAGATACAATGCACCGGCACCCGCCGCCAGCAATGCTATCCGATAGCCGAATATGTAACTGGCCGACATGGCGCCCTGATACTCATCAACTGCGGCTTCGATACGATACGCGTCAATCGCAATGTCCTGGGTGGCGGAGGAAAAAGCGACCAGCAGCGCACAGAGGCTCAATACCCCCAGGGCACTCGTGCCCATCAGCGACATCGCCAGCAATCCCAGTGCGATGCCAAGTTGGCCAACCAGCATCCAGCTTCGCCGCTGCCCCAGGGTTCGAGTCAACAACGGTAAGCGCAGGCGATCCACGACTGGTGCCCAGAAAACCTTGATAGAGTAGGTAATGCCTATCCAGGCGAAAAAACCAATCGAGCCTTTGCTCACGCCATCATCACGCAACCAGGCGGTCAGAGTGGAGAAAACCAGCAGGAAAGGAAGACCGGCAGAGAAGCCGAGGAATGCCATCGCGACCACACGCGGTTGCGTGTAGATCGAGGCCGCCTCAAACCAAGTGATTCTGGCTGAGGGATCGGGTGTCATGGCAGCAACCTGTCAGAATTAATTGAGTCGCAAATTGTTCGATGGAACTTCCGATCCAGCGGATTGCAAGTATACAATGGCGACTTCACAAATATCTTGGTGACAAGAACTATCCAGGGATTCCAAATCATGCGCACTATCGCCCTGCTCTTTGCCATATCGTTCGCCGTACCGCTGCTCGCGGGCTCCTCCCTGCACCAGGACACAAACCTGGCCCAGTGGAATTTTCCAGACGTCACAGGACTCAATATCAAACCCTATGACCAACGGATCTATGAAGCTGGTAAAACCATGGATGGATCACAGTGCTGTCAGCGGGATATGTATCGGGTGGATGGTAAGAAAGTTGTGCTGCTCTCTCATCAGGGAACCTACTTTCTGGCGATCGTGATCGATAAGGATCAAAGCCATATGTACTTCGCAGAACAGCCCGGCCGATTCGTTGAACTACCGGTCGAAAAAGGCGCCCGTTGGAAAATCCCGGACTGGTTGTCCGCGTCGGCAGTGATCCCCGGGAATAGTGAAAATCCCTGAGCAGCAATTCGCTGCTTGTCGATAATGGAGCACAGAGGGGCATTTAATCCCGGAAGTTTTCATACTGAAGCGGGATATCGATTTCCGATTCCCGCAGCATTGACATCACACCCTGCAGGTCATCTCTTTTCTTTCCAGTGACCCTGATTTTCTCACCCTGGATCGCGGCCTGCACCTTAAGCTTTTTGTCCTTGATCATCTTGACGATCTTTTTTGCCAGCAGGCTGTCAATGCCCTGTCTAAGCCTGATCACCTGGTGGTACAGTTTTCCACTGTGCTCCACTTCAGCGGGCTCCATCGCGTCCGCATCAACGGATCGCTTAATCAGTTTGGATCTCAATATATCCAGCATTTGTTCAAGCTGAATCTCCGCTTCGGCTGTCATTCTTACTTCAGCATCATTGCGTTCCATTCGTGCTTCAACTCCACGGAAGTCAAATCGAGTGCCGATTTCGCGGTTCGCCTGGTCCACAGCATTGTTCACTTCCTGTAAATCTACCTCGGAAACCACATCAAATGACGGCATGTCTATTTACCTCTTTATTCATTAAACTCAAGCGCAGCATATCAAATTCACCCAACACACGAACCATTACATGTTTGATTTTCCTATAGTCGTGGTCAAAGGTGGTAATTCCATCCTGGATTTCTTTGATCATGAACTAATCAAATTTACGAAAAATCGGGTCTGTTATGGCGCCGTCAACGCACTGCAGGTGCTTGAAGACGCACCGGCGAGTGTTGTCCTGACAGAAGTTGATGTCGGCGATATGAATGGCCTTGAGTTGGCCGAAGCCATCCGCGATATCGATCGGGAGCGAAACCACTATACTTACATTATTCTGATCGGCGCCATCAATCCCAGGATCGTTGAATCCGATATCTTTCGCGACAGCATCGACGTGGTTACTGGAACGAAACGCGTTGACGTGATGACTCACCTGATTGTTGCAGGGGGAAGAATATCAAAAGAAATCAACGACTTGAGCTCAACCCAGGTGGCCTTGCAAAGACTCTGCAACGAGTTGAGCAAGGGTCAGTTGCTGGACCCGCTCACCGGGCTTGGCAACCAGACTTTCGCCGAACAGACCCTGCACAATTCCATTCGTCAGATCGAATCTCGCGGCGGAGCCGTGTGTTTCATGCTCATCTCAATCCAGAATTATGAGGTTATCAAGGAAACCTTCGATACCACCATTGCCGGTGAGTTGGTGGTGTCAGTTTCTGAGCGAATACAATCCCTGGTCCGCCCACTGGACGTTGTTACTTACTATGCACCGGGACAATTCGCCTTGATTCTCATTCAACCGAGCATTGAACAGTGCACTGCGGAATGTTACCAACGTATATACGAAGGGGTAAAGTTAAAAAGCTACACAACTTCAGCAGGATTTCAACCGGTCGAACTGGCAATGAGTGTCTGTGCAGGAACAGCCGAGACCGGTCCCCCCAGTGATAAAACACTCATTGATACAGCCATCGACAATCTCGAAATTTCACATCGAACCGACTCCATGATTGTGAAACACATCTCCTGAGAGCAACCAATGGGAAAACGCCTTTCAAAAATCTATACGCGTACTGGCGACAAGGGTGAAACTGGTCTGGGTGATGGCAATCGAGTCAGCAAGACGCATCCACGCATTGAAGCCATCGGTTCGGTTGACGAGCTTAACAGCACAATCGGATTACTGATCGAAGATTTAGCGGCGGCGGACCTTGACGCGCTTGAAGAATCCAAAAGCTTCCTGGCGTCGTGCCAGCACCGGATTTTCGATCTGGGGGGTGAACTTTCAATACCTGGATTCGAGTTGATCAGGCAAACGCATGTGATCGCAATTGAACAACAGCTCGATGCGCTCAATCGACATCTGCAGCCGCTGGATAACTTTATTTTGCCGGGCGGGTCACGACTAATCGCCCAGTGCCACATGGCAAGAAGCATTTGCCGACGTGCTGAGCGGCACGTGGTCAGCCTGCAGGAACTGGAAAGCATCAATCCCTTCGGTCTTGAATTCCTGAACCGGCTTTCAGATTATCTGTTTGTGCTCGCAAGGTTTGCTGCACAAGCGACAGGCACGCCCGAAGTGTTGTGGCGCAAAGATTCCTAGCCAGCAGAACCTTTTCCCAGAGAAAAGCCACAACTCGTCATGTTTGATACCTGTTTTGCCGTCCGGTGATTGAAGCCGATTCCGGCCATGCGCTTACAGCAGCATCCGCCTGACATCGCTCAGCACCTTCGCCAGGTAATTCGTGAATCTGGCCGCCTCGGCCCCATCAATCGCCCGATGATCGTAAGATAACGAAAGTGGCAACATGGTCCGCGGAACAAACTCCATGCCATTGAAGTGCGGCTTAACACCGGATCTGGAAACACCCAGAATCGCAACTTCCGGGGCGTTAACAATTGGCGTGAACGCAGTACCTCCAATCCCGCCGAGACTCGAAATTGTAAATGTTGCGCCTTGCATCGAATCCATCGGCAGTTTCTTGTCACGGGCAAGGCCCGCAAGCTCGGCAGATTCACTTGCGAGCGCGATGATACCTTTTTTATCCACGTCTTTAAGCACTGGAACCACCAGTCCGTCCTCAGTCTCAACGGCAATGCCGATGTGGTAATACTTTTTGTGAATCAGGTGCTCATATCCGGATTGCAACGACGCATTGAACTGCGGATATTTAATCAGTGCGTTAACCGTGGCCTTTAGCAGAAACGCGAGCGGTGTCAGCTTCACGCCCTGTTTGGCCAACTCCGCGTTCTGCTCTTTCCGAAAAACTTCCATATCGGTCACGTCTGCCTCATCGAACTGGGTGACGTGCGCTACATTCAGCCAGCTGCGATGCAGGTTTTTCGCACTCGCCTTGCGTATTCGGGAAAGTGGTACTAATTCAACTTCGCCGAATTTAGTGAAATCCACGTCCGGGATAGCAGGAATGCCCGTGGTATTCGCGGACTGACCCGCTGATTGACTCCACAGCCGCGATTTCACATAGGCATGAACGTCTTCTTTGAGAATTCGGCGGTGTTTTCCAGTTCCCACGACTTCTGCGATGGACACGCCGTATTCCCGCGCCTGCTTGCGCACTGCCGGACCAGCGTGCACCCTGGTCGAATTGGCCGCAGGATCAGACTGCTCCGGGGATGGTGTTTCAGGTTTCTTTACCGCCGTGTCTTCGCGCACCGGGGTTTCACGCACCGGAGCCTCACTGACCTTCGCTGCGGGTGACGTTGATTCAGCTGTTTCAATGACCAAAATGAGATCACCTTCCTCAACCGCTGCACCGAGATCGACTGCGATGGATATCACAACGCCGTCGAGAGGAGCGGGGATTTCCATGCTGGCCTTGTCCGATTCCAGCACGATCAGTGATTCATCTTTTGATACGCGGGCACCAGCTGCGACAAGGATCTCGACCACCTCAACGTTGTCGGCTTCGCCCACGTCGGGTACGCGCACTTCATGCGTCGAGGTCTCTGACCCACTCTGATCGGGTTCCGGGGTCTGTCGCATTTCAGGTTCAGATTCAGACACAGGCTCGTCCACGGATGGGGTATCTGCCATGGTCACTGGGTCATCTGCGGCTGCCGAATCAGAATCCTGCGATTTGCCAGGTGCCGCCTCGGTTTCCAGCTCAAGTTCAAGCAGCAGATCACCTTCGTTAACGGCATCTCCTTCGCTGATTGCAATGGTCGATACCCTCCCTGCGTGCGGGGCAGGAATCTCCATACTCGCCTTATCTGATTCGAGGACAACGAGCGAAGCATCAAGCTCGACATAGTCACCCACCGCGACAAGGATTTCGACAACTTCTACATTGTCGGCTTCACCAACGTCAGGAACGAATACTTTTTCAACCATGATCAGGAAATACTCGGGTCAGGTTTATCAGGATCGATATTGAATTTTTTCAGCGCCTCAGTCACCAGCGTACTATCAATAACATTTTCCTTCACCAGTGCATCCAGTGCAGCGACCACAATAAAAAAGCGATCCACTTCAAAGAAATGACGCAACCGTTCACGGGTATCACTGCGACCAAAACCATCCGTGCCAAGGACACTGTAAGTCGAGGGTATGAATTCACGCACCTGGTCCGCATAATTTTTCATGTAGTCGGTCGCTGCAATCACCGGGCCCCGCGTATCGGCGAGACATGACTCAATGTGACTCTGGCGCGGCGTTTCTTCCGGATGCAGCATGTTCCATCTTGACACTGAATCAGCCTCACGTTTCAGTTCGTTGAAGCTGGTAACACTCCATATGTCAGCGGCCACATCAAACTCAGTCTTCAACAATTCTGCCGCCGCAATGACCTCAAGCAGGATCGCTCCAGAGCCCATTAGCTGGACCACCTTCTTACTGTTTTTCCTGGTATTTTTAGTTAACCGATACATGCCCTTAATGATGCCTTCCTCGCAGTCCGCAGGTATTGCCGGTTGCGCATAGTTTTCATTCATTAAGGTGATGTAGAAATACTTCGGTTCCTTTTTAATAAACATGGTTTGCAAACCATGGTGAATGATCACTGCAAGCTCATAAGCATAGGTCGGATCGTAGGACACACAATTGGGCACCGTGGATGCAAGAACATGACTGTGACCATCCTGGTGTTGCAGCCCTTCACCGTTAAGCGTTGTCCTGCCCGAAGTGCCTCCCAGCAAAAACCCTCTCGCCTGCAGATCACCGGCCGCCCAGCAAAGATCGCCGACCCGTTGAAAGCCAAACATGGAGTAATAGATGTAGAACGGAATCAACACACTGGCATGATTCGAGTAGGATGTGGCTGCAGCTAACCACGCAGCGAAGGCGCCGCCTTCGTTAATCCCCTCCTCCATTACCTGCCCGTCCTGATCCTCGCGATAATACATTAGCTGGCTCGCATCGCTGGGTTCGTACAACTGCCCAACTGCCGAATAGATCCCCAACTGTCGAAACATTCCCTCCATGCCAAAGGTCCTGGCCTCGTCTGGAACGATGGGAACAATTCTTGTGCCAATGTTCTTATCCTTGATCAGCGCTGAGAGGATCCTGACAAACGCCATGGTCGTTGATATCTCCCGGTCGCCCGTGCCCTTCAAAACCGACCCAAGAATATCGATTCCCGGCAGCTTGAGCGTCTCAAACTCAGTTCGTCGGGTTGGCATGGATCCACCCAGCGCTGCCCTTCGCTCTTTTAGATAACGCATTTCGGTCGAATCTTCCGGCGGGCGGTAGTATGGAACGGTTGCCAGTTCGGAATCCGGCAGTGGAATATCAAATCGGTCGCGGAACTCCTTCAATCCTTCCAGGTCCAGTTTTTTTACCGAGTGGGTGTAATTTTGTGCCTCACCAGCCGGGCCAAGCCCATAACCCTTCACTGTTTTGGCAAGAATGACCGTTGGCTGGCCCTTGTGTTTAGTGGCCGCGGCGTACGCCGCATAGACCTTGTAGGGATCGTGTCCACCCCGATTCAGGCGATAGATATCTTCATCAGAAAGGTCCTCAACAATTTTCAACAATTCCGGGTACCTTCCGAAAAAGTGCTCACGGGTGTAACCGCCGTCCCGACTCTTGTAATTCTGGTACTCGCCGTCAACGGCTTCGTCCATCCTTTGTTGCAGCAGACCCATCTTGTCTTTCTCAAACAAGGTGTCCCACATTCGTCCCCAGACAACTTTAATGACATTCCAACCGGCACCGCGAAACGATGCTTCCAGTTCCTGAATGATTTTACCGTTGCCCCTGACCGGGCCATCCAGCCTCTGCAAATTACAATTGACGACAAAGATCAGATTGTCGAGCCCCTCCCTCCCGGCGAGTGCAATTGCGCCCTGGGATTCAGGTTCATCCATTTCGCCATCACCGGCAAAACACCAGACTTTGCGATCACTTTCCTTCGTGTGACCACGAAATGCCAGGTACTTCATAATGTGCGCCTGGTAAATCGCCTGAAGTGGACCTAGCCCCATCGAGACCGTTGGAAACTGCCAGTAATCAGGCATCAACCAGGGATGGGGATAGGATGACAGTCCATCGCCATCGACTTCCTGGCGAAATTTGTCCAATTGTGCTTCGGTGAGATGTCCTTCGAGAAAAGATCGCGCGTAAATACCCGGAGCGCTGTGTCCCTGGATATAGAGCAGATCACCTGGCCCATCATCGACGGACGCCCTGAAAAAATAATTAAAGCCCACATCATAAAGTGTCGCACTGGACTGAAAGCTGGAAATATGACCCCCCAGCGTCGGATCCTTCAGATTCGCACGCATGACCATCGCCATGGCGTTCCAGCGTATCAAGGAGCGAAGCCCCCGTTCGAGGAAGAGGTCACCGGGCATTCTTGCTTCTTTGCTGACAGGAATAGTATTTCGGTAGGGCGTATTAATGGCGTAGGGAAGTTGCGCACCGGTTTCTGTCAAACGAGTGGATAACCTCTGTAAAATGAACTGGGCACGTTCAACCCCACCCGTCTCGAGCACCGAATTAATCGCCTCCATCCAATCCGCCGTCTCTACCGGATCAACATCTACGACCGTTTTCTTACCAATCTGGTTTTCGTCCATCTTCTTGTCCTCGCTACCGCCGGATCAAAGAACTATAACGCAGGGACCTCATCTTCGTTACGTTATTCATGATCTTAAAAAAGTCTATCCATGGATGATTTTGCATAACTGATCGATGCCCTCAAGCATCCGTAAAGAAGGTCTGGAAATCAGGCCCGGATCAATCCAGCGTAACTTCTCCTTAAATCCGGGATATCTGCTCCATTTCGCTTTCCAGGGGGACTCGGCATTCCCCTCGGGTTTGCTGATGACCAGGACGTCTGGGTCGGCCATCAGAATTGATTCCATTGACACCAGTGGTACCGAAACCGGTTGTTCAGCGAAAACATTCTCTCCCTTACACAACTGTATCGCCTGACCGATCAGGTGATCGCTATTGACCGAATACAGGTTCTGGTCTGATATCTGAAAAAAAACAGTGGGTCTAGAAGCGGAATAACTCACTTGCTGAAATTCCTCAAGGCGTAGCAGCAATCGGTTGTGCAATTCCTCACCACGTTCCGGAACTCCGGTTAGCTTCGCCATCGCCGACAAGGTATCCCCGATGCCTGCGATCGTTCGGGCTTCATTAATGTAGATGGCATAGCCGAGTCCACGAAGGTGAGTCAGCGCGCGATTCGTCCCTCCCGTTGACCAGGCAAAAACAATGTTCGGCCGTAACGAAACAATCAGCTCCACATTCACGGCGAAAGCATC
>JAJFKA010000018.1 GCA_021773555.1 Gammaproteobacteria bacterium
TGGCGCCGAGTGATCCAGCCAGTGCCTGACCGGCAAGCAGTGATGAGAAGGCAACACCGTTTAAAATTTTGCTTAGCTTGTTCATGGGTTCGTCCTGAATAAATATTTACAATTGGTATCAGCTATTCAATCTCCGTGCCAGGTTTTGAAAGTCATAGAAAACTATTATCTGATTACGTTTAATTACAATCACTTACATTCACTTCTGAATGTATACGCCAGCACTCTAAATACTGTCAGGGTCGACCCGGTAGGTCACTTCAGGCTGACCATTTGTGACCATTGCTGGTATTCTTTGCCCATGCCCACGCTTCAAAGTGCCCGATACTTAAGTCTTGCTACCTTTCGCAGGAATGGCGCCGAAGTGCGCACGCCAGTCTGGTTTGCAGCGACTTCAGATAGCACGTTTTATTGCTTTAGCGCAGGGTCGGCCGGGAAAGTGAAACGGATTCGCCGGAGTAGCCAGGCACAATTAGCCAAATGCGACGCATTCGGGGGTAACATCGGTGAGTGGAGCAGCTGTCAGGCATTTCTCGTCACAAACCCCGATGAGAATAAGCTTGCCTATGAGGCATTACGGCGCAAATACGGCATCCAAATGTTTTTCACAGACCTGTTGGCCACCCTGAGCGGCAGAATTCGCCATCGGGTAGTCATACGATTAAGCCTGGACATGGCAGATGCAGCTTAAGATTGTCCTGATTCTCAGTCTGGGCTTCAGCATCACGGCCGGCGGTTCGGAAAACAGTAGCGTTGTTCCCGATGACAGCCTGCAAATCCCGCAGGAAAAACTGGCGGCTATCCGCGAGTTGATGCAGATTACCGGTGCAGAGATCAACAGTGACCAGTTTGCAGATGCCTTCACTCAGCAAATGCTGTCTGTGCTGAAGGCCAACAACGCTGACGTTTCTGAACTAGCCTCGCAAATCGTGACGGAAGAAATCAAGGTGCTGGTGGAAGAAGAGTTACAAAACGAATCTCTCCAGGAGCAGATTTATCCGATCTACGCGCGCTATTTCACCCTCGAAGAACTTCATGGACTCGTCGAATTCAACCGCTCCGCGGTCGGCAGGAAAGCGAACAAGCTCATGCCAAAGCTCATGCAGGAATCCCTGGATGCCGCGCAGACCTGGTCTCAGCAAATTGGACCAAAAATGTCTGCAAGGGTAATGAAGCGATTCACCGAGGAAGGTATTAACATCAACCGCAGGGAGAACTAATTGCGCCGCGACCTGGCAGAACTGGTTCAGGTGCTGGACGAATCAGGCGTTTTCGCCCGGCCGGTCTGCCTGCATGCCTCAATGCGTTCAATGCACACGGGTACCGACGCCGATGAACTCATTGATCTCCTGCTGCGACGAGACTGTACCCTCCTGGTTCCCAGTTTCACTTACTTTTTAGAAACCCTACCGCCACTGTTTGATCGCCCCTCACGTAACGGCATGAATTACCCGGTGGTGGACACACCTGCCGCGGTTACCGGGATTTTCGATCCGTCGTCACCACAATTATCCACCAGGGCGATGGGAGCTTTGGTAACTCGCATACTCGCGCGGCCCGAACGGATACGAGGTAATCACCCACTTAACTCATTCACCGCACTTGGGCCCATGGCCGGTGAACTGATCTCTCCTCAGGACTGGACGGATGTCTACGCACCACTGCGAGCACTTAATGCCATGGACGGTGTCTTGTTATTGATCGGCACAGACCTCACTTCATTGACCTTTGTCCACTACGCCGAACAATTGGCCGGTCGGTCGTTGTTTATTCGCTGGGCAGTCACTGCGGATATTGAGACAGCTGCTGCCCGTGTCGGCAGCTGTTCCCGGGCGTTTAATCAACTTGAACCATCGATTGAACATCTGGGACAGAAATTCACCCTGTGCGGGGCGGATTGTCGATTGTTCAAGGCGGCAGAAGTACTGCCGGTTCTGGTCCAGACCATCCTTCAACAGCCTGAAATTACACGCTGCGCCGATCAGGATTGCCTGCGCTGCCGGGATGCCATCGCTGGTGGGCCGATATCGCCGGTGAATAATTAGTGGCAGGCAGAATTAATCTGTAAAGTACGCCCACCACTGGCAAGCTCACTTCATCATGTCAACTTACATCATCGGGGACCTCCACGGATATCACCAGCAATATGGAGTTTTGCTGCAGCAGGCTGGTCTGTGTGACGAGGATCTGAACTGGATCGGGGGCACCAATCACTTGTGGTTAATCGGGGACTTCTTCGACCGGGGGCAATCCGGCATCCAATGTGTGGACATGACCATACGGCTGCAGCAGCAGGCCGCGCTTGCCGGTGGGCAGGTTCAGTCTATCCTGGGCAACCACGAACTGATGATATTGTGCGCCTATCGATTCAGGGACGAGTCAACCAGCGATGGAACCCCGATCGTTGATCAGTGGCTGCACTGGGGCGGGATGGAAGGCGACCTGCTCGCATTTACCGAGCGGCATGCAGCCTGGATTGAATCGCTTCCTGCCATGGCTCTGGTCAACAATGCGTTACTACAGCATGCAGATGCGATGCTTTACATCAACTATGGCACGAGTATCAAGCAGGTCAATGCCGCATTCCAGGCACTCATGAGCGGACGGGACCTACGCAAGTGGGAGACCGCGCTCACCGAATTTGGTGAACATATGGCTTTCTGCGGCCTCACCATGACTGGCAAGCAACGCGCCCAGCAGGTGTTGAAGCTTTACGGAGGAAACGTGCTGATTCACGGTCACACGCCGATTCCCCATGCCCGACGTATTGATCCTGTTAGCGTGGATAGTGCGTGGACTTACGCAGGAGGCGCCTGTATCAACGTGGACGGTGGCATCTACATGGGCAGCCCCGGCTTTGTCTATGAACTGCCGGAGGCCTGACGACCCTGGCCCGCATTCTTCATGAATGGAGTTAATGGCAATTGTGGCGAAGAAGGTTGGACAAACATGCGGGCTAACCGTTCCGCAGATCTTCTTTGCCGTCCGGATTAACGAGAGAAGTCAGTATATGGTCCTCCCATTGACCATTGATCCTGAGAAAACGTCTGGCTTGTCCCTCAATTTCGAATCCCAGTTTTTCAAGCAGGATCCCACTGCGTGCGTTTCTTGGCAGGTAATTCGCCATTATCCGATTTAAACCCTGTTCCTCGAACAGATAACGGCTGACCACCTTGAGCGCATCGAACATGATGCCTTGTCCCTGGTATTTCGCTGCTAATGCATAACCAAGCGTACACGCCTGAAATGTGCCGCGAACGATATTGGTGCAGTTTGCGACGCCCTGCACTTCTGTCTCCTGGGCATTGAGCATCACCAGGCAAACACTGTTTCCGAGACGAAACTCACGTATCGCAGTACGTAGCTGGACCTGCCAAAACAGTTCCGTATAAAACTGAGGCGATCTTGTCGGCTCCCACTGAGTGAGATGTTGTCGATTTTCGACCCTGAATCGAGTCATCAACGACGCGTTTTGTGGCTCCATCAGTTTGATGACTGACCGCTCGGTAATCAGTCTCGGCAGGCTTATCTCACGCATACGGTTTCGATTCTGACCTGTCGAAGTTCCTGAGCAGGATCGTGTACGGAACCGCGAGCACACTATCGATGAACGCATCGGCCGCTTGAAATCCGAAGTTCTCGTACAAGTGAATCGCGCGCACGTTAAAGTCTGCCACTGTCAGGCGGACACAATCCGGCTCAAACTCATCAATACCATAACGTAGAATCGCCTCAAAAAAGGTTCTGCCCTGCCCGTTCCCGGTCAGGTCGGGATGCATACCAAGGCCAATATCAAGCGCATCGCGCTGATAATCTCCACCCGGAACCTGACCGTCTATGCCGAAAGAACAAAACCCGACGAACTCGTCATGCCGGTCAAGTACAGCGTGGAACCGATAAAGCGGATTAACGAATTCTGAAACGTAGGTCTCGAAATGCTGGTCAACGGGCGGATTATAGAAATCGTAAGGCGCCGGATAACGCCATCCCAGGATTTCACGCGCATGTCCTTGCTCAAGCGGAATTAGGTGTAAGTTATCCATAGACCAGTTGCACTGGCTCTCTTGATTTAGTTTCAGGTTAATCTGATGATGTCTTTTCGGGGAACAAACTTCAACGCCCGTCGGTCACTACTATTGAGCTCACCTGAAGGAAACAGTATGCCAAAAGTTCTTTTATTCATCCTACTCATGCCAAGTACCATCGCTAATGCCGAATGGGCGAGTTCAGTGCCGCAGGATTCGCAGTTTCCCGAGGTGATCGCAATGGATCAACATGGCCAATTACGCAACAGCAATGAACTGGCAGGTACCAACGGACTGGTCTTCTTATTTAACCGCTCGGTTACCTGGTGACCCTACTGCAAAAAACAACTCGTGGAGTTGTCAGCGCGTAAGGACGAGTTTGATCAGCTGGGCGTCAAGATTGCCGTGCTGACTTATGAACCGCCAAAAACCAACTTAAAATTTATTGAACAATACAACATCGGATTTCCGATTCTTTCGGACACCGAATCCAAACACATCAAGGCTTTTGGTCTACTCAATGAATCTTTTGCCAGGGATCATATGGCCTATGGCGTGCCCTACCCCGGAATTTTTGTGGTTGACAGCAATCATTCTGTACGCGCCAAACTTTCGGAAGATAGCTACCGGGACCGCCCCTCGATTGACCTGGTTCTTGAGGCAGTCAATGGCATGATTCAACAACCGACGATACAAAAACCGCAGGAAGTCAGAGAATGAAGATTCTGGTAGCCATGATGAGCCATGAAACGAATACCTTCTCGCCGGTTCCCACTCCGCTGGACCGTTTCGGCAGTGGTCACAATCCAGCGGAAGGAAAACGGGCATACCAGGGTGCTGCGCAAGGTTCATCAACCATGGCCGGTATGCTACAGGTTGCTGAACAAGTGATTGAGCGGCAAGGTGGTGAGATTGTAACGCCACTACTCGCAGGCGCTCCCCCTTCAGGGCCGGTTGACCAGGAGGCCTACGAATATATGGTCCAGCGCATTTGCGAAGCAGCCGAAGGGTGCGATGCGCTGCTCCTGGATTTACACGGCGCCATGGTGACAGAGCGCCAGGATGACGGCGAAGGTTTTCTGCTGAACAAATTAAGAGATCTTTATCCAGGCATTCCAATTGGAGTCGGACTCGATATGCACGCTAATCTGTATCCGATGATGGTCGAAAATGCGACGGTGATAACCGGCTATCAGACCTATCCGCATATCGACATGTTCGAAACCGGCGTGCGTGTAGCCACAGCGTTATTTAATTCACTTGAGGGCCGCACGACTCCAACTATGGTATGGGGAAATGCACCAATGCTGCCACATGTAATGCGCCAGGGAACCGGTGACTTCCCCAACGGGGAGTTACAGGAGCGCGTCCGGGAATTGGAGGCAGAAAGTATTGCTGTGAGTCTGTTCACGGGATTTCCCCACGCTGACATCAGCAACGCCGGATTAAGCGTCGTCGTAGTCACCGATAACGACGAACAGCGGGCTTGCGAAATAAGGGATGAACTGCTGGAGCTTGCCTGGTCGCACCGCGAGGCATTTGTGTACAAACTTGAGCCACTGGCCGAGTCAGTAGCTCACGCCATCATTGCACGGGAAGAACCGGGTGAAGGACCGATTATCCTGCTCGATCATTACGACAACACCGCGTCAGGCGGTACCATGGATACAACAGAGGTTCTCCGGGAGATCCTCTTACAGGGACTCGAAGATGTCGCGGTATTCGGTATCCATGACCCGGCGGCTGTTCAGCAGATGATTGCTGCAGGCGTCGGCAGTGAAATCACCATTGATCTCGGTGCCAGGTATCATATGCAGGCGCTGCAGGAACAAAGCACACCTTTGACTGTCACCGGAACAGTGAAACTGGTTTCAGATGGCAGGTTTGTGGTTAAGGGACCCATGTCAACCGGCGCCAGGATGAATATGGGCGCGACGGTCGTGCTCGATACGGGCAATGTCCAGATCATCGTGATCTCGCGACACATCGAACCGTTCGATCTTGGCTGCTTCTATAGTCTCGGCATTGACCCGCTGGAAAAAACCTACCTGATGCTGAAAAGTCGAATTCATTATCGTGCAACCTTTCTCCCCATCGCAAAAAAAGTAATCGAGTGCGCCGGTCGAGGTGTTTGTACATCAGACTATAATCAGCTTAACTTTCGAAATGTACGCCGCCCGATTTTTCCGTTGGACAATATCAATAGCGATAGTTTCAAAGAAGGTTTCCCGGTCAGTTAATACAGGATCGGATCACTAGCCAATGCTGTAACCACCATCAACGGGCAATGAAATTCCGGTCACGAAGTCTGAGGCTGCCGAGGCGAGGAAAACTGCCGCGCCTGCAAGTTCATCCGGCTCACCAAATCTTCCTTCCGGGGTACGAGCGATGATCATATCGTAGAAAGGTTTATTGTCCATCGCCGCCGCTGTCATGTCGGTGGAAATCCAGCCTGGCAAGATAACGTTAACCTGAATGTTGTCCTGTGCCCAGGAGGTCGCCAGAGATCTGGTGAGTTGCACTACCCCACCCTTGCTCGCGGCATATGCAACAGAACCCGGACTCCCAAACAAGGAATACATCGAACCGATGTTGATGATTTTGCCACCACCCGCGTTCTTTAGATGTCCGTACACGGCCTGGCAGAAACGAAGTGTACCCTTGAGATTAATATCGATAACTTCATCCCATGCGTCTTCAGGCAAGATTTCGGCGGCACCACCTCTCACCAGGCCTGCATTGTTCACCAGGATATCAATTTCGCCAAATTCATCCAGCGTGGTTTCGACGCAACGATCTATATCGTCCATTCTCCCGACGTCACAATTCACTGACAGATGTTGATTTCCAAGCTTGTGGAGTTCTGCCAGTGCCCGGTTGCTTTTTTCTTCATTCCTGCCCGCAATGACAACACTCGCGCCCGCTGTGGCCAATCCACGAGCGATGCCCAGCCCGATCCCGCCATTACCACCCGTGACGATGGCCGTCTTCCCGGTCAAGTCAAAATTTTTCATTACCCGCGGCACCTAACAGTAGCTTGAAATCATGATACATTAAACCGCGTGCGGCGATGAAAATTTGCGCCGGACAGCCGCATACCGACATGCCAATCAGGGGGATATTGAATGACCGAAGCCGTGTTCCAGAAAGACAGTTACCTGACCGAACTCGACGCCACGATCACTGCCGTTGACGAGGGTGTCATCGAACTGGATCGCACAATTTTCTATCCTCTTGGCGGAGGACAACCGGGCGATTCCGGCTGGCTGGAAGCAGCCGGTGGACAACGTTTCGCAATTACGGATACGCGGAAGGGTTCTGAAACCAATAGCATCCTGCATTTTACGGCCGCCCCCGACGGTGAGTTTAAACCCGGGCAGTCAGTACGAATTGGGATCGACTGGGAACGACGCTATCGCCATATGCGCATGCATAGCGCCATGCATCTCCTGGGATCCCTGATTCCTGTCCCGGTCACTGGCGGTTCTGTGGGCGCAGAAAAAAGCCGGCTGGACTTCGATGTAGGCGATCACATTCTGGATAAGGAAGCACTCACCGAGAAGATGAACCTGCTCGTTGCGCAAGGCCATGATGTTGTCCTCGAGTCCATCACTGACGATGAGTTGTCTGCAAAACCGGAACTGGTCCGTACCATGTCGGTCCAGCCTCCCAGAGGCGTCGGTGACATCCGAATGGTCAGGGTGATGGATGTCGATTTTCAACCTTGTGGTGGTACTCATATCCGCAATACCTCAGAAATTGGTACCGTGAAAATTTCAAAGATTGAGAACAAAGGCCGACAAAATCGCCGGGTGCATATCGTTTTCGCCTAAAACAACTGCATCTGGCTTGCACCTGGCCTTCGAAACTGGCTGTTATCAAGACTGAACCGTTCGGCCTCGATAAAGCCCAGTTTGCGCTCGTTAACATGGAATCGCTGATTTAACATTTCGGCAAAAACGCCCCGGCCTACCATGCGCTTGCCAAATTCGGATTCATAATCTTTCCCCGCCCGGCTTTGCTGGACCAGACTCATGACATGTGCTGCCCGGTCCGGATAGTGCTCCTCGAGCCATGTCCGAAATAACCCGGCTACTTCACCGGGTAATCGTAAAAAAATGTACCTGGCAGAAATCGCACCGGCGCGTTTACCAGCGGCCAAAATGGATTCAAGTTCTGCATCGTTAATTAGCGGTATTACCGGGGCAACCAACATCGTCACCCTGATCCCCGCGTCGGAAAGTTTTTTAATGATCGCCAGCCGGGCATCTCCCGAAGATGCTCTGGGTTCCAGTATTCGTTTCAGATGGTTATCCATCGTGGTCACACTGATAGCAACCGAGCAAAGTTTTAGCTTCGCCATCTCTGCCAGAATATCTATGTCTCTGCCTATCAATTGGCTCTTGGTGATAATGGAGAACGGATGCCGATGCTCCCTGAGAACTTCCAGAATTGACCTGGTAATTTTCAAACTGGCCTCTGCGGGCTGATAGGGGTCGGTGTTAGCGCCAATACACAACGTTTCACACCGATATCCAGGTTTTGACAGCGTTTCTCTCAGCAATCCCGCAGCACCAGTCTTAACGATGATTTTGGTTTCGAAATCCAGTCCGGCAGAGAAGTCCCAGTAGGCATGACTGGGCCTCGCGTAACAGTAGATGCATCCATGCTCGCAACCACGATAAGGATTAATCGAATAGTTGAAGGGAATGTCCGGAGACCGATTACTGGAGATTATGGTTTTTGCTCGCTCTTCTATTAGCGTCGTCGGTACACGTCCTCGCGCTTCTTCCCTGTGCCAACCATCGTCTACTGGCGTGCTCGTGGTATTCGAAAACCGGTTATCTGGATTGTACTGTGTGCCTCGACCCTTGATTGGTTCATGCGGGATCCGCTTAACCTCCCGTGCGAGAGCATCACGTGGCGTTTTGATTTCCCTGTCCATAGAATCAATAGTACTGTATATACATACAGATGCAACCTGAATCTGCCCGCATTCCCCCAGTCCGCATCGCCTCGATCATCGGTTAGAAAATTCCAGCATCAAGCCCGGCTGCCATGCCCATGCCTAGTTCCCGGCAGAGACCAGGTGAGTCGTCGCTCATGTCCCCAACAATTATCAGAGGGGGCAGCACCTCTCTGAATTTATAGCCCTTACAGATTCTCTGTATGCTGGCGACGGCACCCTGACCATCGTTCCCGGAACCAACGAAAATACAGTAAGGTCGACCCTCGACCTGTCCCTCAACCTCATAGAAAGTTCTGTCGAAGAAGTCCTTCAAGGCACCGGACATATAGCCAAAATTTTCAGGGGTGCCTAAAATCAGACCATCCGCCCACAGCAGATCGTCCGCGCCTGCCTCAGGGGCTGTTTTGAATCGAACAACGACACCCTCAATATCATCGTGCCTGGCACCTTCGAGCACCGCAGTGGCCATTGACCGATTCTTTCCGTTCTTACTGTGATAGACAATGAGCAGATTTTTCATAGTTCGTGATTAATGATCAATTTCCGTCGTGGCTTGTTTCTCGTAGAAGCCATTAAAAACGTCCTGCCAGGTCTGTCCGTTGTCAGCCGACGACTGCCAGTGTTGGTGAACCTTACCATTGGATTGTGGAGTCCAGGTTATTCTCTGGATGACAGTTCCACCGTCCCCATTATCCTGTTGTTGAGACAGTTTCATCGTGCCGTCGATCAAACCGCCCGTCAGCCTCAGTGATCCACCACCATTGTCTACCCAGGTCTGATGCCAGTGTTTATCGGCAGCATCGTAAAAGTTGAAGCTGGTACCTTGAAACTTTCCGCTTGCCCAGTTCTCCTGAATAACACAGCCGCCCATGATTTTTTCTATCCGGTTCGTTCCCTGGGTTTTGCCCTCCGCGGAAGAAGATGTCCACTGCCCGAGCCAGAAATCGAACTGCCGATATTCGGCCGCTGAACAAGGTGCAGCGGGCGGTGTATCCGCTCCCATAGCTGCCAGGGCAGGAAGTAGTATCAAAATTGCAGATAAGCATTTAACCATGATCGCGCACCGGCGGTGAATGTCGCTGGTAAGTGCTCTGACAGGTCGCAACGGTTCATTCATTATTGTTATCCCCTTTTTATTAGCTGAACAGTGCTATGGGCAACGTACTGATAATCAGGTACTTCCAGATTGAAAGCAGCGACAGAATCGCTATACACACGACCCGCTGCATCGAACCGACTACTGTGGCACGGACACTCGAACTCACCTGATTGGGTCACGGCTACTTCACAACCCAGATGAGTGCAGTTCAAATACGCCAGAAAGAGATCCGGGCGACGGGAACGATGCTGGTTCTTTGCGAAGGCCGGCTGTTGCGAGAAATCAGACCTCGCATCCTTCAGTTCCACCGTTTTCACAAGGGCGGGATCTCGCCTCAGCACCACAACATGACGACCCAGCCAACGCACGATTTTCGATTCACCGGCGCGAAGCCCGGACACATCGACCTCCCGCGTGGCATCCTGACCGAAGGTAGGCACGAAGGTCCGAAAGAATGGATACGCCAGAAAACCGAAGCCGGTGATTGAAAACGCCTGAACGATTCGGGTTAGCAGTCTACGCCGATCCACTGGAGGTTCCCGGTAACTGATCCGCCAGTGTCATCCAGTCAACACGGGTCTCATGGAAAGCATGTTTTCCCGGTTCCCGGTCCACTTCCGAGGTAAACGCTGCACGAGCTATATGCAGTTCTCCGGGCCACTGGGATGAGCGGAAAAACAGAGTACTTCCGCATTCGCGGCAAAATCCTCGTTTCGCGGCATCGGAGCTGGCGAACCAGCGCAACATTGCTCCGGTGTCTGACAGTTCCACTGTGTTCTCATCGCAGCCAACCCAGGTTACCACTCCCGCCGTATGTGAACGCTGGCACATAGTGCAGTGACAATGGGCACACCAGATGCTCGGATTAGTCACCGTGAATTTAACCGATCCACAAAAGCACTCACCACGCATCGTTTTCTGTCTCATTGCACTACTCATTTAATTGCACTACTCATTTCATCGCACTACTCATTACACTAACAGTTGACTCGCTCATTCAACTGATTCAATTGAATAGACACGCGCCGCGGTATTATGGAATAACGCCGCCTTCTCGTCTTCCGTTCTGCCAGCAGTGATTTTCTTAAAGGTATTCCAGAGGACTGCATAGGAACACGAATCTTTATCTACCGGAAAGTTGCTTTCAAACATGCAGCGATTCGCCCCGAACAAGTCGATACAGGTTTCATAATACCTGGCCGTTTTCTCTGCCAGTTCATCTGAGGTGGGAGGCATGGCGCGTTTATGCCAGTTAAAACCATTAACCTTCATGTTGATGCCGCCGAGCTTGAAATGCACGTTTTCGAGCGGCTGGAGTGCCTCAATACGCTCAACCCACTCAGTGTAAGTCGACTCTGGCTGGTACGGCCCAATTCCCAGGGGACCACCGAAGTGATCCAGAATGATCGTAACTTCCGGGAAACTTCGAGCCAGGTCAGCAAATTCGGAGAGTTGGTGATGGTAGAACCAGGCATCAAAGGTGAGGGACATTTCTCCAAGAATTGAAAAACCCTGACGAAAATTGTCATCCATCATCAGACCTTCAAACGGATTCGTATGGGAATTACGGATGTCCGGGCTTTCATCCCAGCCGGCCGCATGCCGGATACCCCGAAATCGATTCACGCTGGCGGCTACATGAGCCTCGAGGACAGGGCGTACGCCTTCACCCAGGGTCAGATCAGCGAAACTAACGATCCCCGCCGCCACCCTCGTTGGTCCATACTGTCCGCTGTTGCTCATGGCCGCGATACCCTGAACAAATTCAGTCTCCCCTACCGGAGCAAGGGATAATTTTCCGGACCGTCGATACATGGAGTTGCACTCGACGAACACGGTACTGGTCACGTTATGCCCAGATCCTGTGTCGTTGATCAGTTCGTCCAGCAGATATCGACTACCTGGGTGATCCCAGAGATGGTGGTGTGGATCACAAATGGGTCTGTCTGGCTCGACAATATCCTCGGTTACCTGCGCAAGCCAGGTTTGGTGATCCATCTTGATTCTCCGTTAGATCTCGTCAGTGTCTGGGGTCATCCCAAACCGGGACGACCAGTATTCCAGTTACCCTGTTAGAGCGCAATTATTCGCAACCACAACCCAAAATCCAGGCCAGTATGTGATAGCTTTGCCTTACGCAAAAATGCTTCGCTAATCGTGGTTTCTGATAACGAGGCCAGAGCAAGAATAACGATTTGGCCAAACTTTTTTTTCGAAATTTCGGAGCACAACTATGACCTACAAAGCCCTTGCGATTGATCTGGACGGAACGCTCCTGATCGGAGAGGATCTGCCTGCAGCCCACAAGCACGCAGTCGCGGCTGCACACCATGCGGGTTACCAGATCATTATCGCCACGGCACGCTGGCGCCAAATGGCCGAACGGATCGCCGATGAAATCGGCATCAGTGTTCCGGTTATCGCCTGTAGCGGTGCGCAGGTATATATTCCGGCAGAGCAACAAGATATTTTTGATCACCGGTTGCCAATTGATTTCGTCAACGAGCTATACGCAATCTGCGATGCAGAACGCTGTATCGCGACGATAACCACATCCAACGAGACGTTAATAAAACTTGATGGGGAGCCCGACGCCTCGCTGTTGTCGCCCGAGATGCGCTGGGTACCGCGGCTTACAGGTAGTGAGCAGGACTTGCCGAGAATTGCGGCGATACAGGGAACTGCGGTCAACCGACAGATTAAGGCGGAGTTGAAAGATAAATTCCGCGACGCCGTCAATATATACGATTCGATTGGTCCTACCGGCAAAATCGTTATCACGATCACGGCTCGCGCAGCTAACAAGGGACAAGCCCTGTTAGCTGCTTGTGCACATACCGGTATAGCACCTGACGAAGTTGTTGCATTCGGAGATGCAGAAAATGATATTTCCATGTTCGAGCTTGCTGGAGCGTCGGTCGCCATGGGACAGGCAGAAGACAACATCAAGGCCGCTGCCACCTACGTTACGACGGCCAACACTGACGCCGGTGTCGCCCAGGCTATCGATGCACTTCTACGCGGCGAAACGCTGGGAGGTAAGTCCTCATGAGCGCTGAGTTTAAGTCAGAATCGTTTAAGTTTAAGGGCAGCGATGGGAAAGACGTGCATTGTTATCGTTGGAGTTCAGGCACAGAACCAAGGGCTCTGGTGCACATTGCGCATGGTATGGGAGAGCATGCCGCACGCTACGACTGGACAGCAAGAAAGCTTTGTGCGCAGGGATTCGAAGTGTCTGCTAACGACCATCGAGGACATGGTGAAACTGCCGAGGTTCTGGGAGACTTTGGTGAGGACGGCTGGAATCGCGCCATTAAGGACTTGTTGGAGATCATCCAAATGCGCAGGTCCCAATATCCGGGTAAACCGGTCATATTGTTCGGGCACAGCATGGGCTCAATGCTCTCGCAGCAATATATTGCGCGCCACGGCGAGACAATTGATCTTGTGATCCTGTCAGGTTCACCCGGAGCAGGATCGAGATTTCAGGGATGGCTGCTGCATACCATCGCAAAATTTGAAAGCTGGCGACTCGGGAATCATGCAACGAGCCCACTGCTTCAGAGCCTGCTGTTCGGCAGCGCCAACAAAGCCTTCGATGACGAGCCAGGAGCTACAGGCTACGAATGGCTTTCTCGTGATCCTGGCACCGTAAAACAGTATGTGGAGGACCCGTTCTGTGGATTCGTCCCTTGCTGCATGAGTATTTGCGACCTGTTTGAAGCGGAACGGGCAAACTGGACAAAACAGGCCGTAGCCGGTATTCCTGGCGGCCTGCCGGTTTATGTGTTTTCCGGATCAGCCGATCCGGTACACAACGGCATGAAAAACATCACGCGCATGCTGGATTTTTATCGCCATCATGGTCTGGCTGTCACGACACGATTTTATCCTGAGGGTCGCCATGAAATGCTCAATGAGACTAATCGCGAAGCCGTGATAACTGACACCTGTCAATGGCTGAACGCAGCGCTCGATTAACCACCCGGCGACTGCCAGTCCCATCTGGCGGCAGAATCACCATGCTCGAGTACACGGTTGTGTACTTCATTTAGTGCCTCATAAATCATGCGCGTGGCATCAGGGATTTCGATCCCCTCGGGTAGATGTATTGGCGGCAGGTAGTTTGCTGATGCAGGCCCAGGAAATATTTCCCGTGTGCCTTTCGGTCGGAGCTTATTGAGACCGGTCAAATAGCACGGCACAATTGGCACCTTCATCTCTGTTGCCAGAAGCGCAACACCATGTTTGAACCGAGACATTTTACGACTGGTCGAGCGTGTGCCTTCTGGAAAAATCGCCAGATTTGCACCCCTGGAAAGCAGCCACTTGGAGTAATCAAGAGTCGCTGAACCACCGCCTCGCCGGATCGGGAATGAACCACCGGCCAATGAATTGTACCAGGGCTGCAACTCCCACTCCTTCCGGCCGCCGCCACCTTTCAGGAACCAACGATCTGCGGCTGCGCCAAAATAGATATTCCATTTAATGGATTGCGGCAATCCATGAAACAATGCCAGGGCATCAAAATGGCTGGTATGGTTGCCAACCACAATGCAGGGACCTTTAATACCCCTGAAATGTTCCCTTCCCGTGACCGTGAACGGCTTGCAGTAACGTACCATGTGGCTGGTATATTGACGCCATCGGAATCCTAACCTGATGAGCTTTGCCCACCAGCTAACCTGCCATTTATGTGGTCCCTCGGTCCGAATTTCCTGCTGCACCATCCGCTGGAATAGCGGCAGGTCAATCGCGGGCAATAACATCGTCTGGGACGATCGGGTCATTTCGAGATTAAGCACCGCACGCTGTGCACGCACATTGTCAGAAACCTCGAAGACTGTCATGTGGTCATGTTTACCCAGCAGATGAAAATCGGCGAGTATATTGGCTTCCCACTCTTCCAGGGTTTCGCGGATTTGCGTCAGGTGTGCTGGATTAACCAGGATGTCCCGTTGCGCCGCCGTACTCAGGCGTGAAAGTAGCGCATAGACAGGCATAAGTGCGTCCTATCCGCCGCCAGTCGCATCGCCCGCCAGAATGTCCACAAACTCCGCGACATCAATTGCAGGTAAAGTAGTAATCTGGATAGTCCCCCGGGAACCAAGTTCAACAGAAAGCCGTGCCATGACTTCATTGGTCGGTGCCTCGATGATGTTCACAAAGTCGTATCCACCCATGACTGCGTATTGAGCGGTTACTCTCGCTCCCATGGATTCAACCTCTTTATTCACTTCCTGCAGGCGTTCCGGCCTTTGCTTGAGTGTCTTTCGACCCTCGTCAGTCAACGTGCTCAACATAATATAGGTTGCCATCGGTGCTCCTCCACTAATTTTCTATTACATAACGGCCTGGTGCCGGATCAAGTGCCGGGTAGTTTTCAGAACCCATTCCTGCTATCGCCTCGATCTCGTCTCCGGATCGTTCCTTTAACCATGCTATCCAGTGTTCCCGCCAGGATCCTGGTATCTCCTGCGCCAGCGCAATCCATTCTTCCGGATCTTCTGGCAAAGTGTCTGCAATCCAGTACTTCATGTACTTGTTAGGCTTATTGCTGATGGTCTGGGTGTGATTCTGGTTCGTTAGTACAAACTGTACATCACCACCGAATAATTGTGTGCTGCGATAGCAACCACGCCACGGCGTGATGTGATCCGTGCTGCCGGCCATTATGTAGGTATCATAGGAAATATGTGACAAATCAAGCCGTTTGCCAGCACAGCGCATACTACCGGTTGCCAGCGCATTATCCAGTGCGAGATCAAGGTAGTCACACTGTAACCCAGCAGGGACGCGGGTGTAGTCCATCGACCAGAATAGCAGGGGGTGTATCGGAGGCGGTTTGCCGATAAGCCAGTTGTCACGATAAAACGCCATCACACTTTCTTCCGGTGTCAACATGGCGAACATTTCGAAGACATCCTTCTCATCGAATATACCTTTGGCTTGAACCCGCTGCTTCTGAGCTTGAATGGATTCCTCAGAGACGAACAGACCAAAATCACTATCCTCGGTGTGGTTATCGAGAATATTTACAAACAAAGAATGGCTGTGGACAGTTTCAATCCCACGAGCGTCGAGCAGCCCAAGCGCTGCTGCCGTGGTAATGCCGCCCGCACACAGACCCATCACATTAACCTGCTCCTCACCAGTAATCTCGCGCATGATATCAATGGCATTGATTAGCGCGGTCGCATACAGCTCCAGATCCCAGTCCCGATGCGCGATCTCGGGGTTACGCCAGCTAATTGCGAAAACCCGAATACCTTCATTCAGCAATTCCTGAAACAGGCTTCTGTCCAGCGTCAGATCGCCAAGATAGAACCGGTTTACCTGACTGAACACATAGAGAAACGGACGGCTGTGCACCTTTTCGGTAAGCGGCTCATACTGCATCAGTTCGATCAATTCATCACGATAGACAACCGACCCGCGACTGGCGGCAACGTCTTTGCCAACAACGAATCCGTTCCTGTCCGCCACTGCCGGGTATCCGTGGTTGTCTCGCAAGTCGTTGACGAAATTGTTCAGCCCGGCTACAAGGCTCTCACCCCTGGAATTGAAAAGTGCCTGCAGTGCAGCAGGGTTTGTGTAGAAGTTGTTTACCGGCGCAAGCATGTCTTTCATGATGTTGAGCAGAAACTGGGCACGTTTCTCGTCCATGCCTTGTAGTTCAATCTGCTCAAGCCATTCGTCCAGTGCACGACCCCAGGCGATGTAATACTGCGCAATACGCCTGAACCACTGGTTTTCCGTGTAAATGTCTTCCTGAAAACGGGAATCTTCCTTGCCAGGGTCGATTGTGCTGAAACCCATGGTGATTGCGGCGGACTCACTGGCAAATGTCTGCCAGGCATTGGAAAAAATACGCGGTTGTTCCGCCATCTGACGAACCAGGGCCTGCAGCGCACTAATCACTTCATCACGATCAACACCGAGCGCAAGGTTTAGGGCGACACCTTCATTTCTTCGTGTGGAGCGCTCGTCAACAGCATCAACCATTTCAGCCTCCGTTTAGTTTTATGTTCCCTTTGTACAGGATTGAGAAGACCGCGGCAAACTCAATTCACAGCCAGTCAGTCACCGCCTGAGAGGTGCTCACTATTGTTGAAAAATTGAAGTTCAGGCCGAGCAGACCAGTCAAGTTCAGAAAAGGAGGTGTTACCCATGTGGTAATCGGAGAACGGGAAAAGACGCGCTTCGAGCATATGCGACAAAGCGATGGCCATGGCAGCCCCATGGCTGACAACTGCAACACACTGCCCGGTATGCTGCTTTTGAAGCCGCGACAGAAATATCATCATACGCGTGCACACCTGGTTGAGAGACTCGCCCCCGGGGGGTGCAAAGTCATCATCCGCCGCGATCGACTCGAAGAAACGGTGCTGCTCATGTAACACGTGATAGGGAGTATCCTCGAGGACTCCGATCGAATACTCGCGGAGATCATCGTCCAACCGCACCCTGACACCCAGTTTTGAGGCCAGTGGTTTCGCCGTGTTTCGTGTTCGCTGCAGCGGTGACGAATAGATCGCTGAAAGTGCTGGATATCTGACGGCGACATGCGCAGCCATGGCTTCGGCCTGATTCAGGCCATTTTGATTCAGGGCACTGTCGGTGGAGCCGTGCCAACGTCTGGTAACGTTCGCTTCAATTTCGCCGTGGCGAATTAATACAATCTTTGTATTCACCATTCCCCGGTGTTTTCCATCGACTGCCAGGGCTCAGCCGGTTCCAGTGCCGTACCTGCCTGCAGCAGTTCAATCGAAATATTGTCAGGTGATCTAACGAACGCCATTCGGCCATCCCGGGGTGGGCGATTGATCACGACACCGCCATCTGCCAGTCGCTGGCAGGTCGCGTAAATGTCTTCAACCGCGTAGGCAAGATGTCCGAAATTTCGGTTGCCTTCACCTAGCTCGTCGCCGTCCCAGTTGTAAGTCAACTCGACCTGCGCCTCGTCGTCACCCGGGGCGGCCAGAAAAACCAGAGAAAATCTGCCTTGTTCGCTGTCAATTCGACGCAACTGCTGCAGACCGAGTTTGTTACAGTAGAAGTCCAGTGAATCATCAATATTCAGAACCCGCACCATCGTATGTAGATACTTCATTGTTCTCCCTCAAATTCCTCTGGTAGTAGTTATTATCACGGCGAGATGTCACGCCAGATTCAAGCAGCGGAGACAAGCGCCAGATTAGCCATCGTTTTCTGGCAGGCAACCGCAGCCTCCCGCCCTTTAATCGAAAAATGTTGGAAGAAAAATTCTTCCCGCCCATCACTCAGGAAATCCTGTGGCGTCAGAATGCCATAGATAATTGGTAGATTGGAATCCATCTGCACCTTCATGGTCGCATCAAGCACGGTCTGGGCAACAAATTCATGTCGATAAATTCCATGGTCAACGACGAGACCTGCCACAACAATGACCTCATATTTACTCGATGCAGCACAACGAGCGGCCAGAAGAGGAATCTCCACGACACCGGGCGCTTCAAAAATGTCAATGTCCACCTGCTCGTTTTCCAGCGTAAGGAGTTGCGAACGAAACGCCAGTTGGAATTGATCGACGATATCTTTGTGCCAGCAGGATTGGATAAATGCAACGCGATAACTATTCATAACGAGGTTCCTCGAATTGAGATGTAATGCACTGGAGAAGTAAACTCGTGACCCGTTCTGGAATTTTTTAAGGGCAGTCTCTCGAATCAGCCTGGTGTGGCATGATGCCAGACTGCACCTCTATTCGGCGTAGCCTGAAGCTTTCGTAGACAGTGCTTCCGTAGACAGTGCTTTCGTAGACAGTGCCCTGGTAAGCAGTTCGTCCTTGAGTAATTCAACAAGGGTTGAACCTGTGCCACTTGTTGAGCGCATTTCGTGCCGGTTATCCGCCTAAATCGCGGGCGATTTCAATAACCTCTGGCATGGTTGTGATTTACCTGACGGGTGGCTGGCCAATGCGCTGGCCATCTCAGGACATTGTATAAAGATTTTCCGGAACTTCAATCGCTTAGTTGCTGAACTTTGAAGTCCTTGCGCAACAACGAGATAATTCCATTGTCACCCCCCATATGTAATGCGCCTGCCACGACCAAATAGGTTCCTCGACTACTGGCATATTCACGAATTTTATCGGCCATTTTGAGATTGCGTTGGTCGATTAATCTATCCATTTGCGCATGCAGTTGTGGGTACTTATTCATTGCCTCCATCGTCAGTGCCAGCATGTGATTCGCATCACCAATGGTCCACGCATCAACGAGCTTGCCAAGTGTCTGCTCCAGACGCTCCTGTTCTTCGAGTGAAGCGCGTAATGACAGTTCCTGCAGCACCATCGACTCCCCGGACAAAATCCGGATCTGATCCTGGAAAGATTCCAGCTCCAGTATCGGTTTTCCCTCTGCGATGGCCAGTTGCTGAAAATGATGGTCTATCCCGTATTGAGACTCGTAGCCGAGCAAACTCAACTCTCGTTGACCGATGGTTAACATCAGGTACCAGGGCTTCATTCGCTGAAAATCGGAAAATGCGAGGTCTCTTTCACGCAAATACTGCTTCAACATTTCCAGCGTATTACTGCTCACGTCGGCGGCGATGGTCCGACCACCGGTGTAAAACCCGTTTGCACGCATCACGCGATTTATTTCTCCCGGTGCAAGTTTGCTCAGGTCAACCTCGAACACAACCTTATCGGCTTCCCTGAACGCTTCTTCAATCACACTGGTCAGCGGGTACATCCCGGTTTTCATTGCGTGGATAGAACCGAGCAGATACACCCTGGAACCCTGGTTTTCCAGAACCCACAGACAAACGGGGTTCGAATCCGCCTGACAAAACGTGGCAGAAACTGCCAGCACGAAGGCCATCATCAGGCGCCTTACCTGCATACTATTCAACATCAAAACCTCCAACATAAACAGGACTGGACCAGATCACCTTGTCATCCGTTTGCCTGACCTTCACATAATAGTAGTCCCCGATTCCGTGGGGTCGATTATCGACGAATGAGAAGGTTTCCTGATTTGACTGCCTGTCGGTCACCAGTTCGTAGCTGATCGTATCGGCATATCCGTCGACATTAATAATTCGCGTGACAACTCCCTCGAGCAATTCAGTCATGGTCACATGCTGATGTGCATCCGGCGTCGGTCTCGGAGTTCTCTCCTCAGGTAGCAAGCTGACATCTTCAAATCCTTCCTTGATATGCATCTCCAATGAAATGTCCTCGCCGTTCATTTGCGAAAGTTTGATAGTAAAGCTGCTCGAAGTGCCATGCGTCCAGGTAATAAAGTCAACCCGACTGTCGTCGCCGGGATTTATCGCGATCGCGCTGCGATTCAAACGACTGAAACCTGAGGACTCAATTGTTGCGGTCTTTGCGCCTTGCACATTCAGATATCCCAGCCACTGGCGACCATTTCGTGGCAGGTCAAATCCCGGCTTGAGTGGCGCGCTGTCTGAAGCAACAGATATCTTCACGTGAAGTTCCGTGACGTCCCTATCCGCCACCGACTCAATTTCGCCAATCGCTCCATTGAAGTTCTTCTGATCGATGACCTGACCGTTGCGAATCAGGCTCACATCGGCAAGGCCTTCGCTACTCACAATGACACCCGTAACCTGCCGTCGTGGTGTGTGCCTGATACGACTGCCCGGATGGTTGCCATTAACCTTTACCAGCAGAATCGCCTTGGACCCGCTGGTCACGTAAGTACGCCTGTCTTGTATTGCCTCCTGCCAGGATTGGCCAGCGAGGCGCAGTACGGCGGTTCTCGGCAACACTTCCCCAGGACTCACATGCGAGGTAGGAGTCGCCGTAAAACCGATACGATAACCCTGGTCCGCAAAGTATTTCCCCAGCCACTCGTGTCCACTTGCGCCCGTCAGAACTTCCGCAAGCAGCGCACGGGACAGGACGCGATGATCGGAAGGTATCTCTGCCAGTGCCATCTGTGTCAGCGGATTGTCCTGAATCACAGCGTAGTGACCACCAAGTTTCATTGGCAGATCTGTTTCTCTGGCACCCTTCAATCCAGGCAGATAGCTATCGTGATCGGTGATCAGCTGAACATCAAACAAGGCAAAACCTTCTGCCAGAATGAGTGCTTTAGAACGTGTCCCGTCCGACGAGTCACTGTGGTTGTGCAGATTGAGCCAGCTCAGTTGCAGTTCCTGATTGTTATCCACCAGGATGGGATTGGATTCGCCGGTCAGCCCACCGCCGCCCGACCTGGCTGTGATGGTGTGCGAGCCTTCTGGTAACCGCATATCAGAAATAACGGCAGTCGCTTGCCTGGATGCATCAAGGCGCTGTTGGTACACACCATCGACGATAATATCCAGTGAAACCCGCCCACCCTCGCTTAAATTACCGTGGCTGTCTTCGCTTCGAATTTTCAGGTCAAAATTTTGATTCGAATGCAGCAACGAAGGCGCGTCGACAACCAATCTCGCGGATGCTCCTGCCTCCAGGCGACGTGACGGGACTGGCACTGCCATGAAGTGATTGGTATCAGGCAGCGCCAGGAACAACGGCAAGGAAAACCGGCCGGAGCGCACCGGCAGCACAAAACCACTTCGGTTCTGCCCATAGTTAATCTCGACAATGTCCTCCGGGCTGAGCTCACCTGCGATCACCTCAAAATACGGGACCCGTGCAAGGCCATAGTAACTGCCGTACAGGCCGGTTCTGGACAATCCACCGGCTTTGAACTCGACCTCGGCGTTACTGCTGCGAATCGATACAAAGTCAGGCGCTTTCGCATTATCCGCCTGCAGACGCAAGCCAGATGACCAGTGCGTCGCGGCGAGTAAACGTGTTCCAACGGAAAGCGGCATCCCCACTTTATAGCGCTGGATCAGTGCGACCCGTTCACCCACGATTAATGGACCCGAGGCTTCCATCGTGGTGGTGCCGAGCCATTCAGGGTTCTGCTCGAGTATCAGTAATTCTGCTGCATATCCGTCCAGCGTCGCACTCATTTCAACGGCGACAGCGACACTGGCGCGTTGCATTGCCAGTTGTTTCGCCCGGCTTATAGCGGGATAGAATTCAGCGGGTAGTTCATGGCCAGCCAGGAGCAGTTGTTGTGCCCGGATTTGCAAAAAATCAATCTTCGCCAGGAGCGCTTTATTGACGTCGCCATCCGGGAGGCTTGCATAATCTGAAATAGCGCCGACAGTGTTCAACTCAGTCGGGACAGAGATGAGAGGATCTGCGGCGGATAACTCCGCCGCGGTCACGGGTACCGACGAGAAATATGAGGCCGTCAGACAGCAGATCAGCAAACCCTGGCAACGTATTTTATGCATCCCGGAATGGAATCAGATTTTGGCGCGGAGAAACGCCATGAGCGCCTGGGTGGGCATATTCCCCTCGGACCCCAGTTCCTCATCGATCAGTCGTGGTGACTTCTCATTGCCTGGAATCATGATGGTTTCAACCCCTGCCTGGGTCAATGCCTTTGCGAATCCCATCGCCTGTAATCGACTGCCTTCATTCTGGGAAACGTACAAAATCGCAAATGCCGGGATGTTGTGTCGCGAGGCCATGTGATGAATGGGAGAAGCCTGGCGCCAGATTTCCTCGTTATCACCAAAAATTAGACGGTGTTGTCTACGCTCTATAAAACTACCCAATTCACGCATTAATCGATTAATGTCATAGCTTGCGGTATCGATCGCTACAACGCTCGAAATATCCGATAGCTTGAGATTCGCGACACGTAAATAGCTCGGATTGGTGGCAACCAGAGAAACCAGGTGTGCACCAGCTGCATGGCCCATGAGAATGATCCTTTGACTATCGAGGCCATACTGTGGCGCATGAGCTTTCACCCAGAGAATGACAGAAACAATATCTTCCGCCTGATCAAATATGGATGCATCCCAGCGGAGTCGGTAGTTCATGCTGACGAATGCCAGGCCCTGACTGAGGAAGTAAGGCGGTTTGTCATTGACATCCGACTTATCTCCAAAAGCCCAGCCGCCACCATGTACATAGACGACCACCGGTAACTTCCTGTCCTTGGCCTGCCAGTAAACGTCGAGAGTTTGAAGCTCAGGGTCGACGTGCGCGGCGGACTTTAGTCCGGCCATATAATTCACATCCCTGTCGACCCGAAATTGAGGATTTTCCGGTTCCGATGCCATCAAAGACAGACTTAAACAGAAGCAGGTCAACAGGCTCAGGTGGAATTGTAGGATTCTCAAAACGCTTAACTTATTCCCAGGCTGCAAAAACCTATTTAATCCAGTTTGAATTGCAAAGGCAATACATAAAACCCCGCAACTCTTTCAAGCACTGACCCCTGACGGCAGGTTCCAGACAAAAAAAAGGCTGTCCGAATTGGTCCGGTCAGCCCTCCTTTTAACTATCGTTTTGACTATCGTGGAACATGTCACTATTGGTACTTTTTGAGTTCCTCGCGGGCAATCACGCGACGATGCACTTCATCAGGACCATCCGCCAGACGCAGCGTACGTTGTCCTGTCCACATACCCGCCAGTGGCGTGTCCTGTGAAACGCCAAGCGCACCATAAATCTGAATCGCGCGGTCGATGACTTTTAAGGTCATATTCGGCACAGCAACCTTGATAGCAGAAATATACTTCCTGGCTTCTTTATTGCCGATTGTGTCCATCATGTAGGCCGCCTTGAGTACAGCCAGGCGGCACATATCCAGCTCAATGCGAGAATCAGCAATGACGTCGTAGTTGCCACCGAGCTCTGCTAACGGTTTTCCGAAGGCTTCACGTGACAATGCTCGCTTACACAGCAGTTCAAGCGCCCGCTCAGCCACACCGATCGAACGCATACAATGGTGAATTCGTCCTGGCCCTAATCTGCCCTGGGATATTTCGAAGCCACGACCTTCGCCCAGAATGATATTTTCTTTTGGCACCCGTACACCATCGAATTTGATGTGCATGTGCCCGTGGGGCGCATCATCTTTGCCGAAAACATACATGGGCCTGACGATATCAACCCCTTTAGCATCAATCGGTACCAGGATCTGAGACTGACGAAGATGCTTGGGCGCATCAGGATTAGTCACCACCATGGTAATCATAATTTTACAACGGGAGTCACCGGCACCAGAGATGTAGTGCTTCTCGCCGTTGATTAGCCATTCATCGCCTTCAAGTACAGCCGACGTTGCGATGTTAGTCGCGTCAGATGACGCAACATGAGGCTCGGTCATGGCAAAGGCCGATCGAATCTTGCCTTCCAGCAGCGGCTCCAGCCACTCTTTTTTCTGTTGTTCTGAACCATAGCGCTCGAGCACTTCCCTGTTTCCAGTATCGGGAGCAGCACAATTGAATACCTCGGATGCTATTGGGTTTCGTGCCATCACCTCGGCTAAGTGTGCATATTCAAGATTCGTGACTCCGGCACCGCCCTGACTTGTTGGCAGGAAAAAATTCCATAACCCGGCTTCTCGCGCCTGATCTTTCAAACCATCCATAATCTCGGTCTGGCGGTCATTTAATGCCCATCGATCACCAACACTTATCTGCTCGTAATATTCATCTGTTAAAGGATCAACACGTTCACGAACAAATTTATCGATCTTGTCACGAACGGGAATCAGGCGTTCAGGAATGTCTAAGTCCATCATTTGAAGGGTTCCTCGGTTGGGTTAGATTGTCTGGTGATACCACAGACATCGCCAGTTCGAGCCACATAGTACCGTGATGTCGACGGTTAAAAATACTTTTATGCAGTACATTGATGCGTCGCCATCGGGGCGGCTGATTAGGCTTGGGTGATGCTGATTTCAGGGAATATGGAGTGGCCAGCCAGGCGTTTATCAGCCTCCAATAAGTTTCATCACAGTCACTTCACCCTGGAAAACAAGTTGCTTGTCTGCGAGGGCACTGACCAGAATTCCCTGGAGACGTGGCAGTGCAAGATGTGAGGGCTGATTCAGCAAATCGCCAATGTACTGCTTTCTGCTGCTGCTTAGACAGCCATACAAGTAACCATCTGAAGATAATCGCAGTCGTGTGCAGGAAGTACAAAATGGTTCACTTTCGTTGGCAATAATTCCGAACGTCCCCTTGCCTGGAATACGAAACCGTACGGCGGTTGAGTCATAGGGCGCATCGGTTCGCTCAAATTCATAATTTTCGCCGATCATATCCAGGAGCGTTGTCATGGACATAAAATCAGCCTGGAAACTGTTGCTGTTGGCCAGATGGCCCATGCGCATCAGTTCAATGTATCGAAGCTCAATTCCTCGCGCCAGGCAATACTCCAGCATCGGCACTACATCACTGGCATTTTGAGTTCGAATGGGCACCATGTTGATTTTTACTTTCAGGCCAAGTTCCAGCAAAGCATCAATACCCTTGAGTACTGTGGTGAGGTCACCGCCTCGAGCGATCTGTTTGAACCTGAGCGGATTCAGGGTATCCAGACTGATATTGATGCGCTTGACCCCCGACGCCCGAATTACCTCCAGTTTCTTCAAAACCAGTTGGCCATTCGTGGTCATGCTCACATCGGACAAGGGCAATTCCATCACCCCAAGTAAAAAATCGTCAAATTTTGGTGTCACCATGGGTTCGCCGCCCGTGATGCGAAGTTTGTCGATACCGGCAGCCTGTTGCAGGTAGGTTACTGCTTTGAGCAGTTCTGTTGCCGGCAACTCATTTTGCGCTTTCATCAGGCGCTTTCCGTCAGGCACGCAGTAGGTGCATGCATAGTTGCACGCTGCCGTGAGGCTTACCCGTAAATTTCTAAAGCGTCTTCCCAGTTTGTCGACAATCATACTGAATCCTTGCGAAGCAAAAATTATCGCACGACAGCACTTGATTGAGAAGCTGAGTGACTGTTGGGTGCAAGTCTCATCAATATAGCGAGTTCCCGGCAGGAAAGTCACGTTTGCAACGAAACTCACGCACCCGACAGAAGCTGTTTGCTGAAATACAGTTGTTTATGAGGGATGTAGCCCGCTCGATCTCCATTTCCGGACACGAATTAGCTAAAATGTCGCATCTGAAGCAAAATAGCGCGGTGTCAGTGCTAAGCATCCTCTCTAATCCCCTGATCCGCTGGTTAAATGTCGAGAAATCGCCTCGCGAGTTCCCGCTGAGCGACTACGAGCGCATCAGTTACGAACTAAAACCCTGTGACATTATCCTCATCGAGGGACGAACCCGGATCAGCGATGTGATTCGCTGGGTCACTCAGAGTCCATGGACTCATGCTGCGCTCTATCTCGGTCGACTGCATGATATTGACGACGAACAACTGCGCGACATCGTGGCTACCCACTACAAGGGTGATCCAGGTGATCGCCTCGTCATCGAAAGTTTACTCGGACAGGGAACCGTGGTTCGCCATCTGAAGATTTATGACAAGGAACATATGCGCATCTGTCGACCATCGAGGTTGTCCCTGAAAGACAGCAGACAGGTGATTCGATACGCGATCAGCAGGCTCGGCGTCGACTACGACGTAAGGCAAATTTTTGATCTGGCGCGATTCCTTTTCCCGTGGATCATACTACCGCGGCAATGGCGGTCCTCGCTGTTTCAATCCAATGCGGGAATGTCAACGAAAACAGTCTGTTCAACCATGATTGCCGAAGCTTTCGCGTTCGTTCAGTTTCCGATTCTGCCACTGATCAAGGAGTCAGACTCCGATCAGGTTCAGCTGTTCCGTCGAAATCCCCGGTTATGTACGCCCAGTGACTTCGATTATTCGCCCTACTTCGAAATTATCAAATACCCGTTTGTCGATTTTCGCCACGACGAGGATTATCACCTGCTGCCCTGGAACGGGACAACCGAACTATCGGAGGAAGAAAACAAACTTTATATGAATCCAGGTCACGATCTCGATGCCGCGGTTGTCGAAGCCTCCCTTGCCATCGCCACGGAAAGAATTAAAGAAGCGCCAATTGAAGGCGAAATAATGCCGCTGCTAAATGATGATCAGGCAGAAAAGTAATCGCACTGAGCTCAGACCAGGTTAATCGCGGATATGAGCTGGTCGACCGTTCGGTTGATCCAGAAAACCTTGTTCGACCCTTTGACCAGCAGGGTGTCACCGCCTTCAAGATCGTGAACAAAAGCCCGCATATCAAAGGACGCGACGTCAGGATAGTGTCCCAGGCAACGATCCCCGAGCAATTTACGGCTCAACGCAAAACCCTCGCCGAAGGTGATCACGCCGTCCAGACCCTGGCACCGTGACAGCACGGCGAGATGATGCTGCTCGCTTTGCACCCCGAGTTCCAGCATCTCGCCCAGCAACGCTATTCTCCTGCCACCCTGCACTCGCTCCAGTTGATCGAGCGCATATCCCATGCTCACAGGATTAGCATTGTAACTATCATCAATGATCGTTATTTCCGAGACCTCGATCAAATTACCCCGCCCCGGGGGAGCGACAAGACCGGGCAGTTGAACACATGCATCCGCCAGATCCGCACCAAGTGCATGCACCACCGCCAGGCATGCCAGAGAGGTCAATACCCGGTGCTCACCAGAAGCGGTGAGTAGAAACTGATGAATTTCACCCGCAACATTTGCTGTTACCGCAATGCTCTCTCCGTGGTGGGTCATTTGACCGGAGACTGTTGACGAATCATCAAAGCCAAAGGTCACAAGGTTATCGACGCCGGTTAATCCAATCGCTGGCAGCTCAACATCGTCGTGTACCACCAGCGTGCCAGGGCACTTCAAACCCGTCGTGATTGAGAGTTTTTCATTCCTCAGATCCGATAACCCATCAAATTGCCCAATATGTGCAGGTAATACATTCAGCAGCAGCGCCACGTCAGGAGTCGCCAGTTGACTGAGCGGAGCGATTTCTCCCGGATGATTTGTACCTATTTCAAATACGGCATATCTGGAGTCAGCAGGCATGCGTGCCAGCGATAAAGGCAGACCCCAGTGATTGTTGAGGCTGCCGCGCGATGCATGCGTGAGTCCTTGTCGTTCAAGTATGATTTCGAGCCAGGTTCTCGCGGTGGTTTTGCCACTACTGCCGGTGATGGCAACCACTTTGCCGCCCATCCTTTGCCGGGCGGCAGCGCCGATCTGCCACAGACCCTGCAGCGTATTGTCCACCTTGAGCAGCGGCAATCCGGTTGACACAGGCCTGGAAACCATTAGAGCTGCAGCTCCCTTTATTTCGGCAGCCTCGACGAAGTCATGTCCATCGCGCGGATTTGTAACTGAACTGTGGAACTGCGGGCCGGGGTCACCAAGCAGTGCAACAAACAGTTCTCCGGGTTGTAGCGAACGAGTATCAATACTGATTCCATTGATATCCGGACCAGACGCTGCCGACTTATCGCACGCTTCGCACAAGGCGTTCCACGTCCACAAGGGGGATTTCGCTTCCATTTCAGGGTCGCTCGGCGCTGATTTCAGGCGCGATCAGGTGATGCACCATTCGATACGCGCTCTCTTTTCCCTGGTAGTAGTCCACAAGCCTGGATTCAATCTGGTAGCCGTTTTTTTTATAGAACACGATAGCGCCCTGATTTCCGCTACGAACCTCGAGAACCACGCGCGCGATACCGGCAATTCGTGCAGATTCTTCAAGCCAGCACAGTAAATCCGCCGCAACGCGCGCACGGCGACGGGATTCATCAACTGCCAGAAGGTTGAGGTGACAATGTTCATCATGGAATTCCATCACTGCGAATCCTGCAATCATTCCCGAAACGCTCGCCTTGAGTACGACACACTCCGGGTGGCGGATCATACTGAGCATTCGCGCAGGTCGCCAGGTCCACCGGAGTCCAGTCTCGATCAGATCGCGCGACATCTCGGCGAGTTGCACCGCATCACGTGCCCTGGCCAGCTGAATGTCAGTTGCACTGTTCATTGAATCGCTCACATCTCCCTGCGCCAGCGTTTACTCTGGCGACTAAAAGCTTTTCCTCATCGGCGACGCTTTCACAGCATCAATTTTCTACGAACCAACCGTTGATTCAGCCTGCTCACGAAGCAGGTACTTTTGCACTTTACCCGTTGATGTCTTTGCCAGCGGTCCGAAAATAACGGTGCGTGGGACCTTAAATCGAGCCAATTGCTCACGGCAATACTCGATAACCTGATCCGCTGTTAACTCCTCACCGTCTTTCAGCGTCACAAAGGCACAGGGATGTTCCCCCCATTTCTCGTCCGGCCTGGCTACCACAGCCGCTTCAAGAATAGCCGGATGGCCGAACAGCACATCCTCTATTTCGATACTCGAAATATTCTCGCCACCACTGATGATGATATCTTTGGAACGATCCTTGATCTGGATGTAGCCATCAGGGTGGCAAACGGCTATATCACCGGAGTGAAACCAGCCGCCACTGAAGGCGGCCTGGGTTGTCGCCGGATTTTTAAGATAACCCTTCATCACAATATTGCCACGCATCATGACTTCGCCCAGCGTGATGCCATCCCAGGGAACCGGTTCAAGGGTTTGCGCATCGGCAACCATCATGTCGCCTGCCAGAACTGAGCAAATCCCCTGTCTGGACTTCAATGTAGCCCGGTCGTCAGCAGACTGGGAATCCCATTCCGTATTCCAGGCGCTCACCACCATGGGACCGTAGGTTTCTGTCAGCCCGTACACCTGGGTCACCTCAAATCCCAGGTCTTCCATACCCTTGATGACCGCGGCCGGCGGCGCGGCGCCTGCAGTCATTACCTTGATTCCCCTGGGTGCTGTTTTTACCAGATGCGCCGGGGCATTGATCAGGGTGTTCAGCACCACAGGTGCTCCACAAAAATGCGTTACTCCAGACCTGGTGATGGCCTCAAAAACTGCATCCTCGCGAACGTGGCGAAGGCAAATCGTGGTACCGATGGTGGCCGCCAGTGTCCACGGAAAACACCAGCCATTGCAATGGAACATCGGCAAGGTCCATAAGTACCTGGGGTGCAGACCCATCTCCCAGGACAAGGCGTTGTTCGCCGCATTCAGGTAAGCACCGCGATGATGGTAGACGACACCTTTCGGATCGCCGGTGGTCCCGGAAGTGTAATTCAGCGATATGGCTTCCCATTCATCCTCGGGCCGGTACCAGGTAAATGCCGGGTCGCCCTGCGTGACGAATTCTTCATAGGTTTTGCCGCCAAGTCTCTGCCCGCCCTCGAACAACGGATCAACAACATCAACTACCTCAATGGGTCTATCCAGTATTTTCAGGGCGTCGGCAACCACGTCTGAAAACTCTGCATCCGTAATCAATACCGAAGCCTCTGCATGGTCGAGAATGAATGCAACGATTTTGGCGTCGAGCCGGGTATTGATCGCATTGAGCACGGCACCGGCCATCGGCACCGCGAAATGGGCTTCGAACATTTCGGGGATGTTGGGTAACATGACCGCGACGGTATCACCGGGTTTCACACCTGCAGCCTGCAGCGACGAAGCGAACCGTACACAGCGGCTAAACATTTCTCCCCAGCTTCGGGATAACGGACCGTGTACAATGGCCTCCTTATGCGGATAGATTAGGGCTGCGCGCTGGAAGAAACTGAGCGGTGTCAGTTGCTCATGGTTTGCCGCGTTTTTTGGCAAATCCTGATCAAAAATACCTGTGTTCGCCATAAATGCTAAATTCCCAGACCCAAATTTCCTTCAAAGTTATCACTTTTGTCTATGAAGCTGAATCCTGAACTTATTATCTTCGATTGTGATGGCGTACTCGTCGACAGTGAGTTGATCGCAAATCAGGTACTCTGCGAGGGACTCAATCGACTCGGCCTGGCTTATACGCTTGAGCGGACGATGCAGAATTACATGGGCAAGAGTTTTGCGTCCTGTATTTCCATGATAGAAGCCGAGTATCGCGGAGAAATCGCGCCTCTATTCTGGCAGCAACTGCAGCAGCAGACATACACCCGATTTGACCACGAGCTGAAAGCCGTGTCTGGAGTCCCCGAGTTGCTTAACCACTTGTCGATACGCGATTGTGTTGCTTCAAGTGGCAGACACGAAAAGATTCGAAAAACCCTTGGGCTTACCGGGCTTTTACCCCATTTTTCAAACCGGATATTCAGCGCCGAGGATGTCAGTCGAGGCAAGCCGTTTCCGGACCTGTTCCTGCATGCGGCCACAGAACTAGGCGTCGCGCCGGAAAACGTACTGGTTGTCGAGGATTCCAATCCCGGTATCGAGGCGGCAATCAGCGCCGGTATGAATGTTGTACACTACACTGCAGGTTTCGAAGCCACACCCGCTCCATTGCCACAGACTGAAACCCGGGTCCTTAAAATCGATCACATGCTCGGACTGCTGGATTTATTGGAGCAACCGTCCCACCCATGCGCGCCTCTCTAATGAATGTTGAAGCCGCAGGCTGTTTGCCCTAGGATTCCGGGGCTAATTTCACATCAGGAACTATATGACCAGACTGATCAGAGGACTGTGGAACTTCGTTTCCACTCTCAAAAATGCCACCGGAAATATACTTTTCCTGGCGCTTATCGCGATTGTCATATTTTCCCTGGCGTCGACCGAAAGTCGTTCAGTACCCGACGAGACAGCACTGATTCTCAACCCAACCGGTACCATCGTTGACCAGCGCGCGGCTGTCGATCCATTCAATGAATTCCTTGGCGGCTACCAGCAGGATTCAGACACCCTGCTGCGCGATCTTCTCGAGGCGATTGAAACCGGTGAGAAGGATCCCCGCGTAAAATCTCTGGTCATTCAAACGAGCAAACTCAGCGCCGCTTCGATGAGTAAGCTGGAAGAGCTCGGTGAGGCCATTGAGCGATTCAAACGTTCCGGAAAACCCGTTTACGCCTTTGCTCCAAATTATAGTCAGGGACAATACCTCATCGCAGTACGAGCCGACAAAGTCTACCTTGATGGGCAGGGCTTTCAGACGTTTGGCGGGGTTTTCCTGACGGGATTGGGTGTTTACCCAACCTACTTTAAGTCTGCGCTCGACAATCTCAAAATAAACTTCCACATCTTCAAGGCAGGATTGTACAAGGGCGCGGTAGAACCTTACCTCCGCGATAATATGTCTGCAGCAGCTAAAGAAGCCAACGCAGGATGGATAGGAGTACTCTGGAATCAATACCGAGACATCATTGTCAAGGCACGTGGAATCTCACCGGAATCGTTCGATGCCTACACCAACAGATACGATGAGCTGCTTGCCGAAGTAAATAATGACTCAGCGGAACTCGCTGTTCGTGAGGGACTGGTAGATGCCATCATCACCAAACAGGCCTGGCTTGAAGAAATGCAATCGATCGCAGGAACATCGGGTGAAACCTACAATCACATCACCTATCGCAGTTATCTGCTGGCAACGCGGAATCCAATTCCTGTGGTGAACCCTGGCGCCGAAAAGATAGCTGTCATCACCGCAAGCGGGACCATCTATGACGGCGAACGACCTGCAGGTGATATTGGCAGCGACTCAATCTCCGTACTCATCCGGGCAGCCCGCACCGATGACAGAGTCAAAGCACTTGTTGTGCGTATTGACAGTCCAGGCGGCAGCGCCTCGGCATCCGAACAAATTCGCAGCGAATTAGCATTAACGCAGGCGGAAGGCAAACCCGTCATCGTATCCATGAGCGGATATGCCGCCTCGGGCGGATACTGGATAGCAACCACCGCGAACAAGATTTTTGCCGCAAATTCCACGGTAACAGGTTCCATCGGCACCTTTATCCTTTTTCCAACTTTTGAGGACTCCCTGAATGAACTGGGCGTGCACTCCGACGGCGTTGGTACTACCAGCTTAAGTGGTGCCTTCAATGCGTTTGGCAAGATCAACCCTGTCCTCCAGCGGACCCTGGAGCAGTCTGTTAAGCATACCTACGGAAAATTTCTCGGTCTGGTTGCCGAGGGTCGGGAAATGTCCGTTGCCGAGGTTGATGAAATTGCCCAGGGCCGTGTGTGGGCCGGCACAACCGCTGTCGAGCTTGGCCTGGTTGACGCAATCGGCAGTCTGGCTGACGCAATCACCAGCGCTGCGCTGCTCGCGGACCTCGATCAGTACGAGGTGATCTATCTTGAAAAAGAGCTGTCCACCCGGGAACGGCTACTCGAACAGCTACTCAGCAACACACTCTCTATCGTCTATAAAGCCACAGGTGAAGCCTCCGGCTCCTGGCGAATGCTTGGCAAAATGCCGCGTGAGCTGGATTCATTGATACATATGAGCCGTGCTCCTGGCATCTACTCTCAATGTATATACTGTCGGATAAACTGACCAGGTGAACTTCTTATGACAAACAAAAACACACCGACAGATCCGGCCGCGATGTTTCAGGAGTGGGTTTCTCAATGGGAACGAGCGACCGACAAATTTTCGAACCAGTTGATGGGTACGGACGAGTTCGGTAAATATCTCAGCCAGATGCAGAACTTCCAGATCGAGTTCCAAAAAACCTTTGCTGATGCGATGTCAAGGCAACTGACGAATCTGAACATGCCAACTCGTGAGGACGTCCTTTCAATCAGTGAGCATCTGCAGTCCCTGGAAAGACGCATGTCCCGGATCGAGAGTGCCCTGACCAAACTCGCTGGCACAAACAATGGCAACCCTGCAGACTCTGCCGCTCCCCCGCGGACAAAAAAACCTGTCCAGGCGCCTGATGCATAAGGAGGCTTATGACTCAAAACCGAAACGATGAACAACCGGATGCCGGCTATCTGATGAATCAGATGCAGCAAATGGTTGATAGGACGATTCAGCGCGGAAAAAATGGATTTGAGCTGCTTCGGTCAGGCCAGATCCCAGTGGGGCAGACTCCCAAAGATCTGATCTACGATAAAGGCACATTGAAGTTGTTCCATTATCGACCTGTCGCTGATGAAATCTACCGGATACCGCTGATCATCGTGATGGCAACCACCAACAAAGGCTTTCTGTTTGATCTGGCACCGGGACAGAGCATGGTCGAATATCTGATCGCACGGGGCTTTGATGTCTATATGATCGACTGGGACGCGCCGGTTGCTACGGAGCGAAACCTCGGAATCGCAGACTACACCCATGACTTTCTACCCACTTGCATTGAAAACGTAATTGCAGAGAGTGGTGAACCGGATGTCAATATCATTGGATATTGCATGGGTGGCGTGCTTTCGCTTATCTATGCCGCAGCCCAAAGAAATGGACCATTGAAAAATCTGGTCTGCCTGACCACACCAGTTAACTGGCACGAGATGGGCTTATTCCGACATTGGGCGAATGAGAAATACCTGGATGTGGACAAACTCGTGGACACACTTGGCATCATTCCGGCTGACTTTATTGCTAACTCTTTTGAAATGTTGCGGCCAGCCAGCAAAACAGCTGGCAGGCTGAGGCTCTGGGAGCAGATGTGGAATGATGATTTCGTAAAATCTTATCGGGCGTTTGAACGCTGGGGAAATGAGACACTCCCGCTGGCCGGCGAGTACTACCGCGAGACGACCAAAGAACTTCTGTGGGGCAACAAACTGTTTACCGGAACACTTAAAGTCAATGGGGATCTCATTGACCTCAAAAACATAACTATCCCGATCATGAGCGCCATGGCAGAACATGATCATATTGCAAACTACAATGCAACAAAACCCCTGCTTGATCTCGTTGGTTCAACCGATAAACACGAATTGGTTTTGAAAGGCGGTCACGTCAGCCTGATTGCCGGTCCAAATGCAGTAAAACGAATGTGGCCGAATGTTGATAACTGGCTGGGAGTAAGATCAGTTTGATTTCCAGAAACTTTGAATTCCAGCAACTTTGAATTCCAGCAACGAGGCCGTTCATTGATATGAAAACTCGCTACCCCTGTACCCTTGATTGTCAGGGGAGCGAAATTGTCGTCGACCTGGTTCTCGCGGAAGATGAGGCGGCAGTACTGGCGTTCGCACGAATCCTGCCGGTTCACGACCTGCTGTTTTTAAGCCGGGATATCCAACAACCGAAGGTGGTGAGCGCCTGGATTCGGGACATTACTGCTGGAGAAATCCTCAGCTTATCAGCAAAGCAGGATGGTAAGATCGTTGCTGTATCTGCCATCGTGATCGACAGGTTATCCTGGTCTGCTCATGTTGGCGAACTCAGAATTCTCGTCGGCGCCGGGCATCGCGAGATCGGGCTGGGTAGAGCGTTAATCCAGCAATGTTTTTTAATGGGTCTCGATCTCGGACTCGAAAAACTAACCGCAAGAATGACGGGTGATCAGGATCGAGCCATCACCGTTTTTGAGGAGATGGGATTTACCGCCGAGGCTTTGTTGAAGGATCATGTAAAAGATCAGGATGGTCTTACACATGATATCGTGCTCATGAGCCACGACGTTGCCCGGCTGGGAGCACAAATGCAGGCTTACGGTCTGGACGAAGCCTTCTAGCTTAAAAATGGCGGATTAATGGTCGGGGTCTACCCGGGATCTTAGTTTCTTGGTTCGTCCCAGCTTGTTTTTGTTGTCCAGGCGTCGAACCTTCGCCGCCCGGGATATCCTGGTCTTCTTTCTCGCTTTCTGTTTCCGCTGCGCCTTAAGCAGCAGCGCGTCGAGCCTGGTAAGCGCATCGTCGCGATTCTTTTCCTGACTTCGAAAGCGCTGCGCCTTAATGACAACAATACCCTCGGAACTAATGCGCTGGTCTGCGAGTGATAACAATGCCTGCTTAACCGTATCTGGAAGACCTGATTTTTTGACATCAAATCGCAGGTGGACGGCCGACGCCACCTTGTTGACGTTTTGTCCCCCGGGTCCACTTGCACGGATCGCACTCACCTCAATTTCTGAGTCCGCGATATCCTCGACCCGAAAAACGCCGGAATTCAAGGCATCAATCCATTGAGTCGATTGAGGTTCGCGAATTGCCTGGGATCCAGGTCCTTGTCAACCAGCGCCGGATGATCCGGAAGGTAGCGATGTGCGCGATAGATGCTGACCGTTGCCTCCCCGCGTTTATTATTATTTACGAAGGGATTGATCCATTCCCAGACAACCTCACTCGCCTGGTTTACCTCGAATAGCCGCCCGCTGGTTCCTTCACAGACAAGCACATTGCCGCCGGGCAATCGTGAGGCACCGGAGATATGCCCGCTAAAGAACTGACTGAAAGGGACACCATGGTATGTCCACACGATTTCATCAGTCTCGGGATCAATTTCAATGACCCGGGACGTGGCAGTGCCATTATCGAAGACCTGTATGTGATCCTTGTTAACCCAGGTGACGTTATGCTGTCCATGAGTTCGGCTGAACTTCCAGCGTATGTCGCCGGATGTCGCATCAATAATTGCAACCCGATCGGTGTTTCGAGCAGAGAAAACGATGTCGCCAGCCTCATTGACATCTATGCTGTTCACATGTGTCCACTCCCATCGCCTCGTGGTGGGGTAAATCGGGTCCTTGACCGGGTCGAGCAGCTTCCAGAGATTGATTCGCCTGACTTCCCTGCCCTCAGGGTCTACTTCAACCAGGTCATCACCAATGAGTCCCGGCAGGCGCTCGCGAGGCATCTTGAACCCTCCGCGTACCTTTTTGTGAAACTCGGCTGGTAACTCAATCCATTCCGGCACCATGGTATTGCCGTTGGCAAAACGGAAAAAATCATGGTGTTGAGCACGGTTTTCATACTCCCATACAATATCCCCATTCCAATCTACCTCCACGAGAGTCGTGTGATAACCACCAAGCCGGGTGACATGCACTTCAAACGGAGGTGGTGGTCGGTTAGGTTCATCCTTGGGAGGGTCCGGCAGGTTGACATCCGAGCCGGTCATCAGCAGATTCCCGTTGCTTAGCAGTCGACCGTATCCTGGGTGGATGTGACTGAATGTCCAGCGATGCACAACACTCCCCTGCATATCAATCAGGTACGCCGACTGGTCACCATGGGGTGTTAACAGCGTGTAGCCTTTCGTTGACAAGCCAGGTCGATGGAAAGTGAGACCCGTGGCTCTATTGATGGACCAGCCCATATTCTACTCCGTTCAGCATTTAATCAGTTTGAGGTTGTCCCGAGCAGTGTACCTGCTGTGGGCACGACTGTGGATGAGACAGCAAAGTAAAAATTATTCAACGCAGGGTCGCAACCTCGGTAATCCGCGGGCGGAAATTCTAACGACACATCAGATGCGATCGGAAATGTTCACATCTTAACTGCCGTTAAGATAACGCCTGCGGGTGCGTGTCCCAGAATTTCCCGAGACCCTCAGCAAGCATCGACTCTGATCCTGCCTGCTGCACCTGCCATTCTCCTGGAAAAAGTCTCTGGTAACGCGACTCTGCGAATCTGCGATCGACCAGGCAAATCACGCCCTTGTCCGTCGTATCGCGAATGACTCTACCTGCCGTCTGTAGCACGCGATTCATACCGGGATACTGATAGGCAAATTCAAATCCCCTGCGATTTTCTTCCCAGTGCGAGCGAATCAGGTCACGTTCAATACCGATTTGGGGCAATCCGACACCGACCACGACAACGCCGACGAGTCTTGTGCCCTTCAGATCAACTGCTTCGCCAAAGATCCCGCCCATGACCGCAAACCCAATCAATTCACCATCTGCAACAAATCTGTTAAGAAAATCGTGCCGATCCTGCTCGGACATGACCCGGCTTTGTACAATCGTTTCTCGACCCGGGAAATTCTTCTGAAAATGTTCAAAGGCAGTTTCAAGATAAGCATAAGACGGAAAGAACACCAGGTAGTTACCGTTCCTCGCATCAGCGACCTGCTTGATGATTCTGACAAGATCCGTCAACGACCCTTCGCGGTCGCGATACCCCGTGCCGATATAGGAAGTCACGAAGACGCCCAGGTTCGCAGGATCGAAAGGAGAGTGAAGTTGGAACCAGTCTGCGTCCCCCGCCAGACCTATCAAATTCTGGAAATAATCCTGGGGTTTCATCGTTGCGGAAAAACAGATACTTGCAGCCATTTTTTCGAATCCTTCACGCAGACGCGTTGCGGGATTGATGCAAAACAGCTTGAGTAACAATTCTTTTCTGGAAGACGTCAGTATCACCGCGTAGTTTTCATCAAGCTGCTCAGCCGTTCTGAGAAATCGCAGGCAATCAAAATAGAGGGTGAGAAGATCATCCTGAAAAAGCGGGTGCTGATTTTCCCGCAACAAAAGTTCTGCCGACTCAACGAATGTACGGAGTCGATTTTCCAGCCTGGTAATCTGATTACCAGGGAGCGCGTAACCATCCTCGTCCAGATTAACCTGGTTCGATTTCCGCAGCGCAAGAAACTCTGAATTGACTCGCGCCAGGCTTCGCGCGACCGGTGGTGAAATTAATTTAAGTTTTCGCCGCAACGAAAGGAAACGGCTTTTAGTCAGTTCCGCTGAAAACATGTCCCGGCCGCGATCAACCAGGTTGTGTGCTTCGTCAACCAGCATGGCGTATTTACCGCCTGGATCTTCAAAAAAGCGGCGCAGGTAGACGGCTGGATCAAAGACATAGTTGTAATCACATATAACAATGTCTGCACTCTGAGATAGATCCAGTGACAGTTCGAAAGGGCAAAGCTGATGCTTCTGGGCGACAGCTTCAATATTCCTCCTGTTGAGATCATCAAAGGCCTGCGTTGCGGCCTCGATTCCAGCCGCTAATCGATCATAGTACCCGCGGGCAAATTCACAGTGCTCAGGGTCACAGGGTGAGCCCTTGTTGAAGCAGATTTTTTCTTTGGCAGTAATCGTTACAGCCCTGATCCGATAACCTGTCCCTAGTAGTTCAGCAACGGTTTTTTCTGCCATCTGCTGACCCGAGGTCTTCGCTGATAAATAGAACAGTGTGTCATAACCCATTGACGGTAGCGTTTTCACGGCCGGGAAAATGGTCGCCATAGTCTTCCCAATCCCGGTCGGGGCCTGGAGTACTACCTGCCGGGACTGGCTCAGAGAACGGAAAGCAGCCACCGCCATCTCTCTTTGCCCCGGTCGATAAGAGGAGTACGGAAATCCAAGGGATTGAATACTTTGATCCCGAATGAGGCGCCACGCCTGGCGGAGCTTCAGGACATTGCTGAATCGTTCAAGTGTCGCTTCAAAAAAAGACTCCAGATCGGCTGCACTGAGAATCTCGTCAACCCAGGTTTCCTGCCGGTCGTCGAGATTAAAATAGCATAAACGCAATTGGACGTTCTCCAGCCCGCTGGATTGGGCTAGCAGATGGCCATAAATGCGTAACTGCGCCCTGTGCAACACCCCGACGGCGTACGGCAGAGATTCAACCTGAACTCGCAGGGTTTTTATTTCTTCGACCAGAACGGGGTCCAGTTCCGGATTGTAGCCATCCACTCTGCCCTGAACGCGAAACGCAAAGCCGTTGCGCTCCACGTTTAAGGCAACTGACAGTTCGCTCTGGTAGCTTTCTCCACGGGATTTCTGCACAGACTGGTGACCGCGAATACCTTCCAGTGCACTACTGCGTCCGGTGAACCGGAAATTTATATCACCTTCCTGCCAGACCTGCGCGAGGCTGCCGACAGATACCTGCAAACCTTCACTGGACAAAATGTAAATGCGCGACTTCCGAAGCGATGCCCACAGTTTCGAAGTAGCGTAACCACCTCAGTTGATTTTGCTGTAACCGGTCCCCGGGTCCTTTGACTTCCACAAGCACACACTCATCCGGTTTGAACACCACGAGATCCGGGAAGCCGCTTCTATTATTTCTCGGATCGGCCAGCAATCGCTGAAACACTGAGAGCAGCGGTTCCAGGGCAACCTCATCCAGGTACCTGGCGAGCAGTGACTCATTCAGAGCGTTCCAGTTTACGAAGTGATTGGCTTTCAGGTATTTCTCTGAAAAGTGCCGGAACACGATCGACTGCAGGTAGCCTGGTTTCCGCAGTGCCAGCATACGCTGTGCAATTTCGTTTGCTCGATTTTCGCGAAATTCCGACGTAAACAGATCCGCCGGACCCCGTTGAAAAGGATTAAAAAACGCACTCTTGACCGGCATAAAAATAATGTCCCAGAAAGCGAGCCCAAACAGACCCGGGAGCAAGCTGTTTTCCACATAAACTGCATCGCATCCGTGATCGCGAAACCACCTGCAGGCAACTTCTTCAATGCGTTTGTCCGGCTCTGGTGTTACCCCGATCTGGGTCACCACAGGGCTGAATTTAGGAGACAAAGCGGCGCCACGACGATTAGTTTTATGCAGACGATGCAGGAAAGTTTGTGCGAACTCCTGCTCATGATCATCGCGAGGGTTGCCGAGGATCTCCATGCAAAGTGCTTCGCAATCCTGAGTTCGATTTTGTTTAGACAGGATTCGAGCGCGACGTTCGCGAGACGGGGAATTTTCGGTCAGATTGTAGAGCAACAAAGCCTGATCCATATCTTCCAGTCGCTCAAATTGGCGAGCGAGTCGATTAACTATCCGATCGAACCTGCGGGCGAGCCTGTCGTTATCGTAGCGAACGGGTATCTGTGACGTAAAGAGTTTCATTTGCTCGGGTACGCTGTCAGCGACGATCTGATGACACTGTTCATTCAGTGCATACAGCTTTAGCGTTTCGTTCACCAGCCAGCGTTCGTCGAAGTATGCTGCCTCAGGATTGAGAGGATAGCTTTCAAAGGGTGTCACGCCGAGATCGTTGAGTACAAACTCGGTAAAGTCCTGCTGCAAGTTGCCAAAAAACAACAGCTTGTAGACCTGTAAATGATCGCGGTGCAGAGGCTGAACAATATCATAGTCAAGTTCAAACCCAGGCGGTGCCAGGAGTTCGAGTTGATCAATGATTTCTGCTTTTTTTAAGCCGCGCGGGATCGACGCCGCCAGTGGCAGTAACAATAGTTCAGTTCGCGTGAGCAACCGCAGTTTTTCCGCGATGCCTGCGTCCAGGGCACGATCCACAAAGCCGGACGCTGACAAACACGCGATCGTCGCCTTAACATCCGGCACCTCTGCATACACCAGTTTATCCAGTCGAAACAGCGGACCTTTGCGTTGAATCAAACGAACGTAGAGCATTTGGGCGGTCGATGGCAGGTCCCGGAAGTCACTTGCGTACTGTCGTTCGGCCCGCTCGAGAATAGTCTCGTAGCGGGTTGCAACAAAATTCAGAAGGTAGTGAAAGTTCTCCAGGTAATAACCTTCAGGCAGAACTTCCGGCGGGGCGTCAGGTTGGTCGAGCATGTACAGATTCTACACTGTATTTATATACAGATAGAAGTACCGTGCAGGTGGCCTATGGAATGCGGGAAAACCGCTGCTCAGTACCAGTGAGCGGATCCGTGTGTACCATTTCATCCGCAGATGGAAAGCTCACAATTCGGGTCTGGGTGACATCACCCGCGATCACCAGACTATCGTGCTCAAACTGGTAGGGAAGCTCATTGTATCCCGCAACCCTGACCGTCGTTTCGCTGTATGCAACCACCACCGGGAAACCGCCGACTTCGGAGCGCCAGGTACCAAGGAGTTGATTGGTTTTGTTGACTGGTAAGGACAAACAACCCCCGAGTATTGCCAGTACGAGGGTAATCAAGGCAAGTCTGCCCCCCTGCCGGAGGCGCTTCCGATTCGTATTTCGGTGCACGGGAAAGTCGCGAATTTCGATTTTTTGAAAGCCTGAGTCCATGATTTTTCCGTCGTCTCATTATCCTGCGAGTTATACTAACTGAGAATGACTGGGCAGCAAACCACTACGCGCGGCTTAACCAACCCTCCCCCGGCAATGTTAGAATATCAACTCGCACTACCCGGAAGACTACCATGACGATCGAAAATGAAGATGAATTGGGCAGGATGAAAGTAATCGGCAGGATTGTCTTTGAAACCCTCATGTTGATGAAACGTCAGATGCAGATTGGCATGTCCACCCTGGAACTCGACAAAATTGGCGCAGAAAACCTCGACAAATACGGCGCTCGATCTGCCCCCATGGTGATGTACGACTTTCCCGGCTATACCTGCATCAGTATCAATGAAGAAGCGGCGCACGGGATACCGTCCGAGAGACTGATCGAAGCCGGGGATGTGGTAAACATTGATGTTTCGGCCGAGCTCGATGGGTACTTTGGTGATACTGGCGGTACTTTTCTCGTTCCCCCGGTTGACCCGAAGCTCCAATATCTCTGCCAGGCAACCCGTAAAGCGCTGCGCAGTGCCATGCAGGTTGCGCGTGCCGGTGCCAGGGTGAATCAGATAGGCGCCGCCATAACAAAATCAGCGAAGAAAAGCGGATTCGTTACCATCAGAGATTTAGGCAGCCACGGAATTGGCAGAAGCCTGCATGAGGAACCCCACTTCATCCCTAACTTCTATGACAAAACCGATCGCAGGGTACTGCAGGAAGGTCAGGTCATCACCATTGAACCGTTCCTGTCCACCGGATGCGAACAGACAACCACCCAGGCGGACGGCTGGACGCTCAGTACCGGCGCCGGTAATTTTTCAGCCCAGTATGAGCATACGATGGTGATCACCCAGGGTAAACCAATGATATTGACTGCGCTTTAAGTTAGCAGGAAATATTTATGAGTGATGACTGGCACCGGCAGGGAAAATCCCACGCTCAGGCAGAATTCAATACTGCGCTCACGCAGGTGAGTTTCCTGAGGATCTGATTATGCTGCATCATATTTCACTACCAGTGTCCGATATGCTGCGGTCTACCACATTTTATGACAAGGTATTGTCGAGGCTTGGATACTGGCGGGTCAGCGATGGTCCGGGATTTGCCGGATATGGTCTGGAACAGGATAAAGACAAATTCGCGATTAAACTGCAAACGCAGCTCAATCCACCCAACAGTCGTTTTCATCTAGCATTTTCAGCTCCGGATCGGGACGCGGTCGATGCTTTTCATTCAACCGCCATACTTATGGGGGCAAAAGACGAAGGCGCTCCCGGGACCCGCCCTCACTATGGTGACCATTACTATGCTGCATTTGTCGTCGACCACGATGGTCACAGACTTGAAGCCGTCTGCAACTCGACTTGAGAACCTGCACGATGAGGCGTCGTGCAGATTCGTTCAGGTCCTGCGTCATCGACCAATCGATCAATCGCACTTACGGTTCGTTTGCAACGGATGACCCGGCGGAACAGGCTCGCCTCTCTGCCTGATCCACTGCACCGAGTAACGGTAACAGCACAAACGAAAACAACAACGTGCAAACCAGCCCCAGTACGACCAGGGTGACCTGCATGCCGTACCAATCTATCAGCAAGCCAATCAGCGGACCCGTGACGATGTAAACGCCCCGGAACATGAAGGAGGTCATTGAGTTTGCGGTTGCGCGAAACTCGCTTGGCACCCTGGTGTTCAAGGCATCTGTCAGAATCACCTGGTTAAGTCCCCGGCTTATAAAAAACGAAAAGCTCATAACAATACCCAGAGCGCCTCCCCAGATTGACATACCAAAGTACCCGGCAATTGGCAGGATAGCCATGAGCACAAGAACAGGTCTTGCGCCAAAACGGCGCTCCATCACCGGGCAAACCTTACTGGCAAATGCGAACAGAAAACTTTGCGCTGCCCAAAGCAGTCCGAATGCTGCTAGCGGTACGCCCTGGTCGAGCCAGTAAGGTTGCAGCATCCAGACAACATAAAACGTCGCCAGACTGAAGAACGTTATATTCATACAGATTAATCGCAACAGACGGTCATTGACAAAAAGATGCCTGATGACGCGACTCAGATTGTGTACTGGCTTAGCTGGCTCCATTCTCGTAAACGGTGCTTCGGTTAACCCGAGAGTGAGAATCAGCGGACACCAGGCGAAAACAGCGTTCGCGATAACCACAAAATCAAAAGAATAAATCACCAGGAAACCACCCAGCAGCGCGGAAACTCCTTCAGCGATACTCTTAACGAACCTCAGATTGGCGATACCCCGGGTTTTCTCCTCCGGACCCTGCCCAAGGACCTGCTGAGAATCATAAAGCAGGGACAGATCTGCCCCTGAAAGCAGACTCATGCCGAGTCCAACCAGCATTTCAAACAGCACCAATTCAGCAAAACCATCGGCTACACACAACCAGCTGAAACCCAGTCCATGAAAGATGCTACCCGCGACAAGCGTTTTCTTTCGTCCGCAAACATCTGCAAGGTAACCTGAGGGAACCTCGAACAGCACAACAAACAGCGCAAATATCGCCTGGAGGTAAAACACCTGGGCAAGACTAAGTCCCCGCGATTCAAAAAACGGGACGATGACAGGAATAATCACCATCGACAGCCAAAAAAAACTGAACAGGTAAAGTACCGGTATATTTCTCTTTAACTTGCGTTCCATCACTCACCTCACCACAACCGGACGCTAAACGTCGGGCAAAAAAAACCCCCAGGTGCTGCACACCGGGGGGTTTTCCAAATCAATCGGTTCCTTACGGCATGGTTGCATCCACAATTCGGACACGGGATAGCACGCGACAGGTCGCCGCGGGGTTAAGCCCGGTCATTAATGATTTGATTGTTGCTTTATACATAGATCGATTTCTGTGTCGTATTTGTTTCAGGCGCGGTATCTTACTCAACAGTCCAAACTTGTCAACCCTTGTCTGTCTAGCCAATCACAAACTACTATTGGAAACATTTTTATGGAGGGGCGCTCATGCTTATCGCCGGTATGCCTCGAGCAGCCAGTTGGGTCCTATCGAAGTGGGTGTGCGGTGCGTTTTGAATCATCCCTGCAAGAGCGCATGCAAGCTTTGTTGCAAATCTTCGGTTGGCTTTTGTTGCCTCAACCGACCCAGTGCCCGATGCAAGTTGGCCTGTAGTGAACTGTTGAGCTTACTAATGTGCGCCGATAGATCACCCTCCTGAATCTGCAAATTCTCCCGGTGTGCATGTGTACGATTGCGCAGTGCGTCAGCAAGATACAAATAACGACCGAGAACAACATAGGGGAAGTTCCGATTCTGGATGGGACCTTGATAAGCTTCATAGCCGCCAAGCGGCAAGCCTTTAATCTTGAACATAGCGATACTGTCGGCGCTAAACCATGCACTACCGGCGCCAAGCAATCCACCGCCCAGGGCCCCCAGCATCAGGCTGCTGCCTGCAACCGCAATATCCACAGCGGCCCCCGCCGCTGCGCCAGCGAGGGTTGCGGCGACAGTCAATTGACGGCGGTCCAATCCCCACATGATCCATTTTTGCGTGTCGAACAGATTGTCTTCGAGCGGTAATTCGTCAATCGTACTTTCGAGATGATGATATCGATACAGGCTTTTCAGTGATTCATGGTGTTGTCGTTCTATGCGTCGCACGTCAGCAAAATACTTTTTCTGCAGTATATCTTTAAGGCTATCGGCCTGGTGTTTGGTCATTACCTTCTGTGATACCCGGTAGGTGCAAAGCTGGGTCAGTAGTTCTTCCAGCAACAGAGAGGACTCTGTTAATTGGTTGGCGCGGAATTTGCGATACTCAACGACTATGTCCGCGAGTACCCCGTGCCATTCTTCACGGATATGTGAAAATGCATCGAGCATGGCAACGACTTTTTCAAAGTCCGCCTGCATAGCATTAAACACGCGCACGATCTTAAAATATTGACTCAACGCTTGTTCCCAATCGTGCACATGGTCTTCGTTTTCGATCGGGTTGATTAGTGCCATGCTGGCCTGTCCGGTCCAGCGTAAAATTTCCATTTCTGCCTCATATTCGGCACCATAAGGACGGGAACCATCTACGACATAGAGAATTGCCGCACCATCTATGATCGGTTTTAATAACATGACTTCTTCCGGGAATTCTTTCTGGCAATGGTCATCATTGATGAATTGCTGCACGGCATCCCGACGTTTGTCCGCTGATACCGCATGGTCTTGCAACCACGCCAGGGCTCGGGAAGGGCGTTGAAATCCAGGGGTATCAATCAGGGTATAACGTGCCTGCCCAATCAGAATATCGTAACGCTGCACTTGTCGTGTTGTGCCACTTTGCGGAGATGTCACGATACTGTCGTTCTGGGCGATGGTACTGACAATCGACGATTTCCCTTTATTTGGATGACCTACAACGGCAAATACAGGTGTCATATGGAATCCTTGAGCCCAAGTACTTGCCATCCAGGCAGGGTGGCCGTGAAACGTCGCCATTCTTCCAGGTGAGCAAGGGTCGGTTGTCGAATTCCTTGTTCATTCCAGTCGACTGGGAGAATCAATTTGTCAGAATTTGAAGCGATGCTGCTCAACCGGTCCGCCAATTCGGCCAGTGGTGGTTCCCAGCTCTTGACCAACACAACCTGAGATTGGCTCTTCGCCGGATTCTCCTCGAATTGTTGGGGCACTGCGCTAATCTGATGAATGGCGGTCATTTCACCAAACACTTGTTCAATCTGCTCAACACAATTGTTCGGTGCACCAGCCCAATCCAGCAGCGTATAGGGAAGATCAACCGAGGTAACGAGGTTCGCTAATACGCCGTGTTCCAGGAAGGTCCCAGAATGTTGATTCCTCTCTGTATACTTAACTTGCGCATCATTCACTCGTAGTCGTTTCAGGTACTGCCGGCGGGCCAAAAGCAGCATCATAGACCGGGGCAGCAGATTGTAGACAATTTGAGCAGCCAATATGTATTTCCACCACAGACCGACGAGGGGAGCACCGGCGCCTTGTGGGTCAAGACGATAATCTCGAGTTTGTTCTATCAAGGCCAATGAGGTCTGTGCCTCCTGCCAGAATGACCAGGGCAAACCAATGAGTTGCAGCGTTGGCAGCAAGTCTTCTGGTTCAAGCAAGGTGCTACGCCAAACGAAACTGATATCACTACCCAGCAACAGGAGTAGATACGAAAGAATACAACCGATACCAAAACTCAGGCTGAGAATCTGGGTTTGATAGAAAAACCACAATTGTTTGCCGTGGAAACTGGTTAATCGGGGCAGAGTCATTGTCAGATGCTTTGGCCACAAGGGCAAATCCAGAAGCCAGCCCGCGAAGCCCTTACCGCCGCCTCGTACCAGAAGCAACAGACTCATTAACAGACCTGCGACCGGAACGAACGCGAACAAGAGTAGCACAAATAGCAGGTTTACCCGTCCTTCGGCATCACCTCCAAGTACGCCGTAACTCAATAGAAAACCACAGCACAAGCCGAGCAAGCCGAGGCCAAAACTTAACTGTTCGAGTGCATGCTGCGTGGTGTCTCGCGTCACCGGTTTTTTATTCCTGATGCAAGTGCTGGCATTATAACTAAAGGGATGCCAATTGAGAGTGATTACCTGACTGCATGCCAGGTGCTCAGACTGGATTTAGTGATTATGTCGATGGTAGATCGAGGACGGTTTACTAACTACGCACAACATTACTTAACTATTACCTCTAGAGAATGTCTCTATCAGCATTGCACTTCACCTAACAATCTATTGAAGGTGATGATTCAACCCATACCACGAGCACCACCGGATGGACAAAATACGCCTGTCAATTCGAATATCGGTGCCTCAGGCACTACCCTTTTGTAAGCAATCTGACCTGCATCAGCCAGAGTCGCAAGTAAAGTGAGTGTGCCTTTAGAACAAGGGTGATCATGCACTGGAGAACCTTCCTTCTGATTCGCTGAAAATCTGTTTCCATTTGCCCGAACGAAACCTGACGATGATCATAATGGCCTTAACAATATAATCACCAATTAACGCACCAAATATCCAGTCCACGCTCAAGCCCAGATAAGCAAACAAGGCGGCCAGCCCAACCCGCACCCCGATCAGGCCAACCATCGTCGTAATAAGCGGAAACCGCGTGTCACCAGCGCCTCGTAAACAGCCTCCCAGCGTGAATTCGATTGCCATCAAAGGTTGGGCGAGCGACATGATGTAAATAAATGTCACTGTATGGGCAACAACCTCTTCATCCTGAATGAGGAACCACGCGATATCTCTGGCGAAAAACGCGATAACAATACTGAGAACTACCATGCTGGCGATCGCAAACCAGGTTGCACGCCATCCCTGCGTCACAGCCCCTTCCGGGTCTTTGGCGCCAAGATGCTGGCCAACAAGCGTGGCACCGGCTATGGAAAAACCGAAACCGACCACAAACGAAATGGAAAGAATCTGCACGCCAATCCCATAAGCGGCAAATGCCGCGGTTCCGTAATAGCCCACAAGCCAGAGAAATGCGACGAAGCCACCCTGGAAAACAAACTGTTCGATGCCAGCGGGATATCCAATGTGTACAAGCTGGCGAACACGCTTTGAGGTGATTGAACCCGGACCACCCACGGCGACGCGAAGCTTACCCGCATACCAGAGATACAACAGAATCACCGCGCCGACCGTAAAGGACAATCCATTGGCTACCGCGGCACCGCTAACCCCCATTTTCGGCATACCTGCCAGCCCAAATACCAGTACGTAGACGAGCACAACATTGACGATGTTTGTGATTACGCCAATCCACAGCGGGGTTTTTGTATCACCTGCTGCTCGCAGCGCGGCGCCGATAACCATATTGATTGCAAAAACCAGATTAAAAATACTGAGCCAGCGAATAAATTCGGCAGCCTGCTGGGTGGTTTTTTCATCCAGCCCAAATATCCCGGCGACCTCTTCCGCGAAGAAGATGCAAGGAAGCATGAGGAGCAGAGCGACGATATTGCCAATCCATAAGGATACACTGGTAATTCGAGCTGCCTCAACATAGTCCTTTGCTCCCCAGGCCCGGGCAACCATAGCCGTTGTACCCGCCGAAATTGCCATGAGGATCGCCTGTAGCCCGAAAAATATCCTGTGACCAGTGGTGACTGCAGCAACTGCCTCAGCCCCAAGTGAACCAACAATTTTGATGCTGATGATTCCAATCACGGAGAACATCAGGTTGCTGAGAATTGCTGGCCATGCCAGTTCCCATATACCAAGCTGTAGCTTCTCCGGCACCGCGGAACCGGGATCTGCGTCAATCGATTTTGTGGCTTCAGTCTCGATCATTGAAGATGTCGCTCTGGAATCCCATGGCGCTGAATTCGATAGGTGCTCGTTGGATTAAAACTGTTTTCGCTGCGCTTCGTGAATGATGATTCATCCTGGCCGGGAAACTGTGATCACCAACTGGTGTGAGATGCATTCCACAGCGCTTCTGGCTAGGGGAACAGCGCGCGGTAAGATACACTAACTGCATCGTTAGGTCAAAAAAACAGTCATGGCAAAAAATATTGGGATTATCGGGGGCGGCCACAACGGCCTCGTTTGCGCCTGTTATCTGGCCGGAGCCGGTCACAAGGTCACAGTTCTGGAACGTCGAGACATCATCGGGGGAGCAGCGGTCACCGAGGAATTCCACCCGGGATATCGTAACTCAGTCGCGTCATACACTGTCAGCCTTTTGCATCCGCGCGTCATCGCTGACCTGAATCTGGCAACACATGGTCTCAAGATCGTTGCGCGACGCATCAATAATTTTCTGCCACTCGCCGACGGCAACAGCCTGGTTTCCTATCCCGATGAAGCGCAGTTTATGGCTGAGATTGCTCGCCACTCTGGAAAAGATGTGCAGGCAATGAAAACCTATCAGGCCCGGTTGCAAGGTGTCGTCCCGGTCATCAAGGATCTGATGTTGATGACCCCGCCTCGACTTGAGGATAGTGGCTTCGCGGACCTTATGCCGCTCATGAAACTCAGCCGTAACTTTGGCCGGCTTGACGGGGCCCAGCGGCGATTTCTGCTAAAACTTTTTTCAGTCTCTGCCGGTGAACTCCTTGATGACGAATTCGAATCTGAGGCAGTTAAGGCGCTGCTCGGTTTCGATTCAATCGTTGGCCACTATGCAAGCCCGTACACTCCAGGCTCAGCTTATGTGTTGCTGCATCATGTGGTTGGGGAAATAAATGGCAAGTCCGGGCTCTGGGGTCATGCAATCGGTGGGATGGGTTCAATCACCGAAGCAATAGGAATTGAGGCCCAAAGACGCGGTGTAAAGATTGCGACGAGCCAGGCGGTCGCAAACGTTGATGTGCAGGCTGGTCGCGCGACGGGAATTACACTAATCGATGGCACTAATCTGAAGTTTGACCTGGTGGTCGCCAATGTAAATCCCAAAATGCTTTATCTCAATATGCTCGATGCTGCCAGTATTAGCACTCAGACCCTGGAACATTTTGATCGATATAAAAATGAAAGTGGCACTTTCAGGATGAATGTGGCGCTTAGCGAATTGCCTCAGTTTACCCATCGACACGTCGAGGGATACCTCGAAGCCGGGATCATCATGGCACCTGACCTTGATTATATGGACGAAGCTTATAGCGACGCGCGAAAACATGGCTGGTCCCGGCAGCCCATTGTTGAAATGCTCATACCGAGCATTATCGATGATAGTCTGGCTCCACCAGGAAAACATGTCGCGAGCCTGTTTTGTCAGCAATTCGATCCTTCACTCAAATCGGATTGGGACGAGCACCGGCTGCAAGCCGCGCAGAGCATCATTGAAACCGTGACGGGTTTCGCGCCCAACTTCAAAGCCAGTGTCATCGCCTCCCAGATACACTCACCCTGGGACCTGGAAACCAAATTTGGACTGATCGGCGGCGACATATTCCATGGCCGGCTAAGTCTGGACCAGCTGTTTTCAGCACGGCCAATGTTAGGAGCCGGCCAATATCAAACTGAAATCAAAAACCTCTACCTCTGCGGTGCCGGTACCCACCCTGGTGGTGGAGTCAGCGGTATCCCAGGACACAATGCGGCCCGGGAAATAATCAAGCGTCTTTGACGGCGATCATGCAAGCCCTGGAATCTTTCTCAAACAGGTTGGCGGCTGCCGCTATCGATGCTCAGGCAATGTTGGCAATGTCACCGTAAACGTCGAACCGTGATCGATGCGGCTGGTGAGTTCTACCGTGCCGTCATGGGCCTGACAGATGTGCTTAACAATGGAGAGCCCGAGGCCGGTACCACCGGCGTCCCGCGAACGGGCACGATCAACCCGATAAAATCTTTCGAATATACGCTGCTGGTCCTCGCGCGGGATTCCCATACCACTGTCGGTGACGCGGATCAGTGCCCCCCCCGTATCCTGATCAAGTTCCAGCGAGATTTCAACACGCCCGTCAGCTTCGGAGTACTTGATTGCATTATCCAGCAGATTGGAAATCATCTGGCGCAAGCCATCCACGTCCCCGGACACATAAACCGGGCGGGCATTGAGCCGCTTTGAAAACACAATCCGAGCTCGCACAGCATCATCCGCTTTATCTTCAAAAGACGCCTGTATCAGCGCATTGAGCTCCACTGGTTGCTTCACTAAAGTTCCACCGCCACCTGAATCAAACCGCGACAGGTCGATCAGATCCTGAACAATATTGTTGAGCCTTTCAACTTGCTTCCGGGTGCGCGTAAGAAACTGGGAAAGCGTAGTGGGTGGCATATCCGGATCATCAAGTATCGTTTCAACAAAACCGCGAATAGCCGCGATTGGGGTTTTCAACTCATGTGATGCGTTGGCAACAAAGTCCCGGCGCATTTCCTCATAGCGCATCCGTTCAGTGAAGTCCTGCATCACGATGATGGCGCCGATCACCAACTTGTTATGCTCGCCATACAAAGGGACAACGGAAACTTTCAGCATCTGCTCAGCAATGGAGAGCATATCTTCAGCCGCCTCGGATTCCCCAAGGCAGCGGTCCAGCAATGCTTTCAGCACCGGATAATCATCAAGTTGCTGTATTCGTCGACCCGGTGCAGGGGTTTTGTCCAGGCCCAGCATCAACCGAGCAGAATCATTG
>JAJFKA010000171.1 GCA_021773555.1 Gammaproteobacteria bacterium
AGGTCCTGTTCTGAAAGCACCGAAATAGGACTGATACTAGCAGCGTCACTACGCTTAATGCGTGAACCCGTGACAACCACTTCTTCGATTACGCCGTCTTCGGCGTATGCAGGTAGCGAGTTAAATCCCGCTGAAACTAATGCGACCGCCGCAAAGGCGCTTGCCATTTGGCTTTTTGTAGTCATAAAACCCCCACTATGTGTGAAGAATTCAGGTTTCTTGTGGAAACCTGCCCCTGGGTGGGCCAATTGTAGTTGGCGCAAGATAGCAACGAGGATGAAGCTATTTACCCGCCGCGCATTGTAACGTATGAGATTAAAAATACCTCAATAAAAAAGTGAAAAAAAGTGAGATATATATTGCGGAGGGATACAACCTATTGATATATATGGAAATATCTAAAAATCAGGATTGTAAAAAAGTGCGTAAAAAGTGGAAAACAGCTGAAAATAGGCAGTTTTTTCCCGAACCTGCCCTTGATACTTTTATCGAGTGAGATTCAGTTCGCTATTTACAAGCAATGGTTCTGCGCCGGGAAAAAAGAAACCGGGAGGGCTGAGATCCCTATTTGCGGCCGAGGCGTTTTTTCTTGTTTTGAACGTAATCGACAAGAATATATTCACCCAGGTTCTGCGGCTCGGTGTAAAACACCCTGCCACCGTTGATTCGTGTCATCTGGTCGACGAATGCCTTGAGATAATAGCTCTGGTCTAACATGAATGTGTTAATGGTAATGTTGCGTGCCGTACAACTGCGGATGGCCTTGAGGGTTTTATTGATTGTGGTGGGTGTCGGCGGATAGGCGAAAATCGGGCGACCATTTTCCAGATGGGCAGTCGGTTCGCCATCGGTGATCATGATGATTTGCCGCGTCCCCTGCACATGCCTGGTGAGCATTTTCTCCGCGAGAATCAGTGCATGCTGCATATTTGTACCCAGCAGGTAATCATCATATTGCAGGTAGGGAAGGTCGTGGGCTTTTATTTCCTTGGCAATGGCAGAGAAACCCAGGACATAAAGACTGTCTCTCGGGTACGCACTACTGATCAGGTTGTGGAGCGCCATAGCGACTTTCTTGGCCGACTGAAAGGAGCCGCGTAGTGCCATGGACCAGGAAAGGTCTACCATCAATACTGTGGCGGTCTGGGTAATGAGTTCACTACGATAAATTTCGAAGTCATCAGTCGTAAGGTTGACTGGTGCGCCGGGACCTTCCCGGTCGAGGGCGTTCCGGATGGTGCGAGGCATATGCAGGTGAAACGGGTCACCGAACTCGTAGGGTTTCGATTCTTCTAATCGTTCTCCAAATCTGCCTTCTTCAGGTACTGCATGATTACCGAGGCTCTGTTTCTTAAGCCGCTGATAAATCTCTCCCAGTGCCTTCTGGCCCAGCGTACGCGAGCCCCTGGGAGTCAACTCCCATTTGTTACCTTCTTTTCTCGCGTAACCGGCTTTCTCAAGGATATCCAGCATCTTTTGCATTTCTTCCAGGTTTTCCCTGGCCTGGTCACCAAGTAACTGCTCGAGTTTATCCGCGTCAATGTTGTCGACCTTGCCATCATACTGGGCACGCTGCATCTGCTGTTCCAGCTGGTCGAGGTCCGCCATTTCCCGCATCAGTTCCATGGCAGCCTGTAAATCAATTTCCTGACTTCCGGAGAAGTCATAGCGCTTGCCATCAGGGTTCAGAAAGTCCAGTTCTTTTGAGAGCTTGGCCAGTTCGCTTTCGAGGTCTGGATCACCAAATTTGCCGGACATCAAATCCTGAAGCTGCTGTTGCTGGTCTGGTGACATGGAGTTCAGCAACGACTGGGTGGCCGCCATTTGTGCTCGCATCTGCTCCAGCAATTCGTCGAGTGATCCGGGGGGGGTCTCACCGAACATATCGCCGTACTTGTCCATGAACTGATCGAACCCAGGGTCCTCACCGGCAATCTTCTTCACCAGCATTTCGTTCAGATCCCTGACCATATTCTTCATGCGTTCGATATCGCCAGCGGACATGTCATTGACCATCTTCTCGATGTCGCTGAAGAAGGATCGGGTCATTCCCTGCCTGAGCTGCTCGATCAGCTTAAGAAACGCTTTCTGAGCGTCGGTATTGAGAAACTCGTAATCCTGCAATGCCTTGACCCGGCCAGCGGTATCCGGAGGCAGGGATTCCATAAAGCGTTTGTTTTGCTCGCCTATGCTGGCAAGGACCTGATCTGAAAAGCGGTCTGAAGATTTGTCCGTGGAGGTATCCGGCGCATCCGACGCTGGGCGTGAATGTGTTGAAGAGTCGGTGTTTTCCGGGTCTGGGGCATGATCAGTCGACAGTGAATCTTCCAGGTCCTTGATGAGCCCATCCATGAATTTCTTCGAGTGCTGGCTTTGCTCGTCCTGACTGATCCAGTCGGCGATGGTCTGGTTTTCCATTTGCAGGATTTCGTCGAGCTGGCGTTTGATGTCATCCATTACGCTGCTCATATCGAAACGATCCAGGCGATCGCGACGTTGCTCCTTAAGTTGGCGTAGCAGATCCCGCAACCCCTTGATGTAGTTACCATCACTGGTTTCCATGCCTCGCTGCATCAGATAGCGCATTGCCTGCTGCAGGTCTCCAAACTCCATCAGGTCTTCAGAGATGGCAGAGAGTATGTCGTCCGCCGCCAGGTCTCCGAGTTGGGTGCCATCCCAATTGGAATAGCGATTAAGTGAGGTAAATCTGTTAGCCATTGCAACAGTTCCCGGGTGTTTGGATATCAGGTGTCAGCCGCCGTAGGTCGTTCTGCCACCGATTCGATCCTTGTTGAGAAGCTGGTTGATGTGCAGGCCTTCCAGAACAAACTCCGTCGCCGATGCGCGTACAGCAACATTGTCTGTATTGACCAGTTTGTCCACCACCTGCTCTAGTCCATCTATTCGCTTAACAATATCCGCGTAGTCTCCAGACGGTACTGATTCACCCGTCGTGACATGCAATCCGTCAGCGAACTGTGCTGCCAACGGTTCGATTTCATCCATATCCAGGAAGCGATCACACACTGACTTTAATGCGTCCCGAAACAATTTGTCCATAATCTTGTCTTCGCGACCTTCTTCCATGGCCTCGAATTCGATCTTGCCCTGCAGCGAAGGCACGATAAACGGCAGATCGGAGACACGGGGCACAACATCCTGTTCACCAGTGCGGATGGAGCGTCGCAGGGCGTTGGCGAGGAGTGCCTCGTAATTTGACACCGAGGCCCGCACCGATACTCCTGAGCGCTGATTAACATCCGGGGACTTCCTGGCCTGTTGGGTAATCTCCGCGATGATCTGGGACATAAACGACGGCACAATCTCACGATATTCGCCAAGGTCGAGCTGGCGCTGCTCCTGCTCCATGATCGCGATTTCCTCCAGTATTGACTCCGGATAGTGGGTCCTGATCTGTGAGCCGTAGCGATCTTTCAGCGGCGTGATTATTCTTCCGCGGTTGGTGTAGTCCTCGGGATTGGCGGTTGCCACGATGAGGATATCCAGATCGAGACGGACCTTGTGGCCCCTGATCTGAATATCACGTTCTTCCATAACATTTAATAGTCCGACCTGAATGCGCTCGGCCAGGTCAGGTAATTCGTTGATCGCAAAAATGCCGCGGTTGGTGTGTGGGATGAGTCCGAAATGCAGGGCTTCTTCGTCTGCCAGATAGCGGCCCTCTGCGATTTTTATTGGATCGACTTCACCGATGAGATCAGCGATGGTGATGTCCGGAGTCGCCAGTTTCTCTCCGTACCGCTCTGCTCGTGGCATCCACACGATTGGCGTTTCATCGCCAAGTTCGGCAACGAGTTTTCGTGCCTCTGCGCTCATTGGAGCGAAGGGGTTTTCAGGAATTTCGACGTTTGCTAAAACCGGAATGAATTCATCCAACAATGATACCAGGCTGCGAATTATTCTTGACTTCGCCTGTCCTCGTTCACCCAGCAGTATAATGTCCTGGCCCGAGAGAATTGCATTTTCCAGCTGAGGAATAACTGTGTCGGCGTAACCGATGATGCCAGGAAATATGTCTTCCTCGAGCCGGAGCCTTGCCATCAGGTTTCGACGCATCTCCTCTCTTACAGACACCACCACATAGCCAGATGCTCTCAGTTCGCCCAGAGTTTTGGCTTCCGTCACACAAGCCTCCTTTGTGAAGAGTCAGAGTATGCTGCAATGCAGCTGCCTGGTCCCAGTATAAACAGTAAAGCCGATAATGTGGTAAGTGAAATCGAGATATAGGGTATGCGAGACATATCCGCTTCACCGGCATCATGTTAGATTGTGACAATTAGTTGATTAGGATCTCCTGAACCTGGGGGCGTGATTCAAATCTAACCAGAGGTCCGCAATGAGCCCGAATGGTGAATATCAGTGTTAACCCACGCAGAATTAGGCCTGAAAATTGCCGAATATCTTGCCGGTAAATGGCAGCAACCTGTTTTACTAATCCATCTGGAAAAAATCTTTGGTGGTGCGTCCCGGGAGACATATCGCATTGAATTGAAGGTCAGTGGTGAGCCACGTAGTGTTATCGTTAGGCGGGATCCCGCGACCTCATTGATTGATACCGAACGCGAACTTGAATATCGGGCCTATGAGGCCGTTTGTGCCACAGACATTCCGGTGCCAGAACCACTTTTTCTGGAAAACGATCCTCATGTGCTTGAACGTCCTTTTAGCGTGATGCAGGCTGTCAACGGCTGTGAGACCGATGCGGGGATTCTAAATGCTGAGCAGAAGCAACAGATTGGGTCCCAGAAGTATGAGTTACTCGGTCGCCTGGTGAACAAGGATCCAATTGCGCTGGGGTTCCATCGGTTTATGACAGTACCTGAACTTAACCACTGCGCAGAACGCGAACTCGACTACTGGGAGCATGTTATTGATACGGATGAGATACACCCTCAGCCAATTGTGCGTGCAGCGGTTCGCTGGTTGCGCAGAAATATGCCGACGCCACCTACAAAGCTCGCCATTGTGCATGGTGATTTTCGGACCGGAAACTTTTTGTTTAAACCGGCGTCGGGCATCAAGGCAGTGCTGGACTGGGAGATGTGTCATCTGGGTGATCCACTTGAGGATCTCGCATGGTCTTTCGATCCGCTCTGGAACTGGGGTGAACCAGGATACGCCGGGCGATTGATCACCCATGACAAGGCGATTGCCTTGTGGGAGAAAAGTAGCGGTCTCAAAGTAAACCTCCAAGCTTTCAGGTGGTGGCGGATTTTTGCTGCGGTGAAAGGCATCGCGATCTGGATTTCCTCTTCGGAGGATTTCAAAAATGGCCAGAGCAAGGATTCCATACTCGCCATGGCAGGCTGGCTTATGACGGATCGACAAAACCAGATTCTGCTGGACTATCTTTCACCGCACTCGAGTCATCAACTGAGCGGGATAACGCAATGATTCCTTACACGGATGACGCGCTCAGGATGTTGTCGCAGCGGCTGATGCAACAAACAGTGCCCGAGCTTCCCAGCGCCTACAGCCAGTCTGATGCCTTGCTGATTGGTATGTTGATGAACGCGATCGCCGATGAGGTCGCACACGGAATTGATCGACGCTGCAAGGATATTGAGCAGCTAAAGTTATTGTTAACAAAAGGTGCAATATATTATGAAGCCGGAGAAATTGTTGACAGAGAATTATTGAACCTGAGTCTTTCCGAGGTCAATTTACTGCGCGATCAGTTAATCCGCGCGCTCGAGGCACTGCACACTTGCGTGGAACAGTCAGACCTGCCGGGTGCCGACGTGTTAAGTGTGGAAATCTGGCAATACTACGAGGATATGGTGGCGCGCCATAGAATAACCGCCGCCGGTTAGCGGTTCTATCAGGCTTTATTCGCGATAAATACGGCGCGTCTCGGTGCCGGATATCCTTCGACGGTGAGTTGACTGTCGGCGGGATCAAGGAAATCCTGCAAAGACTGAAACCCCATCCATTCCGTTGCCCTTTGCTCTTTTACTGAAGTCTGGTTTACATCCACGAGGCGGATGTTCACATATCCAGCCCGGTGTAAAAGGTTGTGCAGTGCGCCTGTACTCGGCAGAAACCAGACGTTGGCCATTTTTGCATAGCGGTCCTGGGGGACCAGGATGGTGTCTTCGTTTCCGGGGACCACCAGCGTTTCGATTACTAGCTCGCCCCCGGTACGTGCAAAATTGAGTAACTCAGTGAGATGATCCAGCGGAGACCGCTGGTGATATAACACGCCTAACGAGAATACCGTGTCGAACAACTCAAACCGCGGCAAGTGTTCACTGCGAAGTGGCAACAGGTGCGCATTGTTTGCCGGGAGCAAATTTTGCAGCGCCTGAAATTGATAGAGAAACAGACGTGTGGGATCGATTCCGAGAGCGAGACTCGCGCCCAGCGCGAGCATTCGATACAGAAAGTAACCGTTCCCGGTGCCGATATCGAGCACACGCCTGTCGTTTAGCGGGGAAATATGCGGACAGATTCGATGCCATTTCCAGTCCGAGTGCCATTCAGTGTCTATTGCAATACCCAGGACTTCCCAGGGTCCTTTGCGCCAGGGCATGAAGTTTCTCAGCAGGTGTTTTGTTCTGTCCCTGTCTATGTCGACGCCATCCGGCACACCGATACGAATTCGATCACTGCCCAGATCATAGTTAGTTAGTTTAAAGTTCGGGGAATCGAAGCGGGGTAACTGCGCAAGGGTTTCATCCCAGTGGGAATCTGTTCCGTGGGGTTTGGCTGTGTATTCTGCGTGGAGCGCTGCTGACAAATCGGCGTGAAACGCGTGCAGTTCACTGGTGCAATCGAAAAACCGCTGGAAATCAATTGCCACGGCCGGTTCCTAAGTCTCTGCGGCAGTGTCATCCAGGGTGATGTGCTCCGCCAGCATATCGAATGCTTCGTACGAAGCGCCCAGAAGGGAGGTCATCAAACTTTGCGCCATGATAAATGTCATCCTGTGAATCCAGAGAGACAGCGTAAAAGACAGCACCGGCAAGGAGTAGGCCGTCTCCACAAACAGGGGCAGCAGACAAACTGCAAACGAGCCCAGCGTAGGCCACACCCAGCCACCCTTGTCATAGGTCAGGCCGGTAAGAATCGCCCAGAAAATACCCGCCAATGGTACAAGGACTACGGCCCACCAGGAGAATGTCTGGATAATGAGTAAAACGCAGATTATCAGTAGCGCAGGTGAAGCCACATAGCCGGACCATATGAGTGTTTTCGGCCAGACCACGCTGGTATCGGCGACCGCCGAGACTGATGCGTTGCTCACTCGAAGGAAAAATTGCCGAGAGACATCCCGAGCGATGGCAAGTGTGGCTTCACCCGCGATGATCCTTGATTGCACTGCACTGTACTGGTCTCGGGACAGGTAATTTGTCATGACTTGATCGCCAGAAATGCAACGAAGTTGAGGCACCGCACGAACAGTTCTACGGTGCCGAATCCGGCTGAAAACATGCGCTGCCTGTGTTCAGTAATAGTGTTGGGGACAAGGACATCTTCCAGAGATGCTCTTTTTTGCGCGATTTCGAGATCACTATAGCCTTTAAGTTTTTTGAAGTCCTGGTGCAGTTCGATCATTCGTTGATTCACGGCGGTGTCCTCGAGCTTTACTTTTTCCGCAAGAATTAGGATACCACCCGGAACGAGTCCTTCGGCAATTCGACAAAGCGTTTGTTGGCGTTCAGTGTCGGCAACGAACTGCAAGGTGAAGTTCATCACCACCACCGATGCGTTGGTGATCTCGGTTTGCAACAAATCCTGCTCAAGAATCTCAACGTTTGCCTGGCTGTGATCGCGCATCATGTTTTGCCGGCAACGAGTAACCATCGCGGCGGAGCTATCCACGCCGACCACGACGCAGTCGGATGGTACATTACGCCGAATCTGCAAGGTCGATGCGCCGAGCGAACAACCCAGGTCATAACAGCGCGTCCCTGGTAGGGCATACTTCTGACTGAGTACAGCGATCATGTTCAGCAGCAGGTCATATCCTGGAACAGACCGATGGATCATGTTCTCAAACACGTCGGCGACCTGAGCGTTGAACTCAAAACCTTGTATTGCCGGTAGTTGTCGGGAAAAAACGGTGTCTTTTTTGTTGCTCAAAGTGATTTGCTGGTGCTGGTGATTGTGTATTGTAATGGCTTCCTTTCGCTTTCGCAGTGCAAAGTTTAATTAATGTTTGAGCCGGATAATACCCTGCAAAGCTTGATTAATCGCGGTGCATAGCTAATATTAGCGTGAAACCTCGCCCGAGGGTCTGGTTGTTGCCGGCATTGATCCGGCGCATGTATCACAAGATGGACCACAACCAATGACACGATACCATCCAGGGGCGAATGGGAGACACACCGAGAGCCGGTTGGAATGGAAAATCCCGAACTTTTGTATCGGGTTTTTTTTGCCCGACGATGTTTGCCCTCGCGGCCGCAGTGAGACCAGCGTATGAGCCTCCGAATATTAAGGATTAATACTGCAGGATTTCCAATTGAATGGCTGAGCTGGCAGGAAGCAGTTTGCCTGCATGCCCGTGAGCTTGTCAGCTGGACCTACGGTGAAGAAGTAATGGAAGTCCACGGCGGTCATTGCCGGCTGACCGGCGAGCAGACCGTGATGGTGTTGAACAGCATCATCGCCTGTCGGGGCAAGGTATTTAACCAAAGAGCGAAGGCTCCACCACTGACCAACCGTGCCTTGTTTCGACGAGATCAGAATACTTGCCTGTACTGTGGCGTCCTCTTCCAGGAAGTTCATTTGAGTCGTGATCACGTTCATCCGATCTCTCGTGGTGGCGAGGATACGTGGACCAACGTGGTCACTGCCTGCAAACGCTGCAATGCCAGGAAGGGTAATCTGCTGCTGGAAGAGAGCAGGATGGAGTTGATGGCATTACCTTATCGACCGAATCATGCCGAGTATCTGGCACTAACTCACAGCGGTCGGATACTGGGCGATCAGATGGCGTTCCTGCGCCGACAGTTCTCATCGAATAGCCGATTACTCGAGATGGAGTTGACCGACGCGGTTGCCCCTTCATAGACTGTCCGTTCAACCCGAACAGGCAGAACTGCGATGACCGACGTTGTCACTTATGCGCTCGATGAGCGGAATCAAAAAATTGCGCTGATCAAGATCAACCGACCTGAGAAGATGAATGCACTCAATGAGGACGTTATACAGGGTCTCCGGAGCGCGTTTCGTCGTTATGATCAATCATCTGCATGTTGCGCGATTCTTTATGCACAAGGCGACCGAGCTTTTTCAGTTGGTGCCGATATCACAAATCCTCCGAAGGAAATGTGGCAGGGCGTCCCGGGTGTGGGAGTGGTTACCAGCAAACCCATTGTCGCGTGTGTACAGGGATATTGTATTGGCGGCGCCTATATTCTTGTGCAGATGTGTGACCTGGTCGTTGCTGCGGATAATACAGTGTTTAAGTATCCTGAAGCCCAGGTCGGATTTACGGGCGGATTGATTGCCGGTTGTGCGGCGAGAATTCCTCACAAAATCGCGATGGAATTTATGCTGCTTGGCCAGGACCTGGGCGCGCAAAGAGCGTTCGACGTGGGCATGGTGAATCGTGTAGTACCGCTTGGCGAACAACTCAATGCCGCCCTGGAATATGCAGAAATCCTTGCCGGGAGCGCACCGCTGGTTGTACAGACGATCAAGAACCTGGTCGCCGATACGGTTCCCCGGGGTCCGGCGGAAACCTCAGCCATCGCCCGGGATAAGCTGCTTAACGTACGCGACAGTGCGGACGGCGCAGAGGGTAGGGCGGCATTCAGCGAGAAACGCCCACCTGTATTTAAAGGCACATGATCAGGCGGTACTAATAGTTATCGAGTAGCTGCATAAACGAAATATCAGTTCCCAGTCGTCTGAAACAGTTTTCCAAATTACCAAGATCTCTGTGCATGATCGACCAGGCGTCGGGGGTCGTGCGCAGGTCCATGGCCTGCGGCACATCGATAATGACCGGCTGATCGTTGTGATAGAGAATGTTGTACGCGGATAAGTCGCCGTGAACCATATGTATGGATAACATTTTTTCGATGTCGCGCATCAGCAAGCTGGCAGTTGTGTGCGCTGCCTGGTTGGTGAGTTTACAATTCACAAGCCGGGGTGCCGGGCCAGCGTCGTTGCCGATGAACTCCATCAAAACCCCGTCCGGAAAAAGTGCTACCGGCTCGGGCACTCTGATGCCAGCCTCGTGCAGGCGAGTCAGATTTTGCCACTCGCTTTTGACCCAGTCCTGGTGGAATGCTTTTTCGCCTTTGCGGGATCGCCCACGCATTGCCTTGGCCATACGCCGGTCCTTGTGCTTGCTAAAATTTCGATAGCTATGGTCATTGCTGAAATTTCTGAAATTGCGCGCTTTAAATACCTTTGCAGCCAACAAGGGTGCTGTTGTACTGGCACCGCCGCGGCACAAATAGACGGTTGCTTCCTTGCCGTCATTGATCTTACCCAGCACCTCATCGACGTAACCTGCAAACGCGTTTTCGATGTTGTCTTTTTCCAGCGATTCCAGCTGGTGGATTTTGAATCCGGCATTAGCCAGATCCACGGGTTCGTAGTCTCTAAAGGACATGGAATGTTACTCCTCGCAGTGATTGGGCCCTGATTCAGGACACGATGACGAGTGAGGGCTTTGGGCAGAATATCTCGGGATGATCAAACAGGAATGTTTAAGAGTCCATCAACCACGGTGGACAGAATTGTTACCGGCGATCAGCGATCATGCTGATTGGCCGAAAGCAGGTCCTTCTGATCAGAGGCCAGAGATCGCTCTGGAAACACTCGTCGATGTTAGATTGAATGCTGCCATGAGGAACTCCTTTAGCCGATGAGTGTTTTGATTGGGACCGTGGAGCAGTATAACCCAGGGGTAAGGACAGACCAAACTGCGGTTGGTTACACTTCATTACAGCTTGATACGCTGGCGACATCTGCAAATTTCAATCGGCAAATATCATGCTTTCAATCCTTCACCAGTATCGACTTGCAGGTGATTGAAGCATCGAAGCTTCGGAAAATTAAAGTTGCGCGTGGTGGCCGCCACTCCTTCGGGAGTGGGGGCTTTTAATTTGTGCTACCGGGTAACTGCCCTGCTTTTTTCCCAGACGTCCTTCCTTTCGCCAACAGGGCGAGTTTTGTTCACTTGAAAGACCACAACAAATGCTACGTAAAATTCGAACAAGGCGCTAAACTCGCCTCGTGTTTGAATACTAACGTTTGCTGAGGGTACAAAATGAAAAACCTTGTTGTGTTCCTGGGCTGTCTGTTTGCAGCGAATTTATGTTCTGCGTCCGATGCCACCAATATCCTGGCGGAGATTGTAATCGACCTGAACCACTTTCCGTCTGCGGACGATAAGACATACCTTGATGAAATTATCGGTGATGCGGAGAGTACCGATGACGAAAAACTGCTCGCGGCCATCATCAGCCGAATCGCACACAAGCCGGATGCCAGTGATGCCAGCGCATTGAAAAAACTGGCGAAAAGTGGATCTGGAGAGGTAAAAGCCATTGCCGCAGCGGTAATGTCGATCGAACACAAGGCAGCGGCTGATAAGGTCGCGGCTTTGGAAACGATGCTCGAATAACCGTTCTGGGACAGGCGTGGATCTAGTCGAGAGTGAACGCCCTGAGCAGCTCAATCATTAGCTGACTGCCACGCTTCATGTTATCGACGGATATCCGTTCGTTGTTGCCATGTACCCCGCGACCATCGATGGCAGGAACCACAAATGTTCCAAATCCATAACTGGTAATGCCCAGATCCCGGAAAAAGTGGCTGTCGGTGAATCCCGTGGTAACTCCTGGCAGCACAATACTGCCCGGAAAGTTTCGCGCGTAGACCGCCTCGATTGTTCGATACAAGGGCGTGTCGGCCGAACTGGAGGCTGGTGAAAACCCCATGAGTTTTGTGACGGCGACATTGGGGTCGTTGATAATGGTGGTAAGTTGCTCGACAAATTGTTCCGGGTCCTGGTCTGGCAAGAGCCTGCAGTCGAGTTCAATCGATGCTTCGGTTGGGACGACGTTGATTTTGTTGCTGCCTTCGAGTCTGGTGAGTGAACAGGTGTTGCGCAGTAGCGAGTGATGCCGGGGGTTAGTCAGCTGCAAATAGTTCATGAACTCCGGATCGGAAACGGCGTTGGTTATGTCCTGGTATCGCGGCTTTAACTCCGCGCTCTGGAATCTTGCCATTCCCTCAAACATCACGCGCACGGCGGGTACCACCCGCGGCTCAAACTTGCTCCGCACGAGTCTGTCACCGGCTCTTAAGATTCTGGTCACGGCGGTTTCCGTTTGCGGCGAGGAGCCGTGCCCGGGGTTGCCATGGGCGGTGACTCGCAACCAGAGCGGTACCTTTTGGGTCAGTTCAACGGTAAAAACCGTGTCCTCGCCGATCAGGCCACCACCTCCACCTTCGTTAAGCAGATACCCCACCCCCTCAAAAATATCCGGACGATTCGCCACCAGCCAACCGGCGCCGAATGCACCCCCGGCTTCCTCATCAGCAGTCGCAACAAAAATGACATCGCGGTTGCGTTTTTCACCCTGTTCGTGAAGTGCCAGGAAAGCCTGAAGCTGGGCGATTCCCGTTCCCTTCATATCCAGGGCACCTCGGCCGTAAATATAGCCGTCGCGAATTGCACCTTCGTATGGATCAAAGGTCCAGTAATTGAGATCGGCAGGTACGACGTCCATGTGATTGAGGAGCACCAGCGCAGGTTTGTCACCACCGGGCAATCGTGCCCATATATTTCCGCGACCGGTTGCAGACTCGGCGATCTCATAGCCGATACCTGCTGCGGTGAAAATTCCGGCAAAAAATTCAGCCGCCTTAAGCTCATTGCCCGGTGGGTTTTGAGTGTTGATCCTGATGTAGCTTGCGAGTCGCTCGGGCGCCTGACCGGCAAAATCGGAACCGTGGGCTGCGGCGGTCAGCAGTGCAAAACTTAAGATAAGAAATGAACGGGACATAGGAGCTTCCTTTAATACAGGTGATTTTCCTCAGGATTACCTGACCACGCCTTTCTCGCGTAGCTCAGCAAGGTTAACGATACCCAGCTCTGCCAGGATTTCGTCGGTGTGCTCACCGTGCAGCGGAGCACCTCGTCTGATTTCAGTCCCGGTCTTGCTGAATCGAGCTGCAGGACGGGTCTGTCGTAATCTTCCGGCAATCGGATGGTCGGTTTCCACGATCAGGTCGCTGGCCAGCACTTGCGGGTGGTTAATCATGTCCTTACGTTTTAGTACGGGTGCTGACGGTACACCATGGTCATCGAGTATTCGTAACCATTGTTCTGCGGGTTTACTGAGCAGTGCTTCCTGGGTCATCCGGAGCCGCTCATCAGCATTGAGGTCGCGCAATGCCGGATTACTGAAACGTTCGTCCTGTTTCCATTCCGGGTGTCCCACGGCATCGCTGAGAGCCGCCCATTGTTTGTTGGACATGGCAGAAACACTGATGTAGTCGGTGGCGGTTTCGTAAATCAAATCAATAAACGTGGCAGCACGCTGAGTGCTTACCTCTTTGCCGACAAACGTCTGGCCGCCCATATCTGATGCCCAGAGAAAGGAAACAACAGCATCGAGCATGGAAACCCGGATGTGTTGGCCTTCGCCGGTGCGTTCACGAGCGAGCAGTGCCGAGGAGATTGCCTGGGCGGCAGTCATGCCGGTGAGTTTGTCCGGTAGTATCGTGCGTACCAGTCTTGGTCTGGCTTCATCTGATCCGCCCTGGATGGTAGCCAGACCACTGATGGCCTGAACGATAGGATCATAAACTGGCTTATGGGACCAGGGACCCTGTTCGCCGAATCCCGAAATGGAGGTATAAATGATATTGGGTGCAACCTTGCGCACAGCTTCTTCATCAACACCAAGGCGTTCAACGACACCCGGTCGAAAGTTCTGGATCAGTACATCCGCTGTCGCTGCGAGACTGAGCAAAATCGAAACGCCTTCCGGCGATTTCAGGTCCAGCGTGATACCACGCTTATTTCGGTTGTTGTTGAGAAAGGTTGCGCTGAATTGATTGTCGCCATACCCGGCCCCACGTGCATGGTCAGGTGCGTCAACGGATTCCACCTTGATGACGTCAGCGCCCTGATCCGCCAGTAGCATTGTCGCGAATGGACCCGAAATTACCGTGGTGAGATCGATAATCCGTATACCATCGAGTGGTCCAGCCATTTTTCGCTCCGTGTTTTGTTACGGGAATCTTGAATTCTGATGCAATCTAACGAAGCAATCTACAGGGCTTGTCTTTTGGATGCCAGCATCGGGTGAGGCAACGCCAGCACGGGCCGTGGGTTTATCCTTGAAGGGGCACCATTTACCGGAGCCAGTCAGCAAGGTACGATTGGGATCGTGTTTGGATGCGCAGGACATCCGGCAGCAGATGACTAGAAGCGGATTGGCGTACCGGTTACGCTTTTTCCCCGATCTTATTCGAAATCAGAAGCGCCGCAAATTGCGGAGTAGAATAAAAGGAGATTGATGATGCCTTACGTAGAGAACCGCACGATACACGATGCTGACTCCCATGTGATGGAATTGCCCGAACGTATCGTTGAATTCATGGAGAGCCGTTACCTGAAGGAATTCGAACCTTTTGTTCGGCGTCGCGGAACTGGTTGGGTCGAAGGAGTGATCGCGCAGCATGATGATCCTGATTTTCGGGCAGGTGCCGAATCACAGGTACTGTTGCGCAAGAATCACCAGGCACTGGGTGCATTCCGCAAGGATGACAGGCCGCTTACCCTGGACTATCTGGGCTTTGCCAGTCAGTTGGTTTTCACCACGGACGCGCTGGCAAATTATGGCCTTGAGTCTGGCCAAACCAATGAGCTGGCGATCGCAGCGGCGCAGGCGCACAACCGTATGATGGTTGACTTCTGCTCAGTCGATCCCAGATTGCTCGCCACGGGTTACGTGCCTCTGGTTGATATAGACCGTGCACCGGAAGTTGCCCGACAGGCGATTGATCTGGGTTGCAAGGGATTGATTATTCCGTCGCGGTGCCCGCCCGGGCACTCACCATCGCATATAGGTTTTGAACCAGTCTGGGCCATGGCCCAGGAAGCGGGACTGCCCATACTGTTTCATGTGGGCGGCGAAGAAAAAATGAACCTGGACTATCATCAGAACGGTCTGCCCCAGGTGCTTGACTTCCACGGCGGCGCTGAAAATTTTACCTCGAGCAGCTATATGGCAATCCCACTTTCCGTGTGGCAGACCCTGTCAGTGCTGGTGATCGATGGCGTCTTTGATCGCTACCCTAAATTGATGTTTGGCGCGATCGAGCTCGGAGCTTCCTGGGTTCCCAGTTTAATGCGATTCCTGGATTCGGGCGTGGCAGCATTCACCAAGGGCGAAGACCGGCTGAAGCGGTTGTCCGCCAAACCCAGCGAAATACTTCGACGACAGTTTCGAGTCACCCCTTATCCTCATGAACCAACTGGCTGGATTATTGATAACAGTGGCCCGGAGCTTTGCCTGTTTTCCTCTGATTTCCCACATGTTGAGGGCGGTCGTAATCCCCTTAAACGATTCGGTGAAGCGCTGGAAGGCATCTCTGCGGAAAATCAGCAACGCTTCTATCGGGATAATTTTATCGACCTGATGGGGCGGGGTCTTGATCCCTCATTGTATGATCATCCTTCGGTTCGGGTCGCCTGAAGGATTGAGGGCGAGTCAGACTGACCATGCTTGTTGTTATCGACTGTCCTGATCATGGCATCACTGATAAGTACCTGGAGGTTTGATCCGGTGACTGCATTGATCTGCCGGACGGCAGACGGGCTGGTGACGTTGATTTCAGTGAGTCTGCCGTCGATAAAGTCCAGCCCGGCAAGTAGTATATTGTGATGGCGTAGCATCCTGCCGACTGCTTTCGTCAGGCTTCGTTCTTCCGGCGTCAGTTCGGCAGGATGGCAGGACGCGCCCTGATGGATATTGGCCAGATCGCTGCCAGGCGCTGGAATGCGATTGACCCAGCCAACCGGCTCGCCATCAACCAGGAAAACCCGCTTATCACCCTGCCGTACCCCGGGCAGATATTCCTGCGCCATCACCAGCCGCGGTGAATCGGTCCCGCGCACATACTTGTTTAACATTGCTTCCAGTTTCGGTTCACTGGCGTCCGCGAAGATAATTTCCCTGCCGGAGCAATTGTCCAGAGGTTTCAGCACGACTCGCCGATGGGTGCGCACGAACTCGGCGAGCAGTGAGATGTTCATGGTCACCAGCGTATCCGGACAATTTGCCGGCCAGTTAAGGGTGGAGATTTTTTCATTAATATTGCGAAGTGCCGCGGGGGAATTGATCGCGACGGTTTTCCTGGGTAAAAACTCCAACAGGTAAGTCAGATGCAGATAAACATCATCGAACGGTGGATCCTTGCGAATGACCAGCGCGTCGAAGTCACCCAGCGGCGTGTACGCGGGCGGTGCGTTCTTTAACGGTGTAATGGCCAACACCCTGGAGGTATATCCCATCAGCACCGCACCACGCAATGCGACGTCTTCCTGCTGCAGCCAGTGAATCTGATGACCTCGCGCCATCAGTTCCTGCATACAAAGCAGTGATGTCTCGGTGGCGAGATTGAGCGTCGCGTAAGGGTCCATGAGAAAGCAGAATCTGTATCGGGATTTATTCATCACAGCAATCACCCTGGATGCCGCAACAGTTCTCGTTGAGAAAACTGAGCAGCTCATTCATCCTGCCGAAATTGCAGCAACAGATTAGTTTCCTTGAGTCACGCTGCTGGGATATCAGACCATGATTTGTGAGTTTGGCGATGTGATGGGAAAGAGTTGACGGTGCCATTTTCAGACGTTCCTTGATGTCTCCGACACACAGCCCGGCTGGCCCGGATTGCACCAGAAGGCGGTAGATACCTAACCGATGTTGACTGCCAAGTGCTTCGAGGCATTGTGCGGCGGTTTGAAGTTCCATCCTTTTTCTCCATTGCTCCCGAAGAAGCACTATTGAACTGCGTTTATCGTTGAATATTTGCAGTTCGAATCAATAGTTCGATAATTCTGGTTATATAGAATAGTGATCAACATGCCTGCCTGCAAGCAATTTCCTGATCTTCTGAGTCTGCCGCAGGGTGAACGTATCGACCTGCCAATGGATTGACCATTCCAGGAGAAACATAGACTTGCGCAGACGTATTGGTTTATCGACCGCCGGGTGTGCGAACATTGTTCCGGTGTTGGACAAATTCAGGTGAAAAAAATGATCACAGTACCGGCGAAACCGATCGTCATTACGGGAGGCGCGAGCGGGATCGGTCGCGTGCTCGCCGAAGCCCTGGCAAGCAGCGGTGCAACTATTGGAATTCTTGATCTTGATGCATCTGGTCTGGCGGAAACCTGTGCGGGCATTACCGGGAGTGGCGGTTCCTGTTACGGCTACGAGGTGGACATTACTGATTTCGATGCGGTGGTCTCGACGCTGCAGCGTTTTCGGGCAGTGACCCAAATGCCGGTTTATGGGCTCGTTAATAACGCGGGCTGGGATCGAGCCCGACCATTTATCCAGACTGATCCGGAGTTCTGGGAAAAAGTTATCAGCATCAATCTCAAAGGCCCTTTGAATGTTACGCACACTTGCCTCGCGCAAATGGTCGAAGCAGGTGAGGGGCGGGTGGTGAGTATCGCATCCGACGCCGGGCGGGTCGGGTCGTCAGGTGAAGCAGTTTATTCCGCGGCTAAAGGCGGAGTGATTGCCTTAATGAAAACCCTGGCCAGAGAACATGCCAGGCACAACATTACTTTTAATTCCATCTGCCCAGGTCCAACCGACACACCTTTGTTGCACGCGCTCGAGGAGGGTGGCGATGACAGACTCGCGCAGTCGCTTGAGCGCGCAATCCCCATGAAGCGCCTTGCTCGTCCTGCGGATTTCACCGCCATGGTGGGTTACTTTCTGTCCAGCGAGGCGGCGTTTACGACTGGCCAGACCATCAGTGTTTCTGGTGGATTAACCATGCACGGCTAATCGGACGGATCAGGCTGACTGGAGGGGAAATTCGGTTGGCGTTTCTCCTGCAGTGCGCGCACACCTTCCTTTGCGTCTTCACCCAGAAAGCATTGCATTTCCATACGCAGTGAGCTTTCGAAAATTGGACGTGCCTGATTCATCCAGCCATTGAGGGTCTGTTTGGTACCTCTGATGGCGGCCTGACTACCGGCTGCGAGAAGATCAGCGATGCGCATCGCCTCCGGAAGCACTTCGTCACTGGGTTTGCAGACGCTTACCAGGCCGATTCGTTCTGCAGTCTCGCCGTCAATAAACTCAGCGGTCATCAGGTAGTACTTGGCTTTTGCCATACCGCACAGAATTGGCCAGATAATGGCAGCGTGGTCCCCGGCACCCACGCCTAGCTTGACGTGGCCGTCGGTAATGCGTGCAGTAGCTGACATAACACTGATGTCGGCCATCAATGCGACCGCGAGGCCAGCACCGACTGCGACCCCATTAATCGCGGAAATTACCGGTTTTTGGAAATCAAGCAGGTTATAAACGATGTCGCCCGCTTCTTGCTGAACCGCCGCAACCTTGTCAGAGTCACCCACCATGTCTGAGATCCACTGCAGATCACCACCAGCCGAAAATGCCCGATCGCCTGCCCCGGTCACCACCACTACACGCGTGGAATCGTCCTCATCAATGGTCCCCCATACCCGGGTTAGCTCGTAGTGCATTCTGGCATTGGTGGCATTCATCACCTCAGGCCGATTCAGGGTCACAATGAGGACGCCGTTGTCCCGTTTGTCGAACAGCAGATGTTGATAATCCTGGTATTTCAATTGCGTTCCTCCTCGATCTTTTTTGTCTCGGCAAAGCGGGTTCGATTGAGTATACGCTGAGCCCGGCCTGTAATTCAGTCGGTGCCAGGCTCAAAGGAAAGTCAGCCTGCTCCATACAACGCGGCGAACCTGGAAAAATGGCACTATTCCGCCGAGTGGTAAATTCGTGGGTGGTCGGCGCAATAAACTCGCCTTATACTTCTCCGCTTCAAGTGAACGGAACTTTGATGATGAAACTTTCAGTTAACGGTCAAACCCATACCCTGGATGTGGACCCGGAGACACCGCTGCTCTGGGTGATCAGGGAAAATGTTGGCCTCACGGGCACCAAATTTGGCTGTGGGATTGCGCAGTGCGGCGCTTGTACCGTACACATTGACGGAAAGCCCGTGCGTAGTTGTGTCACCCCAATCTCCGCGGTAGGGAATAGCGAAGTAACCACCATTGAAGGGTTAGCAGACGAATCAGGGCTGCATCCGGTGCAGCAGGCGTGGATTGCCGAGCAGGTACCCCAGTGTGGATATTGCCAGTCTGGACAAATCATGTCTGCGGTTGCCTTGTTGCGTGACTCACCAGACCCGACAGACGCGGAAATCGATGCTGCCATGCAGGGTAATGTGTGTCGATGTGGCATGTATCAGCGCATAAAACGTGGCATCAAGCGAGTCGCGAGCGGTGAAGTACAGTTCTTTGATCCAAAATCTGATATCGAGGTGCAACATGGGTAAATGGACCAGACGTGGCTTTATCGGCGCCGGTGTGATTGGTGGCAGCGTCCTGGTAATTGGCGTTGCTATTCGACCGGGTCACCGGACACCAGGACTTGCCGGTTACGTCACCGGTGAAGGCGAAAACCTGATTAACGCCTGGGTGAAAATTGACGAGAACAATAAAGTGACGGCGATCGTGCCACACTCAGAGATGGGACAGGGTGCACAGACTGCGCTGACCCAGATGCTGGCGGATGAACTGGATGCCAGATGGGAAGATGTTTCGTTTATCGAAGCCCCCGCTGAGGACGGCTACGCGAACTACGCCATGGGGAAGGGGTACATACTCGGAGACATGCACATTCCGAAGGCGCTGGTAGGCACGGTTGACGGTGTCTTTATGCAGGTTACCAATGCCATACACCTGCAGATTACTGGCGGTAGCGCCAGCATTCGCACAACCGGTGTCTATGGTATGCGGGTTGCCGGAGCGGCTGCACGGGAAATGTTGATCACGACGGCAGCCAGGAGTTGGGACGTTAAGGCATCGGAGCTCAGCACCGAAGACGGGATGATTGTGCACAAGGCGTCCGACAGGAAAGAACCTTATGCTACTTTCGCGGCTGCGGCTGGCATGCTCACACCTCCGTCGGTACCGACGCTGAAGACCCCGGAACAATTCAAAATCATGGGAGAAGACAAACCCAGGTTTGACATACCCGCTAAGGTTGACGGCTCTGCCAGTTTTGGAATTGATGCCGTCGTTGATGGGATGAGATATGCGGCGATCAGCGCCGCGCCGGTTTTTGGGGCCAGAGTTCAGTCCTTTGATGCCAGCAAAGCAAAGTCAATGGCCGGTGTCACTGATGTCGTCGACCTGGGCGATGCCATCTCGGTTGTCGCCAATGGCTATTTTCAGGCCAGCCGTGCACTGGCGAGTATTGACATCACCTGGACTGAGACCGGCCTTAAGTCCATGGACAGTAAAGCCATCTTTGCCCAGTTTCAGAATGATATGGCTCAGGCGAATGGCAAAGGTGATACCCATACGGATGTTAAAAAAGGTGATGTCGAACGCGCCTACAAAGGGGCGGCGCGAGTCATTGAGCGTCAGTACCAGGTACCCTATCTCGCACATACCTGCATGGAGCCGATGAATGCGCTGGCACGCTTCGCCGATGGCAAATGTGAGATATGGACAGGGACTCAAAATCCCCTGGGCTTCAAACACGAGGTGGCGGTCGCGCTTGAAATTCCGCCGGAAAATGTCAGCATCACCAATCATTTTATGGGCGGTGGCTTCGGGCGCCGGTCGAATTCCGATGCGGCAGTTCAGGCCGCAAAAATATCAAAAGCGGTCGGCGCACCGGTCAAATTGATCTGGTCAAGAGAGGAAGATGTACGCCATGACCACTATCGACCTGCGGTTGCTTCTAACTTCAAAGCGGCGCTGGATGAAAAAGGGCTGCCGGTCGCCTGGGAGAATCTGTTTGTTGATAAGCATGAACCAGCCGAAGCCCCGCATGTGCCTTATGCCATCGACAATCAACTGATCCATTTTGCCGACAGTCCAACTCATATACCCTTCGGACCCTGGCGTAGTGTGGATCACTCACAGCACGGGTTTTTTACCGAGTCGTTTATTGATGAGCTGGCTTATGAGGCAAAGGTAGATCCTTATCAGTTTCGTCGCGATCTGCTGGGCAATCACCCAAGGCACATAAAGGTGCTGGATCTCGTGGCGGAAAAAGCCAACTGGCAGCAAGCGCTTGGAAAAAATCGTGGCCGCGGTATCTCACTCCAGCAATCATTCGGTACGCTGGTCGGTGAAGTAGTCGAGGTGACGGTGACGGACGGGAAGATCAAAGTGGACCGCGTTGTTGTCGCCGTGGATCCTGGATTTGCGGTCAGCCCGGATGGCCTGAAGGCACAGATGGAATCCGGCGTGATCTATGGGTTGTCCGCCGCGCTTTACGGTGAGATTTCCATTGATCGAGGCCAGGTGGTGCAGAGTAATTTTCATGACTATCGTGCGGTCAGAATGAGTGATGCACCGAAGATCGAGACCTACATAATAAATAGTATGGAATCCTGGGGAGGTGCCGGAGAGCCGGGCACGCCCGGAACGGCTCCAGCATTGGCTAACGCCATTTTCGCCGCCACCGGCACGCGTGTCAGAGAACTGCCGGTAAGCAAGTACGAGTTTGACGTTGATTTTGTCGAAGAGAACGAGGTCTGACCACGTCTGACAAAACCTTTGCCAGCGGCGGGTGCCTGTGTGGCGCTGTCACATTTAAGGTGCTGGCAGAACCCTCCCGGGTTTCGCACTGCTACTGTTCAATGTGCAGAAAACAACATGGCGCTGCTTTTGCCACCTACGCCAACTTTGCACGCACGGACCTTGTTTACGTCAGTGGTGAAGACAGCCTCACTAGTTTCCAGTCTTCAGAGGGGATCACCCGGAAATTTTGTCGCGTTTGCGGATCCAATATCGAATGGTGTCATGGAGAGTCTCGGGTAGCGATTGCCCTGGCGGCGATCGATACTCTCTGGGTTCCTGAAACCATCGCAGAACTCCACATTGAGGACCGGGCCTGCTGGGACAGATCCCGGTCATCTTAGGGTTTCGTGGAGAGGTGGGCGTCATCACCTGACTTGCTCCCAGCATGCTGGAAGTCAAACCTTGAGGTCCGCTGGTGGCCCTGTTCGAAGCTGTCGGCTATCGACCCAAAGCGGACATCTTCTTGAATAGCTCGTTACGTTGGAGCTGCGATTGTTCGCCACAGAAAGGTAGGCTCGCGACCGGACATACCCAAATCCACTACTAGTTCATCCGGCCGCTTGCCAGGGAGTCAGCTATTGTGACTCTATGCTTGCAATACCTTGTGATGCACCAGCCATCGCTGAACAGTAGTTGTGAATGCGTAACTGTTGTATGCGAGTTGGTCCAATCCGCCAGAATCCTTGTTCCTCAAGGCAGTTTGACATGTACTGATTTCTGGCGACCGATTCCGGAGAAGTGCTGGCGCAACTACTGGTAAAGACAACGATGGCTAGAAGAAGTAGCATTTTCATTGGGTTCTCCCCTACTTGAATGTAACGTTAAGCGTGTACTGAAAGACCGCGCAGGTCCTTTCGAGAACCTTTTCTTTTTCTGTTATTACGTATGGGAGTCTTTCTAACGGAAGCGGAGGAACGTTTGTTTCCATTGGTGTTTTTACGTGGGCTTTTGGCAAGATTTTCCTGACCAAGATTAGTTAACTGATTGAATTAATGGGATAAAGCGAGTTAATGACGGTCGAAAGGTCGTCGGCGTCTCGTGCGCGTGAGTGCCGCGACCCCGTCGGGGTGCCGCATCCCTAGCTCCACCGAATATTTTGAATGGTTACTCAGTTGGCCTGGAGGGGAAACTGGTCTCGGTAAACGTCCCTACCTTTACTTCATCTGCATGCGTCAGTCTTCTAATTCGCTGCCACTCCTCCTCAGGCATATTTCGAAGCGCAGGATCCACATTCGTATCATTGAATATTCGCGCCATGAGCCCGAAGTGACGTTGTTCAACTGCAATTTCGTAAACCTCCACAATTTCTTCTTCTGTCCATGGTACGGCGGGAAAGCCAGACAGGTTTATTTCCTTCATGCGTGCAAAAAGCTCAGCTTTTATCTCAGTTACCTGTTTCACGTCATTGTTCATCATGGCCACTAATAGATCCGCTTGTCTTATCGCAGGGAAATCATCTCCCACTCTAACGCGGGCTACCGCGGTGTGGCGAAACGCCTTTTCGGCATCACCAGTCATGCAAGCCACGAAAGCTGCTATCAAATTGGCTGTGTAACTTTCTGGATCAAGTGACAGAAGCACATCCGTCATTCGGGTCGCTTCATCCAGGGGCTGTCTACTAACATGGATGTTAGCTGCTCTCGCCCATACCACGAACGGATCAAGTGGATTCATTTGATAGGCTCTATCCAGGAGCTGTGTGCGTTCTTTTCTCGCGGTACTCAACAGAAACCACCCATACAAACCTTGAATTTCGACGTCCTCCGGGTTCATGGCAATTGATTGCTCCATGAGGCTTGCGCCCTGGTTCCATTTAAACTCCTGCAACATTAAGGCTAAGCCCAGCAGACCAAGTGCTTTCGCGTTTCCAGGATGTATTGCCAGCGCTTTCCTGAAAGACTCAATTGCGGTGGGCAGAACCTGGGAGGGAATCAGTAAACAAATTGGTTCAATTGCAAGTAACAGATAGGTTCGCCCGAGACCCACCCAGGCATCCGCATAGTTTTCATCCAGGGTTATCGCCTGTTCAAAGAGTGGTATCGCTTTTTCCATCTCATAAGGATCATCAACATTCGCAAGCTGCATACCTTTCAGAAAAAGCACAAGAGCCTCAGCAGAGGCGGTCGATGATTGCTGTCTTTTCCATTCACCGACATCATCTGACGAGAGTGCTAGTCCAATCTGGCTTACGATGTTTGCGGCGATTTCATCCTGTATCGCAAACACATCCATAAGCTTCCTGTCGTAAGTTTCAGCCCAGAGATGTGTGCCTGAGTGTGCGTCTATCAATTGTGCTGTGATTCGGATGTCATCTTTAGCTTTACGAACACTCCCTTCAAGGATGTGAGTCACCCCCAGGGCATTGCCAATGGCGTTTACATCTTGACAACTCCCCTTGTAGGCAAATGACGAGGTACGCGCTACAACAGGCAAACGACTGGTCTTCACCAGCGCATTCAGAATCTCTTCGGATATGCCATCACTAAAAAATTCGTTGTCAGGATCGCTGCTTATATTGACGAACGGCAGTACGGCTATCGACTCTGGATGTTCTTGTTTGACTAGTTCTGAAACCCGATTCGCCCGCACCAGAAGATCCATGTCGGGTTTCTGTACCTTGTGCCCCATTCCGGCAGTTAGTTTCTCGGCATAGTCTGATGGGCTCAACTCATACTTCAGGATCGCCTGGCTCAAGCCCATCGCAAGCTCTATTCCGCCTGGTAGTTCCGTCGGGTTCAGATAAACGGGCACAATGGATTTAGCGTGGGTCGCAGCGAACTGAACTTCACTACGGCAGTTGCGTGACTCGACCGAGCCAGGTGTGACGAAATAAAGAAAGTGGGACGACCCTTCAATAGCATCCGCCAACGCTTGAGTCCACTCGTTTCCTGGCACTATTCCTTCGTCGTACCAGACGTTGTAACCCTGCTCGTTTAGCCAAACGAGTTCGGGAAACACCAGCGCGGTGTCCACATGCGCATAACAAACGAAGACATAAGGATCATTACCAGCATACGCCGGAAACGGTCGTTTAATTAGAGGCTGCTTTGGGGTCCCTTCGTCGACCTTAAATGTTGTAGGTCTTTCAACATCGCCGATAAACCGATAACCCCGTCGAGATAAAGTTTCGATGTATTTCGGATGACGAGAACTGTCACCAAGTGACTTGCGCAGGCGGGCGATGACCCGATGCACGACATTATCTCCGACAACGACGTCTGGCCAGCTTCGCGCCAGCAGCTCTTCGGTACGTATCAAGTTAGGTGCGTTTTCGATCAGATGTAGCAGTACCTGGATTTCGACCGGGTCTAGTCGATAAGTTTCCTCCCCACGCTTCAATAGTTGGGTACCAAGGTCGAACTCCCACTCGCCTAGTCGCACTCAGCAACTCCTGAGTTCAATGGGTAGATACAAGAATGTAGCAGATAAGTGAATTGTAAACCTCCCCGTTTTAGTTACAGATCCAATTAGAGTTTTCCACTGATTTATATTTGTCCAGGTACTCAATCGGTGTCAGCTTTTCCAGCGAGTCATGAGGTCGTTCCTGGTTGTACTCATCGATCCAATCGGTGGCTATTTGTCGGACTTTGCCCAAAGTTCTAAACACATACATATTCAAGATTTCATCTCTGTAAGTTCGATTGAAGCGCTCAACGTATGAGTTCTGTGTTGGTTTGCCTGGCTGAATGATTTCTTCATTGTCGTTCTCCTTGTGTGGCAGTTTACGCGGGAGAACTCCGTGGTTCGCGTTGGCGAAGATGAGTATGGTCAGATGTCGATGCACGTTACCAACAACGCTTACACAACTGGTGGAACATTTAATGTCCGCGTGCAGTTTGTAGAAGATGGGATAGTGATTGAAACCCACACCTTTTCAGCGGACCTACAACCTGCCTTCCGAACGACAAATGAGGAAAAAAGCTTGAAAGGCATTGGCTTGGGTCCTGTTGCCTACAAACGTGGGCTGCAGGTAATTACACGCTATTGGTTAAGCAATGCGTATGATTGATCTCTTCTAATCCGATTTATCGGTTTAGAAGAGATCAGGCACGGAATTGCTAACTGTCGAAAAGGAAATGCACTCAAATCTAATCTTTCCGTTGCGCGACGCGAAAAAGCATGTCCATATGTGGTGACACATATCCACGTATCTATCTGAAACTCATGTTTATCAAGATGTCCGCTTTTGGCCGGAAAGCGTGTCGCCCATGTGTTTAACTCATAACCACTAGTCACTTTCCGACTCAAACGAGACATCAAAAAGAGATTAGCTCGCGTATTGCCTGCCAGTCACTTGCTACCAGTTCTCCACCTCACGCTCGATCTCATCGCCAAACTGGGCAATGGCTTCAGCTTTTCGGTTTGGCAGGGTGTAGTCCGGGAACAGTTTGGTGGTGCCTTCGAAATCCCGAAGGACCTGCCTTGCTACCGTGACTTTATGGACCTCTGTTGGCCCGTCAGCGATTCCCATGACGTATGAACCAATTAGCATGCCGGTCAGGGGTAGCTCGTTTGACACACCAAGTGAGCCATGAATCTGGATGCAGCGGGAAACAATGTCATGGTACACCTTTGGCATTAGCGCCTTGATTGCCGCGATATCCTTGCGCACCTTCAGGTAGTCGTTGTATTGATCGATCCTCCAGGCTGTCCGCAACACCAGTAATCGAAATTGCTCCATTTCCATCCACGAATCGGCGATTTTTTCCTGCACCATTTGTTTGTCAGCCAGTGTTTCGCCCTTGGTTGTGCGTGATAGGGCGCGTTCACACATCATGTTAAAGGCCATCTTTATCTGTCCCATGGTACGCATGGCGTGGTGGATTCGACCGCCGCCAAGACGTGTCTGGGAGACGGCAAACGCCTGACCTCGCGCACCGAGCATATTGGCCTTTGAAATTCTGCAGTTCTCGTAACGAACATAGGCATGACTGCCATCTCCGGGGGCTTCATCTCCGACGCCGACATTGCGGATAATGGTAACGCCCGGATTATCAGTGGGGACGACAAACATCGTCATGCGCGAGTGCGGCGGGGATTCCGGGTCGGTCACGGTCATCACAATCAGGAAACTGGCATAACGCGCGCTACTGGAAAACCATTTCTCGCCATTGATGACAAAATCATCGCCGTCTTCGACAGCGCGACACTGGAATTGTGTTGGGTCCGAACCACCTTGCGGCTCAGTCATTGAATAGCTTGAGGAAATCTCTCCTTCCAACAAAGGTTGCAGGTAGCGTGCTTTTAGATCATCCGTACCATAGTGTGCGAGTATCTCCGCGTTCCCGGTATCTGGTGCCTGACACCCGAAGATGACCGGTGCGAATCTGGAGCGCCCGAGAATCTCGTTTAACAGCGCGAGTTTAAGCTGGCCAAAGCCCAAACCACCCAGTTCCGGGCCGAGATGGCAAGCCCAGAGTCCACGTTCCTTGACCTCTTTCTGCAAAGGGCGCACCTGGCGAATAAAATCCGGATCGTCATACTCTTTAGTGGCACCAAGGACCATATCCAATGGCTCGACCTTTTTTTTGACGAAATCGTCTGCCCAGTCCAGTACGCCTTGATATTCCGTATCGGTTTCAAAATCCCAACTCATGCCTGATCCTCTGTTCGTGAATTCGCCTTGATTGTCATCCCATGGATGAGAATTGGCAAGCACCACCTCACACTGAAGGGATCCATGGCCTGGCACGCATTATTCACGAATTTACCTCCATTTTTACCTAACCTATTGAAATATAATAACCTAACGATTGTACTGTGTCGCCTTCGTGAATAATGCGGGCTAGCGCTTGAACAAATCCCCAAACTTCTTACCAAGCTTCTCACCGACTTCTTTGATCCTGGTACCAAGATCGGTATTAGCCTGAATAAGTGGAATCAGTGATTTATTCAACGCGCTGAATATCTGTCCGGCAACTTCGCCCACAGTCGTGTCTTCGTTCTTGCCCAGGTCCGTCAGTTCAAGCACGGGTAGTTGCATGGTCAGGGATTCATCAGTAAATGTCAGGGCTGCAGTGATTGTGGCGTTATTAATCTGTAAACGATCGATGGTAACGAACTGCGATGATTCATCCGGTTGCTCACTGCTTGAGTTGCTGCTGCCCATGGCGTCGTCGAATGAGTCCGCATGGTTCTGCAGTTCAGCCAGGTTGCTGGACGAGAGATTGCCTTCATAGGCGATGGTTGAGTCATTGATAATAACTTCGTAAATGTGGATCCGGTCGGAGGCCAGCGACTTCGGATCGAGTTGCACACTCATCTCACCGATGACAATCGCATTGGGGCCCTTGTAGCCTCCGGGATTGGCGATCCTGAGACCGCTGATGGTACCGGTGCCGTTGAAAAATGAAATGTCGACGGAATCGACGGCCACCGGCACACCCAGGATTTCCGGGCCCGCGCTTTCAATGGCATTTTTTATCGTCGGGTTGATGTTGAGCACCAGCAGAAATACACCCACCAGGATTAACGCGGTGATGACAGCGATGCCAATCAATAGATTTTTCATGTGTACCACTCATTTTGTAAAGCAGTTATTGTAACCCACGGTCAGGTTTGAGGTGGTATCGGGTGAAGGCAGTTGTTAATCCAGGGCGGTTAGAAATTTGATTATTTATGGTGTTGCGCTGTTGGCATTTTGCCTGCTGACCGGCGTATTCATGGGTGAGTTGCTTGGCCTGGCACTGGGCGTCAACGCCAATGTGGGTGGTGTGGGCATCGCCATGTTGTTGCTAGTCTTCCTGGCTCATGTTCCTGCTATCAAGGAAAAACTCAACGAGGGTGCAGATGCCGGAGTGCTCTTTTGGAATGCGATGTATATCCCGATCGTCATCGCCATGGCCGCCCGCCAGAATGTGGTGGCGGCGCTGGAGGGTGGCTGGTTGGCTGTCTCTGCCGGAGGGCTGGCAGTCATTTTGAGTTTCGCCCTGGTGCCGGTACTGAGTGGTCGGCCTGCAGATCGAACAGAAGCTACGACCGATGATTGATCTGCTGAATGATGTGTTGGCGAGTAACGGTCTGGTGACGGCATTTGCCGTTGTCGGCGCCCTTGCCTGGTTTTCCTATCTGCTTTCAGACAAATTATCAGCAGGCAGGCTACACGGCTCGGCAATCGCCATTACACTTGGTCTGATACTCGCCTATGCCGGCGGTGTCTATACCGGCGGTGATCGGGGAATTGCAGACATCGAGTGGCTGGCTGGCATCGGTCTGATGGGCGGTGGCATGCTCCGGGATTTCGCGATCGTGGCGACTGCCTTCGGCGTCAATCTTAATGAGCTAAAGCGCGCAGGTGTAAGAGGGGCGGTTGCGGTTGTCGCCGGGGTCGTGGTTTCCTTTGTGGCCGGGGCGGTCCTCGCGGTGCTCTTCGGCTATGACGACGCGGTTAGCATCACCACAATCGGGGCGGGTGCGGCGACCTATATTGTTGGTCCCGTCACCGGCAGTGCGCTCGGTGCGGATTCCGATGTGATTGCCTTGAGTATTGCGGCAGGGTTGGTCAAATCGATTCTGGTCATGACCATGACACCCCTGGTGGCCGGAAAGATTGGTCTTGATAATCCGCAGTCAGCGCTGGTGTTCGGTGGACTGATGGGAACTACCAGTGGCGTTGCCGCGGGGCTCGCGGCGACCGACCCCAAACTGGTACCCTATGGTGCAATGACGGCGACCTTCTACACCGGAGTCGGCTGCCTGCTGGCACCTTCCGTTCTGTTTTTCATCGTGAGGGCGATTGTGGCGTAAATCGCGTGTGAGTGGAGCGATGATTTAACCATCGTTATAGCTTGGACAGGGAAGAAACGTTTTACTCAATCAGACATGTTTAAGCGATGTCGTCAGTATCCAGTCGGTAACAGTTGGATGAAATCACAGGAATTTTGATGGATTACAATTTATACAACGAGTACCGGCGTGGCTTTGCTCATAAGTGTTCAGAGAGGCTAAGCGATTCGGTATTGCTGGTCACGGAATCGGACGAAATTTTCTATTACCTGGATGCAGAGGATGCTTCCGCAAGGCTGGCGAACCGCCTGGTTAAACTCGGCCTCCAGCCTGGAGACCGGGTTACCGTCCAGGTCGAAAAATCTCCCCAGGCTCTCTGGCTTTATCTTGCCTGTCTGCGGGCCGGGCTGGTTTTTCATCCCTTAAATACTGCCTACCTCCGGGGTGAGTTGGCGTACTTTCTCGAAAATGCCGCACCAGCGCTGGTGGTTTGCGACGGCCACAATGAGGAGTTGATGGCTGAACTGGTTGCGGAATGTTCGATTCCGCATTTGCTGGTGCTGAACGCCGATGGGTCGGGTTCGCTGACAGAGGACATTACGACTGAATCCACCGAATTTGAAACGGTATCGCGGCGGGCAGATGACATGGCTGCGCTGCTTTATTCATCCGGCACCACCGGGAGACCGAAAGGTATTGTGTTAACCCATGCCAATCTTGGCAGCAATTCTTCTACACTGATCGACAGCTGGGGATTTAGCGAGACGGACCGACTGTTACACGCGCTGCCGATTTTTCATGTTCATGGTCTTTTTGTTGCACTCGGTTGTGTGCTGATGTCCGGTGCCAGCATGCGCTGGTTACAAGCGTTCAAGGTGGATGCTGCCATTAAATATCTGCCCGAGGTCACGGTGATGATGGGCGTGCCAACGTTCTATACACGGCTGTTGCAAAGTGAATTGCTGACCCCGTTGCTGACAAAAAATATGCGCTTGTTTATTTCAGGCTCAGCGCCATTGCTCGCGGAGACGTTTCGTGAATTTAACGAGCGCACCGGCCATTTTATACTTGAACGATATGGCATGAGTGAAACCAGTATGAACACTTCGAACCCGCTTCTCGGAGAACGAAAGGCGGGTACGGTTGGCCCGCCTTTACCTGGCGTTGAAGTGAGAATCGTGAACGAGATTAACCAGGTGCTGCCCGAAGGTGAGATAGGCAACCTCCAGGTACGCGGACCGAATGTCTTTTCCGGTTATTGGAAACTCCCTGACAAAACCGCCGAAGAGTTTACCACCGACGGCTTTTTCAACACCGGCGATAAGGGCTGCATTGATGCCGATGGCTATGTTGCGATCGTTGGTCGCGCCAAGGACATGGTGATCACCGGCGGTTTAAACGTTTATCCCAGGGAAGTCGAATTGTTGATTGATGATTTACCTGGCGTGCGTGAATCTGCTGTCATCGGTGTGCCGCACGCGGATTTTGGCGAAGCCGTGGTGGCCGTGGTTGTACAGGAACCTGGTGCCGGTCTCACCGAGCATGCGGTGATTAGTGCGATGACGTCGAACCTGGCTAAATTCAAAGTGCCAAAGAAAGTCGTGTTCGTGGATGAGCTGCCGAGAAACACCATGGCAAAGGTGCAGAAAAACCTGCTGCGTGAAGCCTACGAGGCGATTTTGCAGGAGTGAACTATTTCCCGCTGAATTTCTCGGCGAGGCTGACAGTTCTCTCGATCAGTTGAGCGACCGGCAATTCTGAGTATCCGGCCAGGCCAAGACCGACTCGGCCCTGCCATTTCTCTGTCCAGAATTCGGGTATCCGATCGCCTTGCAGCCCCCACAGTGCGCCAACAGTCGCGCCGTTGCAATCGGTATCCAGACCGGCTGAAACGGCCTCGCCAATGGCGGCACTGAAGTCATCCAGATGTGAATAAAGCGCCCAGGTAACAATGGCAAGGTTGTTGACTGTATGGACAGGTGACATTCCCTCGTAGCGATGGCGGATCTGTGCGCCGCCATCGATATCACCGGCCAGTGCCAGGCCAAACTTAACGGCGATGGCGGCCTCACTATCCTCCGGAATCATTGCCAGCGCTGCCTGCAAGGCAGGTACGGGATCCTGGTTGGCAAGCGCGGCGCCTAGTGCAGCAATAAAAACGGCGCCGTAAATCCCGTCTCGCCGGTGCGAAAGCATTGCGTCCCTGCGGGCCAGTTCTGCTGCCAGGGTCTCATTACCCGGCAGTACCCAACCGTAGACATCGGCTCGTATCTGCGCCCCGATCCAGTCGTTGTATGGGTTGTCAGAGCATTCCGCCAGATCAAATCCAATCTCGCCTCGCTCGGCGAACCATTCATTGCCCCGGTTGGCGAGTATCTTGTAGGCAGCTCTCTCAGCGGTAAAAGTGCTGGCCATGGGTAACAGACGTAGCCAGAAGCGGGCGACATCTTCGGTTGTCAGTTCCAGTCCGTGTTGTTCCAGCATCAACAGGCTCAGAAAGCTGTAGTTGATATCATCGTCGGGTTCGGAGCGTTCAAGTCCTGCGCGACACCAGGCTTCGACAACATGTTTGTTTTCGTGATAACCAATGTAGTTGCGCAGTGGCAGGGCACCGTCCAGTTCCAGATATTCGCGGAGTGCATCAAAACCCTGGCGCATGGATAACAGTTCAACCGGCTTACCCAACTGGCAGCCGGTAATTCGGCCTTGCCATGCATTGGTGATCCTTTGTTCGATCGCTTTCATGTCATTCCCGGACTCGATGGATTGCCAGAATCATAGCGCGGGTAAATCGTTACTGCTATCCAATCCGGGGGGAGGAGGCGGCAAGCCTCCTCCCTGGTCGAGCCGTCCGGATTCAGAAACTCAACGATCCCGTGAGCAGCAGGTTGACGAACTCTCCCCGCTGATCCTCATCAAGAAAGTCGCTGATGGCAACCACGGCTTTCGCGGTTTCCTCCTGCAAATGTTCTGCGCTGCGAACTCTTCCTGCCAGAGCGGCTCTGGTATCAGCCAGGGATGGTGTACCCTCTGCCAGGAGGTTAGCCATAGCAGTAACGGTACGTTTTTCATCCAGCTCTGATTGATCGCGTTCGGTTTTCAGCGAGTTGAGGACGCTGGCCATCTTACGCGTTTGTGACTCATCAAGCTCAAGCCGGTGGACCAGGTAACGCAGGGGTCTCCTGACGCCAAACCCTGCGCCGCCGCGCCCATGCCATCTGGACTCGAAGGCGTCGTAAAAGGTCTTGCCAGGATTGGTCCGCTGATGACTGGAACTGTCATCCTGCGTTTCACGGTTGCGGTGGTTGCTTTGATAGGCGGCATAGGCGAAGTGCCACGGCCAATGGTTTTTGGTATGTCTCATAAGACTCCTCCAAAAGGTTGGGGATTAATCACCGGGCTAATCGCATCCGGTGGGATCTACTGCTTCGGCATTGCCAGAAGCCTGATTACTTTAGTCCTAAAAAAAGCGACCTGCAACTCAGGCATTGAGCCGAGCGGAGCTCAGTGATCTGATTCTGCCTGCCACGCCTGGAGTAATTGCTGTTCCGTTTCCCTTGAGATTCCTGCGGGCCAATCTCGCACGGGTTCAGATCGATACCAGTCAAGGGTATCTGCAATCGTTTCCTCAATCGGCCTCAAAGTGAGCCCTGTGCTGAGTGCCTTGTCCACGCAGACGCGGCTCATATTGATGGCTGTCTCCGGTAGCCAAAGTGGCAGCCCCATCCAGTAAGCAACCTCGTGCTGCACCAGAAAGTCAGGATCAACCCAGACGGCTCTGGCGTCACTGCCGAGCACCTGGTTCGCGGCGCTGATCAGGTCAGCAAGCGTGTAACGTCCGGGAGGACCTGTGACGTTATAGATACCGGAGCCACCTTTTTGCAACTGATCAAGGATCCAGATTGCCTGGTCCCTGGCATCGATAAACTGGATCGGCAGATCCGGAGGAGCGGGCGCGAGCATATCGCCGCCTTCAGCAACCCTGGCTGGCCAGTAAGTAAATCGATTGGTTGGGTCCCAGGGTCCGACGATCAAACCGGAGCGAACATTAATCACTCTGCCGGGCATGATTTGCTCAGCTGCCGCTTCACAAAGAACTTTGAATGCCCCGTAATACTTCTGCTCGTAGACCGATTGATCGACGCCATCGGGAAGTTTGTCCAGCGTCCCGCTTTCATCCAGGTTTTCATGGAATTGCGGGTAAACGGAAATCGACGAAATAAAGGCATAGCGTTCGATATGATCGGCCAATCGGCGTGCCGCAGCCTCGACAAGGTGAGGCAGATAACCGCTCGGGTCAATGCAGGCGTCAAAGTATCGGACACCCAGTCGGTCGAGGTCGGTGGAACGATCACCCAGGATAGTTTCTACCCGGTCTCCGAAAATTTCAGCGTTGGATTTTCCGCGATTGAACAGGGTGACCTCGTGCCCGGCGGCCAGCGCTTCGTTAACAATGTGTCGACCGAGGAATACAGTTCCGCCAAGAATGAGAAGTTTCATATCGGTTGCGTCTCCTTGGAAGTGGAAAAATGGGGTCTGACGTGAATGGCACTTACTTAACATTGAACCGGGTTGTTTTGCAGAAGGTGCAGTGGTCCCTTTCCTCCGCGGCTTGCGGCTCTCCGAGCTTCCCTCACTTGGTCGAAAGCCCCTGCGGGTCCGATGGCGGCCCCCTTTCTCCACGCGCTCGGCGCCTTCCGAACGCGGCCCGACCTGCGCGCCCCGACCTGCGCGCCCCGACCTGAACGCTGCGGAAAGGAACCACTGCACCTTCTGCTAAAGTCTTCGAGACGGCACTTCGAACGACGGAATTTGCTTATGTAAGCGCCATTCGGGTCTGACGGAAGTGGCCGATCGCCAGATCTGGCTGAGATTGTAGGCCAGCCCAGAGCGCTAGTTCAAGCCAGCGTACAGCGCACTGGTCAGACTGCCGCTGCGCTCATCGCCGATCATCGCAGACTTCATCTGGTTCATGACATAGGAGAAGCACATGCGGTTATCCTCATCAATCACCACGATTGAACCGCCGGCACCTGCCCACCAGAGTGCGTTCTTGTTTGGTGTGACCGGCAGCATTTCGTTTCCAAAGGCGTAGCCCATACCAAATTTAATCGGGAATGACAGCACCAGGTCCGTTGATTCAATTTGCACTTCGCGTGCAACCGCACAGCCTTTTTTCGAGAGCAGCTGCTTGCCGAAGGCGAAGCCATCGTTGGCCAGTGCCGTTTGTGCACGGACCACTGACCGCGCATTACCGTGCCCGTTAGCCGCGGGAATTTCTGCCGTTCGCCAGCCCAGGCTGTTGTCGGTATTTTCCGGCAGGTTTACAGATCCGAATACTTTGCCCAGGATGGAGTCAGGATCTGCTCCTTCGAACAGGGATCCGCTTGAATCTGGATCGGGAACAAGGTCGGCGATGCGCTGCAGATTTTCCTTACGGACTCCAATGTGGAAATCCGCTCCAAGCGGTTCAGCGACATTTTCTCTGAACCAGTTGCCATAACTCTTGCCCACAATTCGCCGGATAACTTCGCCAATTAAAAAGCCCTGGGTGATCGCATGGTAACCGGACTGGGTGCCCGGTTCCCACCAGGGTGCCTGGCGCTCCAGATCATCGACCGGGGTATCCCAGTCGTACAGATCTTCAGGTTGCAGCACCTTACTGAACCCGGGTAATCCCGCACTATGGGAGAGCAGGAAACGAACCGGAATATCCTTCTTCCCGTTTTTAGCAAACTGGGGCCAGTACTTGGCAACGGGTGCGTCGAAATCCAGCTCACCCCGGTCGGCGAGAATCAATGCAGACAGAAACGTCATGGTTTTACTGGTTGAGTAGACGTTGGCGATTGTATTTTCTTCCCAGGGGAGGGACCTGGCTGCATTTCTGTGCCCACCCCAGAGGTCAATAACGTATTGCCCTTCGATGGTTACCGCGAAACTGGCTCCGACATCGCCTCTGTCGGTAAAATTTTTTTCGAATTCTTCCCTGACCTGTTCGAAGCGATCATCGTAGATTCCGTGCACATCCATGGCCAAATCATCCCTAATTTCCGCAGTCGTGCCAGAAGTCTACCCCAGTCTCGGCGCGGATTCAGCCTTTTGAAGTGAGTAACATCGGAATAGTTTCACACGAATGAAAGGGAGATCGAACCGGTCAGGAGGGATGTGTACAGGCCTGTAAATGGATTATGATCCAGGCTGACTCCTAAGACCTGAGAGGACACCAATCTTGAGTATTCAGCTACGGCAGATTTGTCTGGTGGCGAGGGACCTTGCCCCGGTTATTAACGAACTCGAGACTATCCTGGGGATTTCTCGCTGTTATGTCGACCCAGGCGTCGCGGCCTTCGGTCTGGAGAACACTCTGCTGCCAGTTGGCCGGAATTTTCTTGAAGTGGTTGCGCCCACGGAAGGGGGTACCGCGGGAGGTCGGTATCTGGACCGACGTCAGGGTGACGGCGGCTATATGGTCATCTGCCAGGCTGACAGCAAGGAAAATCAACAGATCGTCAGGTCACGTGCACTTGAGCGGGACATACGTATCGCCATGGAGTCAGAGCGGGCCAGCTGGAATATTTGCCAGCTACACCCCCGCGATATGATTGCCGCTTTTCTGGAGATCGACTGGGACAGCCACGATGATTTCCGCGGTAACTGGGAACCCGCTGGTGGAGTGGGATGGGAAGACAAGGTCAAACAGGACTGGACTGTGGATTATCTCGGCGTGGAACTTCAGGGCGAGGACCCGCTGGCACTTGCTGAAATCTGGGGCGCCGTATTGGATGTTGAACCGGAGAATCATGGTGACAACTACACGCTCAGCCTCAATAACGTCAGTCTTCGATTCGTGAGAGAACAGGATGGCCGGGGGGCGGGACTCGGCGGCGTAGATTTAAAGGTGGCTGACCGTGATTCAATTCTGGCCCAGGCCCGACTGAGAAATGCTTATGTCTCAGATGACCGGGTCGATATTTGCGGTACGCGATTCTATCTTCACGACTAAAGAGACCCCGCACTGGTATTGGTGACGCCGCGTTTCCTACCTATTGCGACCCTGGCGGGTTTCTCGAACCCCTCCTCTAATAATCTTGCAGAGAACAGGATGAGTGCTTTGCATTGAACATGATTAATCAACGCGGAATTGAGAAAAGTCTCGCGTGTTATGCTCCGATGATGGACGTTGAATGCAAATGAAATCCGAACCCGCAGCGGCACCTCCGTGGTATCGTTGGTTTCTGTTATTTGGCTTGTGGTTGTTGTACACCGTCTTCGGACTTGTTGTCACCAGTTTTGCGCCGCTTGTTGGGCTCATCGAAACGGACCTTGAACTTTCCCATGTACAAATGGGCAGCACGATGGGCGCATGGCAACTGATTTATATTGTCTCTGCGATTCCTTGTGGAATTTTTCTTGATCGGGTTGGTCCACGCTGGGCGCTGACGGTGGGTGGCTTGCTGATCGTCGCTTCAGTCTTCGCACGGGGATATGCGGATACCTATGCAGAGTTGATTCTGGCGGTGATGTTGTTCGGCATTGGTGGTCCTATCATCTCTGCGGGCTCGCCCAAGGTCGTCACTGCCTGTTTCACTGGCGCTTCCCGTGGTCTGGCCATGGGGATCTACATGACCGGACCTGCCATCGGCGGAGTCGTATCGTTGACGCTAACGCATTCCGTGTTGCTACCAGCGTTTGACAATGACTGGCGTGGCGTAATGTTTTTATGGGCTGGCTTCAGCCTTATCGCGACGCTTATCTGGCTTGGTATCGCGCTGCATCCTTCGATGACGAATAGTGACCAGCCGGCTGTCGCGGGCAGTTTGCCGCAGCGACAGGTGCTTAAAAACCTTTTAAGCGAACCTGCGGTATTGCTCGTTCTGGTGATGAGCGTCGGCGTTTTTTTATTCAACCACGGGCTGAACAACTGGCTTCCGGAACTACTGCATAGTGGCGGGATGACCCTGGTGGATGCTGGATACTGGGCGGCGATTCCAACGATTATCGGTATTGCCGGATCCTTAACAATCCCCAGGCTTGCAACACCCGGACGTCGTTTTCCAATTCTCGTGGGTTTGAGTGTGTGTGCAGCGACAGCGAGTCTGTTGTTGCAGTTTCAGTCTGAACCGCTGTTATTCACCGGGCTGATGCTCCAGGGGATTGCGAGATCATCATTGATGACGGTGCTGGTCCTGACATTGGTTGAGTTACCCGGTATCGGAGACCGACACGTGGGAGTCGCCACCGGCCTGTTCTTTTCTGCGGCTGAAGTAGGGGGCGTACTCGGTCCACTGAGTATGGGTTTGCTTTATGACCTCACCCAGGGATTTAGCACGGGTCTTTTCATGCTAACAGCGATCGGCGTGGCTTTGTCGCTGGGGGCGCTGTGGTTGAAGCGGCTCGCGGAAACTGGCGACGCCCGGGGAAAGATCCCGCCATAGCGGTAGTGATTTCTCCTGCAATCGACTGACATATTACTAGTGCTAGCTTCGCCAGGCTCCCAGCTTGAGGGAGGCTGCGGTGAGCAGACCATAGGCAAACATCGCGACAGCGGCAAACACGAACACGCTATCCAGCCCCAGGCCGAAAAATCTAGTCCCGACAAAGGATCCACCGACCGCGATGACGAATCGCAAAATTGTGGCAATGATCGGCCAGGTGACATCACCTGCGCCTTGCGATGCAAAATAGAGCACCAGGCCAATTCCCTGGAACGCATAAAAAGGACCGACGATGCCGATGTACAACGCACCGGCCGCAAAGGTATCGGGATCGTCGGTGAATACGCCGATCCAGTGCTCGGGAAAGACCGCCAGTAACACGCCTGTGAACCCCGTGATTGCGGCAGCGGTGAACCCACCTTGCCAGCCAATATTTTCTGCGCGATCAATTTTTCCTGCACCAATGTTTACACCCACCATCGCGGTCATCGACGCACCGATTCCGAATACCAGGGGTACCAGCAGGAATTCAATTCTTGAGCCGATACCGTAACCCGCCAATGCTGCGGAACCGAACTGGCCAACGATTCCAGTGAGGGACAAGATCGTGAGTACGGTGAACACAGGTGAAAGGGAGGCTGGGGCGGCTACTTTGAGAATGTCATGGAAGTGCATTTTATTCAGTTCGAATGCGTTAACACGCATCCTCACGGAAACCTTGCCAAATAATAGACGCGGCAGCAGAACTGAGCACAGCAGGAATCCACTGACGATGGCAGAGACCGCAGCCCCGGCGATGCCAAGCTCGGGTAATCCGAAGCGCCCCAGAATAAGTCCGGCGGAAAGCGGTACTTGAATGAGTGCCGAGCCGATCATCAGAAACGCGGGGAAGCGCATGTTTCCCATGCCCCGGAAAACAGCATTCATCGCCCCTGCCAGCCACAACAATATTCCGCCGCTAAACAGGATTGTTGTATAGATGAGCGCGCCCTGTAACACCTCGCCTTGACCGCCCAGAAAAACCAGGAACATTTTCCCGCAGACAAGATAGACAAGCAGGAACAATAGCGCACCGCTCGCGGCGATCATCAGCGCGTGCCACAGCAGCGCTTCAGCCTTTCCGGCGTCTCCCTGACCGAGCGCCCGGGCAATCGCGGAGGTGATGCCGCCACCGAGCGCACCATTGGCCATCATCTGAGTAAGCATGAGTAAAGGAAAAACAAGTGCAATTGACGCCAGCGACACGGTTCCGAGCTGACCAATAAAATAGACCTCGGCCATGCTGACCAACGACTGAACGAGAAACGCCAGTGCGTTTGGACTGGCCATTCGTAACATGAGTGGAAGCGGGGCCGCTTCGAGTAGCAACCGGGTTCTGTCGTCCATTCGCTCGCCTTGTGCAGATGCTGGTACCATACTGTATCGGTCTGGTAAATTCCCGTTCAATTTTTTCAACTCCCCTCTGGTTGCGTGGTGGTTCGTTGTTGGAAATGGTGATACCTGACCGGTTGAGAAACGTGGCAAGGCAAACAGGATAAAAATAATGACCAGCGATTTTTATTGTGACGAGGCGTTGAGCGGAAAGACTAAAGTTTCGATCGTGGCAGAGACTGATGACGTATTCGCATTCCATCACACCAGGCCTTTCTGGCCGGTGCATATCGTGGTCGTTCCACGAGTGCACATTCCTTCATTGACTGATTTAGGGGGGCACCCTGTTTCGCTCGTACACAAAGTCCTCGAGGTGGTCACCCAGGTTGCCAAACAGGTTGAAGTGGAACACGGTGAGGCGCGGGTGTTAACCAATCTTGGTACTTATCAGGACTCGAAACACCTGCATTTCCATGTTGCCAGTGGCGAGCCATTCGGGCGTAACATTGACACGGAGAGTGTTGCCGGATCACAGGAGCCAGTGTGAAGCATTTGTGTGTATTCTGCGGATCAAGTCCGGGTGCGAGTGTGGCTTACGAAACTGCTGCGAAAACCTTAGCCGTGACATTGGTCGATCATAATATCGGGCTGGTCTATGGCGGTGCGAGTGTCGGTATTATGGGCACCCTGGCCGACGCTGTACTGCTTCGCGGCGGGCAGGTACTGGGCGTCATTCCACAGACCCTGGTGGACCTTGAAGTTGCCCATGACGGACTGACGGAATTAAAGGTGGTCGACAACATGCACGAGCGCAAAGCCGTCATGGCTGATGCAGCCGATGGATTTGTTGCTCTGCCGGGCGGACTGGGGACGCTCGAAGAACTGTTTGAAGTGCTTACCTGGTCACAACTTGGATTCCACCAGAAGCCCTCCGGTTTACTCAATGTCGAGGGTTATTATGACGGTCTGTTGACCTTTCTGGAGTATGCCGTTAGCGAACAGTTTGTCAGTCCCGTTCAACTCGGTGCGCTCCACCGGGACGATGACCCGTCAAGACTCCTGGCCGCGATGTTCGATTTATCCGGGCGGCGGTAAGGTGCTCCTGGTATCTCCTCGAGTAAGGCTCTCGCGATCTGACACGACAAACTTCCCATCTCTATGCCAGTGTACGATTTTGTCGGCAAGTGGGAGCAGACGCGGATTGTGTGTGATGTAGATGCAGGTAATGCCCTGGTCCCGCAGTGACTGCATTACCTGGCGCTCGATCTCTGCATCGAGATGAGCGGTGCCTTCATCGAGCAGCAGTACTCGCGGCTGGCGATACAATGCCCGGGCGATCAGAATACGTTGTTGCTGCCCCATGGATAATGCCGTACCCATGTCTCCAATCAGGCTTTCGTATCCCATGGGCATTGCCTCGATGTCAGCACTGATCTGTGCCTGCCTGGCGCAGCGAATGATTTCGTCAGGGCTGGATTGCAGGTCAAAAAAGGAAATGTTGTCCTTGATAGAACCTGACAGCAGTACATCTTCCTGGGTGACCGCACCGAGGATCCTGCGATAACTTCGAATCACAGTGCTGTTCAGGGAGTTGTTATCGATGAACAATTCCCCGGAGGTCGGTGTTATCAGACCCATCATAATATTGAGTAGTGTCGATTTACCGATACCCGAGGGTCCGTAGATCGCGACGAATTCACCCGGTTCGATCTTCAGACTCAAACCGTTGAGTATCGGATGCCGGGGATCGTTAAAGTGGTAGCCAATATCGACAAGCTCAATTTCACCGCGCAGCGGATAAGTAAAATTGCTATGACTTCCGATGCCTGGCTCGACGCTGGATTGAGTAATGTCTGACACGCGTTCAAGGTGCAGACCGAGCATCCGGTATTGCATGAGCTGATTGATGATGGAGACGACAGCGGAGGAGAAATGCGAGCGATACGCCATAAATGCGTACATCATGCCGATGGTCAGCTCCCCTCCGAGCACCTCTCGCGCGCCGAGATAGACCACGAAAATTGTCTCAATACCGGTGATCAGGCCATTGACCCCTTCATATCCAATGGTAAGTCTTCCCAGTCGAGCTTGTGTATCGAGACTTGCTGCGAACTGGTTACCCCAGGTGATTTCACGTTCATTTTCCCGCCCTGCCATTTTGATCCCCTGGAGACTCCGGATGGTTTCCATGAACAAACTGTCGAGCCGCGCACCCGCGTTGATGCTTTCGTGATTGGCATGGCGAAGTGGCACGAATTGCACGATCCGGAAAATGGCATGGAAAAGTGCCGATGCGACAATCAGCAGGCCGAGCGTGGTTGAGTACGCCAGCATCATCGAAAGTGTGGTGGTGGCTAGTGCGCCGTCGATAATGATTGCAATGCTGCCATTGGTGATAAACGCCTGGATTGGTCGGGTGGATTCGAATCTCGAGATTACATCACCCAGATGACGGGCTCGAAAGTAAGCCATAGGCAATCGGATCAGGTGGTGCATGACACTGCTACCGACGATATAACTAAGTTGCGTCGTCAAAAAGACATCGACATAACCGCGAATTAATCGGGTCACGACAGAGGCCAGGGTTAATCCTGTGAATCCCCAGGCCAGTACCAGCAACAGCTGGCTGTCATGCTTCGTCAACACATCGTCAACCACGAGTTGCACATAAAATGGGCTGACTAACGCGAACAACTGGATGAGTAAGGACAACACCAGAATCTGGGTGAGGGAAGGCAGCAGACCGCTGACCCCAGGCCAGAAATCCCAGAGTCTGGCAACCTCCCTCGATCCTTCCCGGGTGAAATCGTTGCGTACGGAAAAATCCAGTGCGATGCCGGTAAATCGTTGACTGGTCTCGTCAGTTGTATACCTGCGGACGCCAACAGCCGGGTCGTGAATTGTTATCGAACCTCGACTTACCGACTTCAGCACCACGAAATGATTGAAGTTCCAGTGCAGCACGGCAGGCATGTTCAACTCTTTGAGTTCCCGGAGTTCTGCACGCACCGGGCGCACGGACAGGCACAGGGTGTTGGCAATCTCCATAATGTTGGCCACCGTCGCCCCCCGGGCCGACGTGCCGAGGTCATTACGGAGCGAATGCAGATCAGTTTGTTTGCCGTAATAGCCGGCAATCATAGCCACACAGGCGAGCCCGCACTCGGTTGCCTCAGCCTGCAGGATCACGGGCAGACGAGGCCGCATCCAGGTCATCTGATCCCACCAGTTCGATATTGCAGCGCCTGAATCGGGTCTAGCATCCACGCAAGGATTGAACGTTCTGCCTTAAGGATGTCCGCACTAAACACACTTCCGGGTGCCAGCGCCTTCTCTGCGCCAAATACGGTGATGGTTTGTTTATCCAGTGCCGCTTTGGCCACAAATACAGGTTCAGTGGTGATGGCAGGGCCTTGCAATTCCGAGGGATCGACCGCGGTTCGCGTCAACGAGACAATTTCTGCTCGCTGACTGCCAAATTGCTGGTAGGGAAAGCTGTCATAGCGAAGTCTGACCGCCTGACCTTTGCTGATCATTCCGACCGCCCGGCTGGGTATGTGCAACCAGGCAAACAATTTTGAATCGGAGGGGAGAATGGTGAGTATCGATCGGCTTGCGCTGACCCGGTCACCTTCGTTGAAATTGATCGCCGCCACCAGACCGGTGACGGGTGCCGTGACAATGTGATTGGCGCGGCCGCGGAGTTCTGTGATGCGTTGCGTCAGATTGGATAGTTCAAAAGTGATGGCTTCGGTCTGGTCTGTGATAGCGATCGGCAGCAGTAGCAGTTCGTGGGTAATGCCGCTGATGGTCATTTCGATCTGGTTGATCCTCTGGGCAATCTGGATCACTGCCTGTTGCTCGGTGAGCAGGGCAGATTGGTATCGGCCGACTTCGCTGGTCGCTGCGTGGCCCCGCGCAAACAGGTTTTCAACATTGGTGAAATTTCTCTTTGAAAGCCGTGTTCTGGTGAGCTGAAGTAAGTGTAAGCGGCGTTGTTGTGCAAGCTCACGCTCAAGATTCTTCAGTTTTTCCTGGAGCCAGATGTTTTCCTGATTTGCTTTCCGGACCACCCGTGCTTTCCGTTCCACAAGATTCGATTCCTGCCGGGTCAGCTCGGCAATCAGCGCGTCGCTGCCGTCTTCACCATCATCCAGTGACCAGTGATTGTGGACCTCGAGCAGCGGCTCTCCGGCGCGAACAAGGTCTCCGGAGCGAATGATTGTCGGGCCAGCGATCCCTGGGCTCGGCGAGTAGACCTTGACGATTCCGTTGTCCGGACGCAGTTGTCCCGTCACGGTTTCTTTTCTCGCATACTGCCCCTGCTGCAGGAAAGTCAGGACCAGGAGCGTGAGTACCGCGAGCACGACAACGGCAACACGCAGCGCGAGAGGCTGGCGGATCACGATTGAGCCAAAATTGCGTCTGCCTGAAAAAGTAATCGCCTCGGGTCGAAACAGCTCAGTCATGGATTGCTGATACCCTCATCAGGGAGCATCTCCGGTATCAGTTGCCAGTGATTCCACTGTCCCGGGTAGCGACGAATATAAGGTTCTACTATGGCGACTGTTCGCTGAATTTCTTCCGCCACGTGCTTGCAAGGCTCGCGATAATCGAGTGCATTCAACCAGTCGCAATGCCATCGATCGCCTTGCGCGTAGGAATAAAACGGGAAAACAATGCTTCGTCCCAGCATGGACAAGCGCAACGGCCCTGTGACCCAGTGCATCCGGGTTCCCAGAAAATCCACCGGAATGGTTTCTCCCCAGCGGCGTGATAAGTCGTACAACAGAATGACGATGTCGCCGTTGCGCAGTGCCGCTGCGATTTTTCGAGCAGCGGCTGGCCCATGGCGGACAGTTATGATGGTATGACCCAGCTGATCGATTTTGTTGAACGCGTTTTGTTCCAGTGCACTCCATGATTTTTTACGCAACACAAAGACAGTTCGAGGACGAGGGATCAGATTCAAGATTCGCAGAATCGAGTAAAGGTAATTGCCCATGTGAATGGTGAGCAGCACGATGCCCTGCGGCTTTGTTGCTCTCGGAGCAGAGCTGATAAAAGCTGCTACTGATTGATCATCAGGCATCACTATCGCGTCTGCCTGCTGCAAGGCTGTAGTGAGCGGAACCCTGGCACAGTCATGCCACAGCTTCCTGACGAGAAGCATGTTCGCACGCCATTGCCGGGCAAGCGTTTGGGCATGCGCTGGCGATTCGTTTAACAGGGATTCAAATACACTGGCCATGGGATCCTGTTGGTGACTGAATAGCTCCTGGCAGAGCAGATTGCCGAGATCTTTGCTGAATAGGGACATGGGAATAGCGCGGCTACATGGGAGCTCTCAAGTTACCCGGACGCCTGCCAGCTAATAATGGCAATTGACTATATTCATTGTGGGAACTCAGCGGTTAACGGTTACAATCGGCTGCGATCACCGCACCGGGATTGTTAACTAACAATGGATAGTGATGAAGTACATTGACTCTTATTACAGCCGAACGCTCGGGTCTGCATTAGATGCAGCGCCACTGGATGAAGATCTGGACACCCAGGTCTGTGTGATTGGTGGTGGCCTGGCTGGCATTTCAACCGCGCTCGGTCTGACCGAGCGCGGCGTTAACTGTGTCTTACTGGAAGCCAATCAGGTCGGCTGGGGAGCATCAGGGCGTAATGGCGGATTTGTTTCCTGTGGCTTCTCGCAAAGCGCGTTGAAGCTTGCCCGATTGCTGGGTGAAGATCATGCCCGGTCGCTGTATGGATTGACTTCAGACGCACTTGCGCTGATTCAAAAACGCATTCAAGGTCACGAACAGTCGATCCAACAACCCGACACTGGCACAGTGACGGCCTCGTGGTTTGATGATGAATCCGGCGTCAAACACTATGTTGATGAGATGAATCGTTTGTTCGATGTCGAGCTCGAGTTCTGGCCAAGAGAGCGTGTGAATGCCAGTTACTTAACGGAGCGTTACTTCGACGGGTTCCTGAAGGCGACGACCAAACGGTTTCATTCATTGGAATATGTGCTGCATACGGCGCGGATGGCGTTGGCGAAGGGTGCCCGGTTATTCGAGCAGACGACTGTCGACAGGGTAGTGAAAGACGGACAGCGATGGTGCGTTTATACGGCTTCTGGAAAAGTCAGTGCGGACCATGTGGTTTATGCCTGCAGTGGCTATATCGGCAATCTGCAGCCAGCGCTTTCCCGGGCAACCCTGCCGGTTGCAACCTATGTGCTGCTGACCGAGCCCCTGGGCGATCGGCTCGAACAGGCGATCAAGTCTCCCTATGCGGTTTCTGATAATCGCTTTTCATCCAACTATTATCGGGTCGTTGGTGACAAACAATTACTGTGGGGCGGGCGGGTTTCCATGTTTCATCCCTCCCAGGAACGGCTGAAATCCATCATGCTGGGCGATCTGTTATCGGTTTACCCGCAACTGAACGGCATCAAAGCCGAGGTCGCGTGGGGCGGATTCATGGGGTATGCGCGCCACAAAATGCCGCAAATCGGGCAGTTGAAACCGGGCCAGTGGTACTGCCAGGGTTTTGGTGGTCACGGCATGGCGACTACCACGATGGGTGGGGAATTGATCGCCGCCGCCATTGGGCAGAAGGATGATCGCTATCGATTGTTTGCACCGTTCGGGCTTTCCTATGTGGGTAAACCGTTTGGACCACTGATCGCGCAACTTGCCTACTGGTCTTATCAGCTGCAGGACGCGTTGCAGGTCAGCCGCTTAAACCGCAAGTTTTGAGACCGGGCGGTTCTCAGTGCCGAGGATCTGAATGCCCAGATACAGCACTAGCGCGCAGGGCAACAGAATCCAGGCTGTTGGATAGAATCCAGCGACAAGATAGGCAATAAAGGCGATGGATCCTGTGAGCAACGCATAATAAAACTGTGTCGTGACATGGTCGATATGCGCACAGTCAGCGCCAATCGATGCCAGTACCGTGGTGTCTGATATCGGCGAGGTATGGTCACCAAACAAGCCACCGCTTAAGACTGCGGCAATGGTGAGATACATCGAGGCATCAATATTGTGCGCCACTGGCACCGCCAGCGTCATTAATATTGCAAAGGTTCCCCAGGATGAACCCGTTGCGAAAGAAATCACCGCACCGAGCAGGAAGATAACCGCTGGTAACATGCCGGGATGGATGTTCTGGCTGACCAGTTCCGAGAGCGTCTGGGCCGTGCCGTGATCCTTGAGCACAGAGCTCTTTGACCAGGCCAGGATCAGGATTAACACCACAAACACCATGGTTTCAGGTCCCCTGACAAAAGTAGTCAGGGAGTCATTGAAGGGGATTTGCTGCTGTCGATACATCAGCACGGCCGTCGCGATGGACGCTGCAATATAGGCAATGGTTAAGGTTGACCGGACATGGACACTGGTGAGGTCATCAACCAGCGCGTAGCCGGTAAGCAGGACGCCGATAATACCGATCAGGAGTGTTAGCGGTACGAGAAACAGGCTGACTGAACCAACAGCCGGATCGGATGCCTTTGCCGGTTCTGAATCGACGCTATCGTTCTGGCGACGCTGCGCAGCCAGCATGGGACCGAAATCACGACCCGTCCAGATAAACAATGCCACGGCAAAAAGCGTCAGCAAGGCATAGAACTGATAAGGCAACACGTTGAGTAAAACCTCGAACGCATTCTCGGTCAGCCCGTTATCTACATAAGCCTGTTCGATCAGGCCCATGATGTAAGCTCCCCAGCCAATGAAGGGAACCAGAATGCAAATGGGGGAAGCGGTGGAATCCAGGATATAAGCCAGCTTTTCCCGGCTGATGTTCAGCTCCCTGAATATTGGCCGGAACAGCGGCCCGATGATAAGCGCATTACCGGAGTCGGTGAAGAATATCGATACACCGGCCCCCCAGGCGGCAAACTGTGCGCGAGCCGCGGTTGGAACAATCCGGGTCATGCGCCTGGCAAAAGACCGGGCACCACCGGAGACTTCCAGCAGTTTGATGAATCCACCAATGGCCATCATGGTGAAGATAATCTGGATATTGGAGGGAACGCTCAATTGCACAAACACCCGCTGCTCCACC
>JAJFKA010000172.1 GCA_021773555.1 Gammaproteobacteria bacterium
GCAGCGTCCAACCAGTTCGATGGGATCAATGTGGGTGATGAGGTAGAGGTAATGCCTATCGATTATGGTTTCCAGCCGGTGCGGGGTACCTTGCAGTTGTCCTCGCTGGAGGAACTGGTTGTACGCAGGGTCGATCAGGAAGCAGGAGAGCTGGCAGTGCACTTTCCCAGACTAGGGTTCCAAATCTCAAGCGTCCCGGACTAAAACTCTACGAGCCGAAGTTCGAAGGCCTGGCCTGACTGCAATGGATGCACAGATTCCCGCACAGGGAATTTCAGATGGGAGGGAGAATCGTTTCAGCCATTCTGACCCAGTAGGTGGCACCGAGGGATAGGATGTCGTCATTAAAGTCGTAGCCCGGGTTGTGCACCATGCATGACCCCTCACCGTCCCCGTTTCCTATCCAAATGTAACTTCCGGGTTTTTCCATCAGCATGTAGGCGAAATCCTCTGATCCCATCGCAGACCTGGGATTGCGATTGACTCGATCAGCGCCAACAATCGCTGCCGCGACGTCGCCCGCGACCTCCGCCTCTGCAGGTGAATTGATGGTAGGCGGGTAACGCCTTTCATAAAAGAAATCAACCGAGGCACCATATGCGGCACATATCTGCTCAGCCATCTGCCGCATCTGAAGCTCAAGCTTTTCTTGAATTTTTGGTGAAAAGCAGCGAGTACATCCGCGAATTTCAACCTGGTTGGGAATCACGTTGTAGGCGTCACCTCCGTGGAACTGCGTGATACTGAGCACAGCCGGGTCCAGGGGATCGTTGAAGCGGCTGATAATCGTCTGGTAAGCATCCACGATTTTGGCACCGACAACGATAGGATCAACGGTCAGGTGAGGCATGGCAGCATGGCCGCCACGACCTGTGACCGTTAGCCGGAAAATATCGAAAGCGGCCATCATCGGCCCAGGTTTGACAGCAAAAGTGCCAACTGGCATGCCCGGGATGTTGTGCATGCCGAACACTGACTCTACCGGGAACTTTTCAAACAAACCGTCTTCAATCATGGCGCGGCCGCCGCCCTCATTTTCTTCTGCAGGCTGAAAGATGAAGTGCACCGTACCTTCAAACTCACCAGACTCGGCAAGATATTTTGCTGCGCCCAGAAGCATGCAAGTGTGTCCGTCATGGCCGCACGCGTGCATCATGCCCTGGTGTTTTGACTTATGTTCAAATTGGTTAGTTTCCAGGATCGGTAGTGCGTCAAGGTCCGCCCGTAAACCAATGGACCGGTTGCCTCGGCCACGAGTCAAGGTGCCAACCACTCCGGTCCCGGCAATGCCGGTTGTAACAGTCAGACCAAAGCTTTCCAGTTTCGCAGCGACGATACCTGCGGTGCGGTGTTCTTCGAAAGCGATTTCAGGGTGTGCATGGATGTCTCGTCGCCAGGCCGTCATCTCATTCTGGTAGGCTTCAATCGCTTTAATGGTTTTCATGCAATGTCTCTGTCCGGTATCACCTGAAATGTACGGGCTTGAGGATCTGATTGCAATGTTGGCGCCTTGCGTAGAGGGCATGGAAACTTAGGATTGTCATAAGCGTGGTTGAACCGTAAGATCACCAATCCCATTTGTTTGCGGCTCTCACCCTTATGTTCAGGCAACGACGCGTGTCAGCGCTGACGTTCAAATCATTCCTGCCGGGGATCGTACTGACCGCCTGTGTGCTGCTGGCACAGGCTATCGCACTCCAGCATGTGGAGGGTCACAAACTATCCAGCGAGCAAGGCGTTTGTACGATATGCAGCCTCGCAGCGGGCATTGATGCGATCCCTGCGCCAACGCCAGTTGTCTGTGAACATTACCAAAAGGTTGTTTTGTGCTCATCTGCGCAACTACGAGTGCACTTCGGTCTTGCCTTTTTTCGACCTCAGAGTCGCGCACCTCCCTCCTCCCAACTGTCATAAGGTCTTAACAGACCAGTCCTGATCCTGGACTCACCCGGCGGACATTGTTCCGTCAAATTATGATAACTGGGAAATTGCAATGAAAACTCATTTGATCGTTTTTACGATTCTGACGGCCGGACTTCAATTCTGGACACAGCCTGCATCAGCGGACACGACAACCGAACTGGCAGAATTGCGCGACATGCTTATCGCAGTGCAGACGGAGTATCAGGCCAGAATTGCCGTTCTCGAAAGGCGTTTGAATTCGGCTGAAAAGAGGGTGGTTGACGCCAATGACCTGGCGACTCAATCACTGAGGCTAAGTGAGGAGGTCGCTAGTTATCCGCAACCTCAATCTGTTGCTTCGGCAGCAGACTTCAATCCGGCCATCGGTGTGATTTTCTCGGCAACCCATGGGAAGTTCACCGCGGGGGATGAGTTCAGGCTACCGGGATTCCAGACAGGCGCTGAAACAGGCCCGGTTCCTGAAGGTTTTGGTCTGGGGGAATCAGAGATAAACCTGAAAGCAAGCGTGGATGACAAGTTCCTGGCGAGTCTGACTATCGCGGTTGGTTCTGCGGACGGGGAAACTGAACTTGAACTAGAGGAGGCGTTCGTGCAGTCGCTCGCCATGCCATTTCACCTGACAATTACTGCGGGGCGATTTTTCTCTGGCGCGGGTTACTTAAATGGTTTTCATCGGCATGTTGATGACTTTGTCGACAGACCGTTGTCATACCAGGCATTCCTTGGCGGACAGTACCTGGACGACGGAGTCCAACTGCGTTGGCTGGCGCCAACGAATCAGTTTATCGAAGTCGGCGCTGAATTGATGCGCGGGGAGACTTTTCCAGCGGCCGGGGCTGGAAGAAGCGGCAAGGCGGTTTACTCGGTTTTTGCCAAGACCGGCGCTGACCTCGGGCCGAATTCCGCCTGGCAGGCTGGATTTTCCTATCTGAACGCGGCGGTTGAGGGTCGGCCGGATACGACCGGGGTAGATGAGTTTAGCGGGGATAGCAGACTTTATGGTCTGGATTTCGTTTACAAGTGGCGCGCCAGCAGAATTCGAAGCTTCAAGCTTCAGGGCGAGTATTTCTTCCGACATGAGTCGGGCCGTTACGGGGAGGGGAGTTACCGTGGTGACCAGACAGGCTGGTACTTACAGGCGGTACATCAGTTTCGGCCGAACTGGTCTCTGGGTTATCGCCGAGATCAACTGAGCGCGAACAATCGCGTTTCTGTCAGTTCGATTTTGGATGATATGGGTATGAATCCCACGCGGGATAGCATCCTGATTGAGTGGCGAAACAGTGAATTCAGTAAGGTTCGAATGCAGTACAGCCAGGACCAGTCGACGCAATTTGCGGTCGATCAGTTTGTCATTCAATACATTATGAGTATTGGTGCTCATGGTGCGCATCAATTCTAGGAGAATGCAGTGGTCAGGTACTTGTTGTTGTGTTCGTGTTTTTTTTGTCATGCGGCCGTTGCCGACCTCAAGGCTTTTGCCTGCGAACCTGAGTGGGCATCATTGCTTCAGGAAATCGGTGGCACTGGTATCTCAGTGACTACAGCATTAACCATGGAGCAGGATCCACACTATTTACAGGCCAGGCCGAGTTTGATTGTCGGAATCCGCGGTGCCGATCTTCTGGTGTGCTCAGGTGCACAGTTGGAAATCGGATGGCTTCCACTGTTGTTGCAACGCTCCGGTAATCAGAAAATTCAATCGGGTCAACCAGGCCACGTCATGGCCGCGATGTTGGTGAGGCGATTGGATATTCCCCGGTCACTCGATCGTGCCCAGGGTGATGTCCACCCGGAAGGCAACCCCCATGTGCATTTAGATCCAGCCAATATCCTGCGCATAGCAAAGGAATTGCAGGAACGCATGATTATCCTCGACCCTGAAAACGCTGATTTGTTTGAGACCAATGGTTCGGATTTTACCCGGCGCTGGATGGCGGCCATGGGAATCTGGCGAAAAAAGATTGAACCCTTAAGGTCAATGCCGGTCATCGTCCATCATAGTTCATTTACTTACCTGACGAATTGGCTGGGTTTGCGGGTTCTTGCTGATATTGAGCCTAAACCCGGCATACCACCTAGCGGCAGTCATTTAGCCGCACTGCTCACCCGATTTGAGGCAAATCCACCCGCCGCCATTATCAAACCCCCTTATGTCGACGGCAGGCCGTCAGCCTGGTTGTCCGAAAGGCTGCATGCGCCCGCGGTTGAGTTGCCTTACACGGTAGGTGGGCAGGGTGCGGCTTCACTTTTTGAGGTGATGGACATCACCATAGATACCTTGTTAGGTCTCCAATGAATCTGGATGCGCTGAACGCCTCGATTCTGGTTCCTGCAATTCTCGCTGGTATTCTTGTCATCAGTACCCATGTACCGCTTGGACAAAAAGTACTTTCCCGGGGCATCATTTTTATTGACCTGGCGATAGCACAGGTCGCTGGCTTAGGGGTTATCGTTGCCAGTGCTTTCGAATGGGGGGTGCATGGCTGGCAGACACAGGTCGCCGCGTCGACGGCGGCAGTAACCGCAGCGGTGCTACTATACTTGCTTGAGTTACGCTGGGGTCGGTACCAGGAAGCCGTTATCGGTGTGCTGTTTGTGCTGGCGGCTACCGCCAGTATTCTGGTGCTATCGGAAAACCCGCATGGTGGCGAACACTTAAGGGAACTGCTGGTGGGACAGATTCTGTTTGTTTCCCTCGAACAATTGTGGCCAGTGGCAATTCTCTATACCGTCGTCCTCGGGTGCTGGTGGAAGGTGTCTGAAGCCCACAACCAGCTATGGTTTTATCTGCTTTTCGCTTTGACAGTCACTGCATCCGTTCAGCTTGTAGGCGTGTATCTGGTTTTTTCAAGCCTAATTATCCCAGCGCTCGCGACAACCTCAATGCAGGGTTCTGCGCGACTGGTCTCTGCTTACGCGCTGGGTGTTCTGGGTTTTGTTGTTGGTTTGACATTGTCTGCGCTATTTGACTTGCCGTCTGGCGCTGTGGTTGTCTGGACACTGGCGTTGTGCGGGTGCGTGCTGGCCTTCTTCCTTCGTTCATCGGGAAGCGTTCGCAGCATTGATTAGTCGTTTCACTTCATGTTCGATGGCGACTACGTGAAGATCGACGACTTCAATTTCGCGTAGAGCCTGGGCGAGTTTAAGCACATATTCGATGTTCGAGCCACTGGGTCCGCTCGCCGTCGTTACCTGATGGGCAATCTCGCTCGGTGTCGCCTGACCTAGAAAGTCAGGGTTATGTTCGTTAGCCCGATAGGTTATACCCTGATGAGTAATGTTGGATCTTAAATTGATTGGTATTTCCAGTCTGTCGTAGCCGCCTTTCTCCCGGTAGTCGAGGCTTGCAAGCACAGATTTTTTCGTCTCAGCGGAAATTCGATAGGCCATACCCCAGCAGATGGCATCCGGCTGTGCAATAAGTGTAACGACTCGACCGGGGAGCCGCGGAACACCGCGGTGATCGGTGGAACCCTGCCAGAATCTGCGCGCGTAGTGCTCGATGTATGCGGGTTTTTTCTCGACGAAGGGGAAATCCACACGCCAGATGATAGACCCATAGCCAAAAATCCAGAGTCCGTCCTTCATTGATATGACCGAG
>JAJFKA010000173.1 GCA_021773555.1 Gammaproteobacteria bacterium
AACAAACTCACTTCCTCTAGCATGAGTTTTACCTTGGCAAGCGGGTCCTCAGCGCGGAATGCAGCTAACCCGTCAATGGAAGCACCGGCATCGCTCAGCAACTTATTCAAATCGTTAGCTGGAGTACGGTTATGAGCTTCCAGACCAGGTCCGAATACTGCTCCGAAAACCGAATCGACGTAGGCAAGAACAGACTCGGGATTCGCTTTTTGTTGTTGCAGCCAGAGCAATCCAATCGCCGCATCGGTCTGGCCAACTCCATCGGGAAACACGGGTTCACCCTGACTGACAGGGATACCGGCTAGTGCACAATTTCGTTTCAACTCAGCGCGCGCAAACATTGCTTTTGCCCGGGCACGTCGTGCTTTGTATTCCGCCTGCGGATCATCAGCCGAGGCCGTGCGCTGCGTAGTTACTTCCTTGATTAACGGCCACCAGGTCACAGGCACTTGCGTCTCGCGCAACAGCCTTACCGTTGCCGGGAGCGAGACGTAAGTCGCCAGGCTCGAAAAGTCGATACAGATATTCAGTCCGGTTGGGGATAGCTGCATCAGACCGCTTCCAGAATCGTGTCGTTGGCGATGTCGGGCAGCGGTCCCGGCCTGCCGGCAAGATGCCAGCGTACCCGGGGTAAATGCTCTCGGCCAAAGTACATCTCGCCATCGATCACGTAGGTTGGCACGCCAAAGTATCCGAGATCGAGAATCTTCTCCTGCAAGCTGTCATGTTCAATGCGACCAGGTCCGGCCAGGTATTCGTCGAATCCCTCCTGGTCAGCGCCCGCCTCTGTGATCAGCGCCTTGAGTACCTCCACATCTTCGATATCCAGTTCCCGCTTCCAGAATCGATCGTAGGTAATGTCTATGTAGGATTTCAGGGGAGCATGGCCCTGCTGCTTGACAAATTGCAGGGCGATGGCGGCCTTTGAGGAATCCCATATTTTCTGAGTGCCGCGCAATGTCAGGTCGCGGAGACTCGCATACCTGCGTGCATCCATATACGCATACTTGACAGACTGCCACTGGGTTGCGCTGCGATTGTTCTCGACCACCTTGCCGGAATCGCTGGTTCTCGCTGTGCCAAGAAAACTGCCAATATCGAGCGTCAGCGGATACCAGTCAATTTCGATGCCGAATTCCTGCTCAAGCGCATAGGTAGGGTCCTTGGCGATAAACGCGTAGGGACTCTTAAAGTCGATGTACACCTCCAGCATGATCAAACCCGTCTCTGCCACTCCGGCGCCAAGTATGTTTTACTTTCCCGATGTTCTCAAACCGAAGTTCTTAAAACCAAAGTTCTCAAAACCAAAGTTCTTAAAACCAAAGTTCTCAACAACTGAAGTATTCATGCTGACCCCCGGGTTTAAAATCGGCCATGCCATCGATGATCAACTGCTGAGTGGCGTGACGGTGCTGCTGCCTGACGAACCCGCTACTGCATCCTGTCATGTGATGGGCGGCGCACCGGGGACCCGGGAAACTGACTTACTGGCGCCAGAGCAACTGGTTCAGCGGGTTGATGCGATCGTCCTCAGCGGTGGATCTGCTTTCGGTCTTGACGCGGCATCCGGTGTGCAGGCGTGGCTCCGAGAACGGCAGCGGGGTTTTATTGTTGGTGACCATCGAATTCCAATCGTACCAGCGGCGATTCTTTTCGACCTTAACAACGGTGGTGACAAAGACTGGGGTCGCTACCCTCCCTACCGGGACCTGGGTTACCAGGCCTGTGAAAGCGCCCGGCCTGATTCGCCGGAAGGTAGTATCGGTGCGGGTCTGGGTGCAACCACGGTACGCGCGCGAGGTGGCCTCGGCATTGCGACCCAGAGAATGGCAGACGGCATTGAGGTGACCGCCGTCGCCGTGTGCAATGCAGTGGGCTCCGTGTTTGTCGGCGACACCGATCATTTCCGGGCCGCGCCGTTCGAGCAGGATGCCGAGTTTGGCGGGCGAGGACTACCCGATCCGCTACCTGCTAACGCCAGTGATATTGTCACCAAAGGCGCGGGCAATGCATTGATGAACACCACGTTGGTTGTGTTACTGACCAACGCCAGTCTGGATAGCGCCGAATGTAAACGCATGGCAATCAACGCCCATGATGGATTTGCGCGTGCTATCTATCCGGTGCATACACCCACGGACGGTGATATTGTGTTTGCTCTGTCCAGCAACCTGATCAAACTTGAAAATACCGCTGTTAAATCCATGCATCTCTACACCATTGCGGCCAACTGTGTCACTCGCGCTATCGCCCGGGGTGTCTACAAGGCTAACCTGTGAAGCTATCACCCACAGGAGTGCTCGCCGATGACCGGGCATGAACAACTGCTGCAGGCGATCGAGGCCAGACGTGACGAATTAACCGAACTCACCCGCGATCTGGTCAAAATCCCGACCACCAATCCACCCGGTGAATACTATGAAGATTGCGCCCGCTACATCGGCGAGCGACTCGGCAAACGCAGCTTTGAAGTAAAATATTTTCGCGCCGAGGGGACACCTGGAGATACCGATCAATACCCGCGAGTAAATGTCATCGCGCGACACGAAAATTCGCGGCCTGGTCCTTGTGTGCATTTCAATTCTCATATCGATGTGGTCGAGCCTGGCCTCGGCTGGCAGTATGATCCGTTTGCTGCAGAAGTCGTTGGCAATCGTATCTACGGTCGCGGTACATGTGATATGAAGGGCGGGCTTGCCGCTTCAATCATCGCGGTCGAATGCCTGATTGAAAATTACCCCGAGTTGGCCGGTAGTCTGGAAATATCCGGCACGGCTGACGAAGAGACCGGGGGGTACGGCGGCGTCGCTTATCTCGCTCAGCATGGCATCCTCTCCGCAGCGCGTATCGATCATGTAATTATTCCGGAACCCCTGAACAAGGATCGCGTCTGCCTGGGACACCGGGGTGTGTGGTGGGCCGAGATCGAAACTCACGGTCGCATGGCACACGGCTCAATGCCTTTTCTCGGGGACAGTGCCATCCGCCATATGAGTGCGGTGCTGGAACAATTCGAGCGTCAACTCTATCCAATGCTGCAATCCAAAACCACCGCTATGCCAGTTGTACCCGATGGTGCGAAACAGTCGACAATGAATATCAATTCCCTTCATGGTGGGCTCCAAGAGGGATTCGCCGGGTTGCCATCACCGCTGGTTGCCGATTCGTGCCGGATGATCATCGATCGTCGCTTCCTCATCGAGGAGGATATTGCGGCCGTGAAGCAGGAAGTTCATGACATTCTCGAGTCGCTGAAAAGAACGCGCCCCTTGTTTGACTACAAACTGCGCGACCTGTTCGAGGTCATCCCAACCATGACCGACAGCAATGCAGCCGTAGTCCGCGAGGTTGCCAGTGCCATCGAGACAGTGCTGGGTAAACCGGCGGAAATGGTTGTCTCGCCCGGAACCTACGATCAAAAGCACTTCAATCGGATTGGTCTGATGAAAAACTGCATCGCCTATGGTCCAGGCATCCTGGATCTCGCACACCAGCCGGACGAATATGTTGATATCGACGACATGCTCGATTCCGCAAAAGTCATGGCATTGTCCGCTTACCGTCTGTTGCAGCCAGACTGATGCCGTTTTCCCAACAGACTGTATTAGTGACCGGCGGTGCTTCCGGTTTTGGCGAAGGAATCACCCGGGAGTTTCATGCCCGCGGTGCGAGCGTGTTGATAATCGATATCAACCGCGAGTTGGGTGAAGCCCTGGCCCAGGATCTGCCGGGTGCGAGATTCGTTTTCTGTGATATCAGTGATGCATCTTCTGTGGCCAGGCTTTTTACGCAGATCGAAACACTGGACATCCTGATTAACAATGCCGGTGTTACCCATGATCCGCAGCCCGCCGAAGATATTTCTGAAGATGAGTTTGATCGGGTATTCAAGGTCAATTCGAAATCCGTTTACCTGATGTGCAAAGCCGCCATTCCATTGATGAAAAGTGCGGGTAAAGGCGTCATTCTGAATATCGCGTCAACCGCAGGGGTGAGTCCCCGGCCAAATCTTAGTTGGTACAGTGCCTCAAAAGGCTGGATGATCACTGCGACCAAATCACTGGCCATAGAACTGGCACCCGCTAACATCCGGGTTAATGCACTCAATCCTGTGGCCGGAGAAACGCCATTGCTGAAAAGCTTTATGGGCGGTGATACACCGGAGAATCGCTCCCGATTTTTAAACACCATCCCGCTCGGACGTTTTTCGACGCCGACCGATATCGCAAAGGCCGCGTGTTTTTTATGTAGCGACGAGGCCAGCATGATCACGGGCGTTGCGCTCGAAGTCGACGGCGGTCGTTGTATCTGACGCGGAAGTTATATGGACCCGATTACTCAAGGCACCCTGGGCGCGACACTTTCAGCAAGCTGCGCTAAAAAACCGGAAACCCGAAACGCTGCCTGGCTGGGGGTGCTCGGGGGTATCGCAGCGGATATCGATATCATCTTCCAGTCACCCAGCGACCCCTTGCTGTTTCTGGAGTTCCATCGCCAGTTTACGCACTCGCTGGTATTTATCCCGATTGGCGGGCTGATCTGCGCGCTTTTAGGATATCGCCTGTTCAGAAAAAGCCTGTCTTTCAGGCAGGTCTATTTATTCTGTACTCTCGGCTTTGCAACCCACGGGCTTCTGGATGCCTGTACAACCTACGGCACCCAGCTTTTCTGGCCGTTCTCGACTGTCAGAATCGCCTGGAACACCATTTCAATCATTGATCCACTGTTCACTGTTCCGATTCTGGTGCTGGTGATTCTCGGGGCGCGATACAAGCGCCCTTTGTTGCCACGGATCGCACTCGTCTGGGTGTTCCTCTATCTGGGCATTGGCGTGGTGCAACGCGACCGCGCTGTTGAGGCAGGCCTGGATCTGGCAAGATCGAGAGGCCATGATCCGGTCAGACTCGAAGCCAAGCCCGGATTTGCCAACCTGGTGCTCTGGAAAGTTGTTTACGAGACCGAGGGCCAGTATTTTGTGGACGCGGTTCGCGTTGGCATGGGTGCTCACGTGTTCCCTGGCGAGCAGATCGAGAAACTGGATCTGGCCACCCATTTCCCCTGGCTGGACCCGACAAGCCAACAGGCAATTGATGTGGAACGATTTCGCTGGTTTTCCAATCGCTACCTGGCAGTGACCGCGGATCAGCCCAATCGTATCATCGATATTCGCTACTCCGTGCTGCCCAACCAGATCAAAGCTCTGTGGGCAATCGAACTGGACCCAGGCGCAGAGGTCACTGCTCATGCCCAGTTTGTCACCACGCGGGAGGCTTCGAATCGCCAGTTATCAAAGTTGCTGGAGATGATTTTCCCTGATTAACGACTGATAAAACCCCATCGAGCAACGGACAGCACTAACGGGTCGAATCCCACAGGAACTCCCTGCTAAATCCGACCTCTAAGCTCCATGTTGCTAGCCGCAAGTCCTGCAGATTTTCTCGATGACCTGATTGAGTATCGACCCACACAACGAACACGCTCCCTGTTCGTGGCGTTGCTGCTGGTGTTGGTCCTGCATTTGTTGGTTATCACTTTCCTGAAAATATCGCCGGCCACCCAGATTGTTCACCCGGATCTGATCGTCACACTCAATCGAGAGATCAAAGCGAAGCCGGAGGTAACTCCGCGGGCGCAACCAGAAAAAGTGCTAGCCGCGACCAATCGCCAACTTGAACCCGCGGCGATCACGCCAGAACTGGACCTTCCCGAGGACCGCTTAGTGGACCCGGAAACAGAAGACGCAGGTCCGCGAGGATTAGTGATTTTTCAGAATGCGAGAGCGTTTATCCGGGCGCAGGTGCGGGAAAGTCTGGAACTTGAGACAGCACCCAAACGATCGACCTTCAGCACCCGGGATTTCCCAGGTCAAAGCAGCGAAACCAGCGGTCAGGATGAGACCGGAAGCTCAAGTCCGATCCTGGTAAGCCGACCGACGCGAATCGAAGCGAGAAACGCCCAGGGTTACTACACCATCAAAACCACGGATGGTTTCGGTCATACAGTTTGTTTTCAGGAACGAGGCTTTGCAGGTGACGGCAATCCGCCGCTCTGGTATCGCATCCCCGCTAGCACCTGCGGTCATTTATGACGCGGCTTGCGCAGCAAACGCTGTCGCCGATAGGCGCTTGCATCGCAAGCTCCGAAAGGCAAGCGGCTTGCGAAGCAAACGCTCTCGCCGAAAGGTGCTTGCAAAGCAAGCTCCGAAAGGCAAGCGGCTTGCGAAGCAAACGCTCTCGCCGAAAGGTGCTTGCAAAGCAAGCTCCGAAAGGCAAGCGGCTTGCGAAGAAAACGCGCTCGCCGAAAGGTGCTGGCATCGCAAGC
>JAJFKA010000174.1 GCA_021773555.1 Gammaproteobacteria bacterium
TTCGCATCGTTTGCTGGCGTATAGGTCAGCTGGCCTGCGGCATCAACTGCAGGTTGTGCAGAGAACAAGCCATTGTTGTCGTTACTGACATTAAAGGAGAGTACCTGGCCACTTTCGTCGGCCGGACCTTTTGACAATCCCGTTGCCCAGCCGGCGACGGTTTGCGCACCGACACCCTCAAGTACAGTTTCATCGGCGCCTTTGGTAAATGCCGGTACATCATTGACCGATGTCACGGTAATCGTGAATGTCTGGTCAGCGCTGGTATCCACACCACCATTGGCGGTACCACCATTATCCGAGAGACTGATGGTGACAGTAGTGCTACCGTTGGCATCGTTCACCGGCGTGTAGGTTAGCTGGCCGGTCGCATCGACCGCAGGCTGGACTGCAAACAGCCCGTTATTGTCATTGCTCACATTGAAGGTCAGTATCTGCGCTGCTTCATTGGCAGGTCCCGTCGATATCCCGGTCGCCCATCCTGCAACCGTTTGTGCACCGGCATCTTCAAGTATGGTTTCATTTGCACCCTTGGTGAACACCGGCACATCGTTAACGGGAGTTACCGTAATATTGAAAGTCTGATCGGTACTGGTATCAACACCGCCGTTAGCGGTACCGCCGTTGTCCTTTATGCTGACGGTGACGACTGCACTGCCGTTGGCATTGTCCGCAGGTCTGTAGGTTAGCCTGCCGTTTGCATCGATGGCCGGCTGGGTCGAAAACAAGGGATTGTTATCATTGCTGACATTGAAACTCAGGATCTGTCCGCTTTCATTGAGCGGACCTTTCGACAAGCCTGTCGCCCAACCAGCAATACTCTGAGCACCAGCGTCTTCGAGGACTATCTGATCCCCACCTTTGGTGAATGAAGGCACGTCATTGACAGGTGTGATTGTCAGGTTTGTGACGTTGGCACAGGAATCATCGTTGAATCCAGCGGATCCACAGCCCGAAAAATCATCGACACCATTAACACCCTGAACACCATAATAAGGTCCGCCTGATGAACCATTGGCGTCCGCGACGAGCGTGATTCGGATGGCATTGTAAAAAGCGGGTGCGCTTACGGAATCTCCCGAACAGGTTGCCGTCGAGGCAAGCGCCTGAGAGGCAACCAGGACTCCGGAAAAAGAACCTGCAATAAAGCCGCTGGGAATTCGAAGCGGCGGGATTGCATTGTTAGGTATGGGATTTCCGGTGGTGTCATTATTCAGGACACAAACAAAAAAGGGAGACTGGTCCTCCAGGATTGATACCGTATCGTCCTGACCTAACGCGGCACCTGAATTCAGACCGAACGCAACTTGTGCAGATGACAGCAGACACGCTGCCAACAAAGCCCTCACATAATGTTTAAATTGTAAATTACGCAACATTTTTCTTACCTGCAACTGGATCACTGGCTCCCCGGTTCATATCGACAGGAGGTGTGTGAACATTGAGTGTGAATTGGTTAGTCATCATAAATTCTAGAAACGCTTGCCATAGGTCGCCTGCAACATCACCCGCGCGGTTTGCGTACCGCCAACCCCATAGGCGGTCACCCGGAATATCTGGGTACGACCAGAGCCCGTGTCCTGGCCGATGTTGTCAAGATTCAGGGCATCCGCGTCCGAGATGACCGCCATAACATGTTCTACAATGTATTTTGGTTGCCCAGCCACGCCTGCAATTGCCGTGTCTGCTGCCAGAAAATTCCCATCCGTTGGAGCTGCCTCAGCCCATGACACATCCCGCCAGTTAGGACTCACACCAGGACCATTTTCGTAGTAGTAGCCATTCGTTCCGGCATCAAACGGTGTCAGCGCGACCAACCCCTCGACCAGGTCTTCGCCGTCTCGAAGTGCCGATTCTGCAGCCTGGAAAGCAAGGTTCGTATCACGAGCGTTTCTGGACATACGCTCCTGCAATGAAGTCGTCTGCACGGATGACAGCCCAAGAATCGTCAATATCAACAACATAACGAGGCTCATAAACAGCACCACGCCGCGTTCGTTATTCCTTGTGTTTAGTGTCGTCATAACCAATCCGTTAACTCGTGTTCCTGAGCTTAATCGTTTGCGTAAACGCTCGTCGTACCAGCCCATCGTAAGCCTCATCAGGGATACACTCCTGTATCGCGCACCCGTGGGTTGGCGTCGATGTGCCACCCACATCATCAATGCTGTTCACTACCACCGTTACCCTGATGGTGGTGACCTCTTTCCAGTTTGTGACAAAATTCGCGACCACATACTGATTCGGTGTATTGTCGCCGTCGGTAGAAATTCCGTACAACACCTGCAAATCCTCAACACCTTCCACCAGTTCAACCGGTGCAGTAATACCAGACTTACGCCACAGTGACAGTGGTGTACTACCCTGGGCATTTTCACCGGCTCCGGGTGCAATAAAGTAAGTGTCACTTTGCACCGCCGTCACTGAAGCGTCGATATTGAAGGAGTTTTTCACAGCCAGGGTGTTAAACCAATTACGAAGGTTCCCAGTGTTACCTGTAGTGTGACCAATGGTAATTAATCCACCTGCAGGAGCGCTGATTGAGGTCACTCTGAAAATAGTCGCCTTCTCGCAGTCATGAATAACGGCCATTTCATCCTGCATTATGTCCAGCCCGTCGGGCGGGTCATTCACCACCACAGGATCATTAGCACCGAGTAACGCGTTAACCCGCGCTTCCTCATCCTGCTGGTCCAGACCACGCAGGGTAAGGACATCAGTTCCTGAAACAACGGCGGCGATATCTATCCCTGTCCCTGCGCCTCGACCCGCCGCGGTCAGTGCCGGCTGGAAGCCCGCTTCAATCGACTGGTAATACACATTGGTATCAGCGCCGCCAGCAGTAGTCTGCGGCAACATCGTCAGTGCCGGTGACCACAGATTGACGCCAGAGGCATCGAAACCCTGGATTCCAAAGCGGATATCCACCTCATAAGGGAGATTGTCCGGAGGGGTAATCGGAGTATTAATAATCTCATTTTTCGAAAAACAACCGCGGTATCCCGCCTGCTGGATGCTGCGACTCATAAAATCCAGGGCGAATCGTGCAGATTCCTGCATTCTGGATTGCCCCATCATCAGTCTGTGCGTTTCACTGTTGGCAACAAACAACTGCACTACGCCGACAGTAATTACCGAGCCGATCGCCATGGCGATCATCACTTCAACCAGAGACAAACCACTTTGCAAACGCTTTAAAATACTCATTGGCCGTTTCCTATCCATCTGCACGCGTCGCGAGTGTGACTGTCGCCTTGTTGCCCGCTCGATCATCAGCCCATCTGACCTTCACAGTCTGAACACCGTTAAGTGTCTGGATCTCACCTTCGCCTTCCGGCAGTGATGTCGAGCTCAGTCCAAGGGACAGGCAAATGGCGTAAGGGTCGCCATCCGGGCTATCGGGGTCCACGGGGTTAATCTGGCATTTCCACTGGGTCACATCGTATTCGGCCATTTGTGCGGGTGTGCAGGTCAGCGCAACACAATTCCTGGTGCCGCCTGCCGGGGCATCGTCAAATTCCACCGGTGCGTACGGCTGGTTTGGATTGGCCCGCATCCGGTCGAGAATATCGTTCCCAATCTGTAGGGCTTCTGCGCGTAACAGGGAACTCCGGTTTTGCTGCAAACCAACCACCTGCAATCCAGCAACGCCCAGTATGCCAACCGCCATGATGACCGTGGCGACGAGTACCTCAACCAGTGTAAATCCGTGTTGTTTGTTCATGTTCTCCTCTAACAATTTGGCTGGATCGCGGGTGGGTCGGGATCCCCAGCCAGGGCTTCAACATGTGACTTGACCCGACCAATAATGGAGATCTCTATCCTGCGCCCCTGATAGTCGGGGTAACACAAATCCAGGTTCTGCGGCACGCCACCCAGCACACCACCCAGACTGTTGAACTGAATCATCGTCAGATTCTCCACCGAGTCCAGGGTCGTCTCCCCGGTAAGCCCATCAAAACGCCGGATGACATTGCCCGCACAGGTCGCAGGCAACCCAAGCACAATGCACCAGCCCGCGCCATACTCGTTTGCCCCGGTCGGAGTAGCGGCAACAACCGACACCAGACCGCCGGTACGAGAGGCTTCACCCCGGGCTAAATTGATCGTCAGGATCACCTCGTTGGTCTGGGTGATGATTCGATTCCGGACAATCATGCCCTGGAAGCCTGGTACAGCGACTGACATGGCAATTCCGATCACCACGAGGATGATCATCAGTTCAACCAGTGTTACGCCTTTGCTAAATTTCTTCATGTTGAGCCTTATTTTCGGGGCACGAAAAACGACGGAGACCCCGAGGAGCATCCATTGTATCGAAGGGATTTTGGCGCCGATGGCGCAACCGATAAGAGACTTTCCCGGGCCGACGAACGGTACAAACGCCCGTTAGTAAAGGCGCTCCGGGAGAATTACGGGGGTTTTTACAGCGTAATCTGGGATCCATCCGCGGACAGTTCGATACACAATCCGCCACAGCTACCACCGACTGGAGTCGCACGAATGACATAGTTGCTGCTCGTCAGGCTTTGATAGGTAAGGTTGTACTTAATGGCGGCACCGGTTGCATTAGCCGGCGACACCAGGGTACAGACATTATTGGTGTCAGCATCTTCATAACTGAAGTCATTGGAAAAATACCGGTCGAGCGCCAGCGCACACACCTTCAGGTCCGAAACTGCCTGCGCCTGATAGGTGTCGCGGATATAGCCCTGGTAGCCGGGATAAGCAATAGCCGCAATTATGCCGACAATAGCGACGACAACCATGAGTTCAATGAGGGAGTAACCTTTTGATATCATTGCCTTTCTCCAAATAAATACAGTGTCCGGTTGCTCATCAGGATTAGCAACGGCGGTTAATTATGCGCAATGACTATTCGCTTCGCAATTCCCGTGGCAGCGAGAACTCCATGTTTTCCCGGGCGGCCACCTGTTCCCGCTCAAATACCGCACCTGATGTCTCCAGCCGGGTAATTACTCGCTGTACCAGTGATTCGGGCGCTGAAGCACCTGAGGTCACCCCAATGGTTATATCGGGTTTCAACCATTCTTCTTTAATATCGTTTTCATCATCAATCAGGTAGGCCGCTGTGCCAAGGCGAGCAGCGAGTTCGCGCAGACGATTCGAATTTGAACTGTTGGCCGAGCCTACCACGAGTATCAGATCACAGGCATGGGCCAGGATCTTCACTGCATCCTGACGATTCTGGGTTGCGTAACAGATATCATCTTTCCGCGGACCCCTGATTTCCGGAAATCTCTCCCTGAGGTGATCGATAATCACCTCGGTATCATCTACCGAAAGGGTCGTCTGGGTGACATAGGCAAGCTTTTCAGGATTCCTGATTTTGATTCTGGCAACATCAGCCAGATCCTCAACCAGGTACACAGCGCCGCCCGCTTGCAGATCATGCTCGTACTGGCCCAGTGTTCCCTCAACTTCCGGGTGGCCTTCATGGCCAATCAGGATCGTCTCGACAGCACCCTCGGCCAGTTTTGCCACTTCCAGGTGAACCTTGGTAACCAGCGGGCAGGTTGCGTCAAAAATCTTTAGATCCCTTGCCGCCGCTTGCCTGCGTACATCCTTTGACACACCATGGGCGCTAAAAATCAGCAGCGATCCCTCTGGCACCTGGGCAACTTCATCGACAAATATTGCACCTCTGGTTTTTAATGCTTCCACGACGGTTTTGTTGTGCACGACCTCGTGGCGCACATACACAGGGGCGCCGTAAATCTCCAACGCTCGATTGACAATCTCGATGGCTCGATCAACACCGGCACAAAATCCCCGGGGGTTAGCAAGCTGTATTTTCATCGTCATCGACTAGACCGCATTATTCATGAAGGGAATGGATTTTATGGCAATTGTGGCGAAGAAGGTTGGACAAACAGCGTGAAAGGCATAGCCGTAGCTATGTCTTGAGCGATTTTGTTCAAGATTCGAAGGCAGAATTGTCAGAAAACCATTCAGACACAGACTGTATTTCACGAATTGACCTTCATTTTTACCTAATCTATTGAAGCATAATAACCTGACGACTGTACTGTGTCGCCTTCGTGAATAATGCGGGCTAGACCCTCAGAATCTCATTGCTGACTTGTTCAACCTGCAAAATTTCCACGTCGAAACCTATGGTTCTGCCTGCCAGTGGATGGTTGAAATCTACCTCTACCAGTTCTCCCACCAGACGATTTACCACACCCGGCAACTCGGCTTTCTGCTGATCGGCAAAAGAGACAATTAAGCCCACACTCGGTTCTATCTCATCGCCGAAAGCGGATCGCTTCATCATTTGCACATTTTCCGGATTATGGGACCCAAACGCCTTATCTGGAACCAGGTGCAGCGATTGTCTCGCACCTGCAACCATGCCAAACAGCGCACGTTCAAATCCTGGCAGCAAATTACCGTCTCCAACCTCAAATACGGCCGCGCGACCGTTCGTTGAATCAATGAGTTCCCCGTCATCAAGTCGAATCGAGAAATTGAGCGTGACCCGGGTCCCAGGTCCGATCGGTACTTTTGTATCTGTCTGCGGTTTGCGTTCAGACATCCAGCTTTTCCTTCGGCTTGTAAAACATGTCCAGAATCAGGAAGCCTGCGCCTATGGAGATAGCTGAGTCCGCAATATTAAACGCCGGGAAATAGTAGTCCTCATAATAGACGAGGATAAAGTCCACCACGTAACCCTGTACCGCCCGATCAACAAAATTACCCAATGCGCCTCCCAGGATAAAGGCCAGCGACAGCGCCAGTATTTTTTGTTCGCGGTATATCTTAAAGAGCCAAACGGCAATGAATACACTGACAACGCCTGAAATCGTCGCCAGAAAATAACGTTGCCAGCCGCCTGCTTCACTTAAAAAACTGAATGCAGCACCTTCATTATGCAACACAATGAATTTAAACACCGGAAGCACTTCGATCGAGGCGCACTGACCAGGTTGGCAGAGGGGCAGCAGTTTACTCATGTAATACTTGGATACCTGATCCAGCACAAGCATTACGAAACTAATCGTGTAGTAGGGCATCATCTTCCTTTGAAATATCCACGCGCACTTTCGATGTCCGCAAAAATGGCGGACTTTAACTCATCGAGCCCGGCAAACTTTATCTCTTCCCGAATTTTGAGCCTGAACACAACCTTCAGGTACGCGCCATAGATATCCCGGGAAAAATCGAACAGATGCACCTCGAGGATTGGTCGGGTGGTGGCCTCGTCCACCGTCGGACGGACACCTACATTCGCGACGCCGAAGTAGTCCTGATCCAGACCACGCACCTCAACGGCATAAACACCATCGATGGGCGCGCGATATCGATGCAACTGCAAATTCACGGTTGGCACGCCCAGCGTTCGCCCAATCTGCCTGCCATACACGACCTTCCCGCTGATGGAATAAGGGTGACCCAGCATCTTTTCGGCAAGGCTGAAGTTTCCTTCTGCAAGGCATTTCCTGATATGGCTGCTGCTGATACGCACATCACCGAGCGACAGTGTAAAGAAGTTGGTTACCGCAAAGTTGTGCTGCTGGCCCGCGGTACTGAGCAACGCAAAGTCTCCACTTCGATCAGATCCAAACTTGAAATCATCCCCTACGAATAACGCGCTGACCTTCAATGTATCTGTCAACATCTGCACAAACTCATCCGCGGTCATAGATCGTGTTTTTTCATCGAACTTGAAGCACAAAACCTGGTCGATACCATGCTCTTCGAGCAATTCAACTTTCTCACGAAATCGAGTGAGTCTTGCCGGTGCATTGAATTCATCAAAAAATTCTTTCGGTTGCGGTTCGAAGCAAATCAGCATGGCCGGTACCCCAAGGGCGTCTGCCTGGCTGCGCACCTGGGCAAGAATCGCCTGGTGACCTTTGTGAACGCCGTCAAAATTACCTATCGTGACCACACAATGTTGATTGTGTGCAGCCACGTTAATCAATCCGCGAATGATTTCCATTTTATCCAGACACCAGCATAGCTATCGAACCGCCTCTTTGAATCGGTAACCCACCAACAGCAGTGAGGCCGCATAGGTTACAACGCCACCCGTACAGATCAAAAGCATCACCGCAAATCTTTCCCAGAATCCAAAGGCCAGCCACTTCTGTATACCCGGATCGACAATAACCAACAAAGCCAGAAGCGCAACATTTGCGACCAGCAGTCTTGCCAGAAATACCGGCCAGCCGGGCTGAATTCTGAGGATCCCCCCCCTGGCGAGACCATAAAACAGCAGCCCGGCATTGATAAAAGCAGACAATGATGTCGCCAGAGCCAGTCCGGCGTGCTTGTATTCCCACACGAGGATCAGGTTGAGTACGATGTTCGAGACCAACGCAATCACACCGTACCTCACCGGGGTACGCGTGTCCTGGCGAGAAAAGTAACCCGGCGCCAACACCTTCACCAGCATATGCCCGAGCAGCCCCAGACCATAAGCCATCAGGCTCAGCGACGCCATCTCAACGTCCCTGACACTCATTTCCCCGTGGTAGAACAAGGTCGCAATAAGACTGTCAGCAAGATAAATCAGGGCGAGAGTCGCGGGGATGCCAAACAGAAAAACCAGCCGCATGGCCCAATTCAGCGTGTCCGAAAAGTCAGACGCTGAATTGGCGTCGCCATTGCCATGATGTTCTTTTGACAGGCTCGGTAAGATTACGGTCGCGATGGTGATGCCAAACAAAGCCAGCGGTAACTCCATCAATCGATCTGAGTAATACAGCCAGGAAAGACTGCCAGTTTCCAGAAATGAGGCCAGTACCGTGTCTATAAGCAGGTTAATCTGGCCAACGGAGACCCCGAACAACGCGGGCAACATCAACAACAGGATCTTTTTCACTCCCTCATCCCTGAAACCCAGCTTTGGCACAGGTACCAGACCCTCCGATGCGAGGAACGGTAGCTGAAACGTCAGTTGCGCAACCCCCGCGATCAATACACCCCAGGCTAGCGCCATCACAGGTTCAGCCATATGTGGGCGCAGATAAACCGCACACAGTATCAGCGACAGGTTCAGCAAGACCGGTGTGAACGCCGGAGCCGCGAATCTGCCGTAAGTGTTTAACACGGCACCACAAAACGCGGTCATCGAAATGAGCAGGAGATAAGGGAATGTCAGCCTGAGCATAGTAACGGCGAGCGCAAGCTTGTGTTCTTGCCCGTTGTAAACGTATCCCGCAGCGAAAACACTGACGACCAACTCTGCACCTACCACGCCGAGCAGCGTTACCAGCACCAGATTGAGCCCGAGCGTGCCACTGACCTTGTCGACGAGGTCTTTTACCTCAGCGCGTGTCCTTTTTTCCTTGTATTCAGCCAGCACCGGAATAAACGCCTGGGAAAATGCTCCCTCGGCGAACAACCGGCGAAACAGGTTGGGAATTCGGAAAGCCAGGAAAAAAACGTCTGCCGCTAGCCCCGCACCAAAAAAATTGGCAATCACCATATCCCGAATCAACCCGAATACCCGGGAGATCATGGTCATCATCGATACCAGACCCGTGGATTTCAGTAATCCGCGCTGGCCTGCCGATGCTTCGGTGGTGGTCTCACTCACACTTGTTTTTCCGTATTTACATGCATCAAACGGCTATCCAGCTCTGCACAGATTCGTTTGACATCATCGAATCGAATCGGCATAGTACCGCGTCTTATTTTCCCGGACCAATTTCAGGACTCAACTAACAGTGGCAAATTCTTCTCAAGCAAAAAAACGCGCAAGACAGACCGAAGTTCGGCGACAACACAATGCGAGCCAGCGCTCCGCAATGCGTACCGTAATCAAAAAGGCGCTTGCCGCCGTGGAGACGGGCGACTACGAGGCAGCCTCCGCAGCTTACAGTGAAGCCGTACCTGTTCTCGATCGTGCAGTAACTCATGGGATTATCCAGAAAAACAAGGCATCCCGGCACAAAGCAAGGCTAAACACCCGGGTTAAGGCGCTCAAAGCCTGAGGCACTGGCTCCGATCAAGGTCGGGGCACACGGTCTTTTCAATCCCTAGGATAAAACCAGGTTGTCTCGGTGGATGAGTTCGTCATCCCCCAGATAACCCAGTATCCCTTCAATTTCGCCGCTCGCTTTTCCGGCAATCATTCTCGCCTCGTTGTGTTCATAATTGACAAGCCCACGCGCCAGTTCAGCACCCTGCTCATCAACGCAACTGACGATGTCACCGCGTTTGAAAGCACCTTCCACCGCAATGACGCCCACTGCTAGCAGGCTTCTCCCCTGACTGCGCAATACCCTGACAGCACCCGCGTCCAGGGTTAACCTGCCTCGCGAAGTCAAGGTTGCCAGCCACTGTTTTCGGGAGACCAGCACAGCCTTGTCCGCTGACAACAGAGTCCCCTCGACCTTACCCGCACCGATATGACCAACAATCCCGGCAATTCGGCCCGATGTGATGACGGTATTGGCGCCACTGCGCGCTGCGATTCGCGCTGCCGCAATCTTCGTCACCATGCCTCCTCGGCCAATCGATCCGCCCTGACCAGCCATCGTATCCAACCGGGGATTGCTGGCTTTATCATGCCGGATCAGCCGGGCATCTGTGTTCGTTCTCGGATCGCTTGAAAACAATCCTGCCTGATCGGTCATCAGAATCAGAGTATTTGCTTCTATGAGGTTAGCAACCAGTGCCGCGAGTGTATCGTTATCGCCAAATCGGATTTCGTCCGTCACTACCGTGTCATTTTCGTTTACAACAGGAATCACGCCAAGATCTAACAACCCTTTAAGGGTGCTACGTGCATTGAGATATCGTTCGCGTGAACGCAGGTCATCATGGGTAAGTAGCACCTGTGCGGTATGCATACCGTGACGTTGAAAACTGGATTCGTACAGCTGCACCAGACCCATCTGGCCAACCGCCGCTGCAGCCTGTAGCAGGTGCAGGGATTTGGGGCGGGTTGCCAGGTTCAGGCGCGCCATCCCTTCAGCCACCGCGCCGGAAGAAACAATGACAATATCGACACCGGCCTTAGCGCTAGCCACAATGTCATCAACCCAGCCGTTAACCAGCGCCCGGTTGAGTCCTAATCCATTATCGGTGAGTAGTGAGCTACCAATTTTGATAACCCAGGTGCGCCCTGGATTAAATGAATCCTCGACATTCATGGCTCGTAACGTATCTCGACGCCACTGTCTTCGTCCTTACCATCCCTCAGATTAGCTCTGGCTTCTCGACGTGCTGCCCGCTCAGCTCTGCTTTGCAGGGAATACTGGTGAACTTCCTCGCGTATTTTTTGCTCTCCCATGACATCGTACTCATCATCGTCGCTGGCTTCATCTTCCTGGGCGTTTAACTCCGCCAGATAGTCACCAATCGCCTGCATCAGCACATCGGTTCCTTTACCCGAAATTGCCGAGACGCCAAATATGGGCACGTCCACGCCGAGTTGTTCCCTGATCCCTGCAATTGTATCTTCCAGCGCAGCCTCAGGCATCAGATCGGTTTTGGTAAAAACCACCCAACGATCTTTTTCTGCAATCCCCTGGGAGTATTTTTTGAGTTCATTCTCGAGGATTTCAAAGTTTCCAGCAGGATCACTGCCGTCTACCGGCGAGAGATCCAGCAGATGTAACAACAAGCGTGTTCGCGAGAGGTGCTTGAGGAACTGCACGCCCAGACCCGCTCCGCTGGCAGCGCCTTCTATGAGACCTGGAATATCCGCAATCACAAAGCTCACGCTATCACCCAGACGCACCACACCGAGGTTAGGCACCAGCGTCGTGAACGGATAGTCGGCCACTTTCGGGGTCGCAGCAGACACCGCGCGAACCAGCGTCGATTTACCCGCATTCGGTAAACCGAGCAAGCCGACATCAGCGATCAATTTCAGCTCAAGTCTCAGGTGTTTGATTTCACCGGGTGAACCCGGAGAGGTCTGCCTGGGCGCCCGATTAGTACTGGATTTGTAACGTACATTCCCGAGGCCATGGAAACCGCCCTGGGCAATCAGCATCACCTCATTTGAATCGTTGACGTCACCGAGATAAGCCTGGTTTTCGTCATCAAAGATACTCGTGCCCAGCGGAACACGTACATAAACATCTTCACCCTTTGCGCCCGTCTGATCCTTACCCCTGCCGGACTCACCGGTCTGCGCGCGATAGCGTGGCTGGAATCTGAAATCGACCAGGGTATTCAATGCGGCGTCCCCGATGAGGAAAACACTGCCGCCATCACCACCGTCACCCCCATCAGGTCCGCCACGTTCAATATATTTCTCACGGCGAAAACTCAGGCAGCCGTTGCCACCTTTTCCTGCTTCAACCCTGATACTGGCTTCATCGACGAACTTCATGGTAAATCACACCCGGCGGTTGCTGGTTCTTATCTTAACGTTACAAATAGTTAACTCAAAAAAAAGCCCTGTCGAGGACAGGGCTTTTTAACAATCTGGTTTAAGCTACGCCTCTGCCAACACGTTGACATATTTACGCTGCTTCGGTCCTTTGACCTGAAACTGCACGAAACCATCCGCTTTGGCGAACAGCGTGTGATCCTTGCCACAACCCACATTTGAACCCGGATGAAACTTTGTGCCGCGCTGGCGAACGATAATGTTACCGGCGATCACCTGCTGGCCGCCAAACATCTTCACACCCAGTCGCTTGGATTCTGAATCGCGACCGTTTCGGGTACTACCACCTGCTTTCTTATGCGCCATCTGACTTTAACCCCCGGAAATTTCTTTAATCTTGATTTCAGTGTAAGACTGCCTGTGGCCTGCTTGCCGGCGGTAGTGCTTACGTCGCTTCATCTTGATAATGGTGATTTTTTTGCCGCGACCATGGCTGACGATCTCTGCCGTTACCTTGCCACCATCGACATAAGGTGCGCCTATCTTCACGTCGCTGCCCTCACCGATCATCATCACATTATCGAAGTCGATGGTGTCGCCTTCAGATGCGTTCAATTTTTCGAGCTTCAGGACTTCGCCTGGCTCAACACGGTGCTGTTTGCCACCACTTTCAATTACAGCGTACATTTGTATTCTCTTCTGCTATCACTTCGCTGCAAAAAATGCCTGAGCACTAATTCCGGTGCTATCTCAGCGTAAGTGCCTGCAATTGCAGGGTTTTTAACGGATTGGGTCGCTTTGATGCGAGGCCCAATTTCAGGACGCGCAATTCTAAGCGATGCGCAGCCCTCAGGCAAGCGCCAATTGGGCTGGCGACACCGATTTCCTGCTCTTCACTTTCACCTTGACAGGAAAAGAGCCCACACCTAGCATTCCACTCCTCTTCGCGTAAGGCGCCGCTTGCAATCCCGACATGACGTATCCCTTCTATGACGCGGTAGCGAGCGATTTTGCGGCCGTTGACCAGCTCATCACAGACAGCCTTTCGTCCAACGTACCGTTGGTTGAGGAAATCTCCGGCTATCTGATAGAAGCCGGTGGTAAGCGCCTGCGGCCACTACTCGTGCTGCTTTCTGCCAAGGCCTGTGGCTACAACGGCAAGGAGCACATCAAACTCGCCGCGATTATCGAGTTTCTGCACACCGCCATGTTACTGCACGACGACGTGATTGATGAATCCGACCTGCGTCGCGGCCGAAAGACCGTGAATGCCGCCTGGGGTAATCCTGCCAGCGTGCTGGTCGGCGACTTCCTGCATTCCCGGGCGTTCGAGATGATGGTGGAGATTGGCGATATTCGCGTCATGGAAATCCTCTCCCACGCGACCAATGTTATCGCCGAAGGTGAAGTCCAGCAGCTCAGCAGTATCCGCAACCCCGATACCACCGAGGCCGGTTATCTGGAAGTCGTCTCGCGTAAAACCGCGATGTTGTTCCAGGCCGCGGCGCACTCCGCCACCGTGCTTGGCGGTGCAGACAGTCAGGTTGAAAACGCATTGCGCGACTATGGTCTGCATCTGGGCATGTCGTTCCAGTTGATCGATGACATGCTGGACTACGAGGGTAGCACCGTGGACCTGGGCAAGAATGTCGGTGATGATCTGGCCGAGGGCAAGGTCACCCTGCCCCTTATTGTCGCCATGCGGCAGGGCGATGAAGCACAACGTGCTTTCGTACGCCAGGCCATTCTTTCAGGCGGGGTTGAAAACCTCGAATCGATCATCAAAACCGTACAGGACACTGGTGGCTTGAAATACACCAATGAACGTGCCGATGCTGAACGTAATAAAGCATTGATCGCACTCCAGCAGCTTGACGAGTCAGCCTATAAGGAATCCATGGGTGCGCTGATAAATTTTGTCGTGGATCGAAGCTACTAGTTCTCCGCCAGACGGCGGAAGCACTGACCTGGCCAACCGACCCAGCACGGCTAGAGACACTCCCCTTTAGTTGATAGAATGCGCTGGCGTCGGGGTGTAGCTCAGCCTGGTAGAGCACTGTCTTCGGGAGGCAGGGGTCGTGAGTTCAAATCTCGCCATCCCGACCAAGTATATAAAACAAGCAACATTGCGATTGTGGTCAGGATAATCAGGTTCAAGTTCATGACGACAACAGGGAACCATCTGCTTCCACGCAGCCAGTACTACAATCATGTAGATCTGGATGGTACGCCGACTGATCATAAGGCGGAACCGACATGTTAGACTAAACACATCCCCCTCCCAGGCGTTCTGCTCGTGTCCGACATTTTCGTCAGCTATGCAAGGGAAGACCGCGATCGTGTCGAACCACTGGTTCATATGCTGGAATCTCTTGGCCTGAAGGTCTGGTGGGACCGCGAGCTTCATGCCGGTGACAGTTTTGAAGATGCCATCGACAAAGCGATTCTGGATTCCAGCTGTGTTGTGGTGATCTGGAGCAAACACTCGATTGAGTCCCAATGGGTCAGGAATGAAGCGCTCGAAGGAATGGAGCGACATATCCTGGTACCGCTTCTTCTTGATGATGTCAGAGTGCCAATTGCCTTCAAGCAACTGCAATCGGTCAATTTTGTTAACTGGCCAAACAAACTCGATGAAGTCGAATACGACGACCTGATAAAATCAATAGACCAAAAGCTCGGCGGCGCCGAAATTGACCCAGGCTCGCCAGACGCATTCCTGAAACCCAATAGATTGCTACTCCCCCTGATTTCTGCCATTGGTTTGTTCATCATCGCAATCGCGGGTTACCTCTACATCGCTCCGTTAGAACCCTCACTTCCCAGCAAATCAGGTGTGGAAATAACACCACATGCTCTCGCAGACGACCCAATCACTTACCGAAAGTTTCTGCAGGCTCTGGATCGTATACGTCGTGGTGACCATGAGGACATCGATCAGGCAATTCAGCTACTAAACGAGGTAACAGTTGCAGCACCAAACTTCTCGGAGGGTTATGCAATTCTGTGCCAGAGCCTGCTGGATTCCTACAAAGAAGGAAACGATGCGAACGAATACCAACAAGCTGAAAAGTCGTGTAATCGTGCACTATTCCTGGATCAGAACAATGCTGAGGTATACATCGCTCTGGGCGAGTTGTTCGCTCAATCGGGTGAACACTCACGATCCGAAGAAGCCTATCAAAAAGCGATCGAACTAGATCAAAGCAGTAGCGATGCCCATGTTGGTCTGGGGTTCGTTCTCATGAAGCAAGGTAAAATCCTGGATGCAGAGAGCGAGTTCAACAGAGCAGTGGTGCTGGATCCAAATTACGTCAAAGCGCAACTCGCTTTAGGTTCGTTCTTTTTTCAACAGGGGCTTTATAACCAGGCTGTTGAAACTTACAAGACCATCACTGATCTGGCGCCCGAAAATGCCCTCGCGTGGAACAATCTCGGGGTATCAAAGATGCTGGTAGGCGAGTTCCATGCGGCATTTGAAGCCTGGGATCGGGCCAGTCAGCTAAAGAAGAACTCAGGCGCCTATTCGAACATGGGGTACGTCTTATATCTCCTTGGTCGATTTGAGGAAGCTGCGATCTTTGTCAATAAAGCAATCGACACTGGACAGAGCGACCACAGATTGTGGGGGAATCTGGGAGATATTCTGCGATTCGTTCCGGGTCGGGAAAAGGAAATGCTCGAATCCTATGATAAAGCGATCAAACTAGCCGAAGAGAATCGTGTAATTGACCCTGACAGTGACTTTCTTCTGAGCCGACTTGCCGTCTACTATGCAGCAACCAACAATCATAAAAAGGCGCGAGAAAACATTGAACTGATAAAAAAGCAGGCGCAAAATGATATCTACATCCTGTTCGATATGGCCGTAGCACTATCGATTCTCGGCGAAGAGCAGGCCGCAAAACAACAACTAATGGAAGCAAAATCTGCGGGATACCCAGCTGTCCTGATGGATGCAGATCCGCAGTTTCATTAACCAGGGAGAGTCATATGAAATTAATCGCCGCGACAGTCTTTGTTTTGATCTTAAGTGGCTGTGCGATCAGCCAAAACGTTAGTACCGCGTCCATGCTATTCAGCAAAAAAAGGGACTTCCCCTTGTTCGTGGCTGTTGGTCCCAGAGTAAAGCCTGGAACCACAACGTCAAAAAATTGTCCTTTGTTTATCATCAGCGCAACCGATTCCTGTACTGATGGTATGCAGGATCCACTGAATGAAGCATGTCGAGACAAGGACAAATGGGTCTATTGGATGATGGCGCCACAATACACTGATATCGAGATAAGCAACGTTGTTTCCAACCCAGCTGACGGTCTGAAGAATTGTAACTGGGTAGCCGGTCAATCACTTTACAAGTGCAAGACTGGCGATTACGACGTAAAAACCCATGTGTCGTATTCGCTGGAAATCACAGATTCGAGTGGAATTGACGCCATTACATGCGATACCGACCCGGTAATCATAATCAACAACTAACCATTTGCGGACAAAAATCACCGCTCCCGAATGAATGAATAACTGACGTCGTCATATCGCCCCGTGCCCAACAGCGCGCGCATGTTACTCATGGTTTTCAGCGGAGAATCAATTAGGAGCATATTGGTCAGCCATGCAGGGGTGGGACCGCCGGGTTCCAGGTGTGCCTCGGTTGTCACCTTGATCTTTCCGTCGCCCAGTGGCGTGAAGAACCAGCGGGTCGTGGCCTTAACAATGCGAACTGCCTTTGTCTTCCTCGTGCCTGGATCGTCAACCGCAACCGCGGTCATCGTTACTGTTCGGGTGTCAGGGTTCTGTTCCCACAAAACGCTGGTGATCGCATCACGATCACTCACGGGCCAGGGGATATCGTTGTAAGTGTAAACAAGAAGTTCGGTGTCCGAGCGGTGTTCAAGTTCCACGGCTTCCCGACATAAGTCCGCCCACTCACTACAGGCGCCGGTATCACGCACCAGCCCAACGAGTCCATTGAGGGACCCTGAGACAGTCATTTCTGCCTTGACCGCTTTGTGTTTCGATCCGTGCACATCACTTGTGTAAACTGCGATGCCATCACTTTCTTTTTTCAATTCCCAGTCGAATGCTACTGCTTCAACAGCTCCTCCTGCGGGCACGAGCGCCAGCATGCTGGCAATCAGAAAAATCAAACTACGGTATAGGTCGCGCACAGACTTCGACATCAGCATTCCTGTTTATGTGATCGTGGTTAAACGCCGAAATCCTGCCACATCACATTCCCGGACAACAGCCACAGATGCAGAAAACGGGTTCATCAACCTGGATGCAGAAAGGTGCCGGGTGTTACAAATTTAAGGTATTGTCGGACGGCGAGTCATTCGGAAGCAGTAACTTAACGATAGACGAAAGCCTCGTCTTCCAGATCAATCTTCGGTAATTCTTCCTTCTCGAGCCAGTAGTCCTGGGTGTGCTGCCACTCAGGCTTGTCACCTCGTTGCGGAAGCAGATGCATGGAGCGCATCAGATATCCGGGATTGAAGTTCTCAGGATCGATCCAGGGTAACAATGGCATGTCACTGTCCTGTTCACGCAGGGCAGGCGCCACAGACTTCACACCGTTCGCCTTCATATGGTTGAGTAATCGGCAAACAAAGTCGCCGATGAGGTCAACCCGCAGGGTCCAGCTGGCACGGAAGTAGCCGAATATCCACACCATGTTCGGGACACCCGTGAACATCATGCCGCGATAGGTCACGGTTTTGGCAAAGTCGATGGGTTCACCATCTCTGGAGAAGCTGATCCCGCCGAGGACACACAGGTTAAAGCCGGTGGCCGTGGCAATGATGTCTGCCTCAAGTTCTTCGCCAGACTTTAATTGAATGCCTTTTTCAGTGAACCGTTCGATCTCGTCAGTCACCATGGAAGCCTTTCCGGCGTTGATGCCCTGAAAGATGTCTCCATCAGGGACAAAGGCGATGCGCTGCCGCCAGGGTCGGTAGCGGGGGGTAAAATGTTTGTCTATATCATAGTCCGGTCCCAGATATTCCCGGACCGCACCGAGCAGTTCTTCCCTGACCGCTTCCGGTTCCTCGAACGAGCGGTGGGTAAACAGATCCTGGTTATAGAGAATTTCTCGTCTGACAATTTCGTGAATCCAGGTCTCGTCGATTCCGAGGACTCGCAACCTGTCGGCAAGCTCATTTTCATTTCGCCCCGGAATAAAATAGGTGGGAGACCTTTGTAAGATCGTGACGTGGGCACAATCGGCAGCGATTGCAGGCGCAAGCGTTGCAGCCGTCGCCCCCGATCCAATGACGATCACGTTTTTATCCTGGTAATCGAGATTCTCGGGCCAGGTCTGGGGATGAATAATCTTGCCTTTGAAGTCTTCCATGCCGGGCCATTTGGGGGTGTAACCCTCGGAATGCTCATAATATCCCTGACACATCCAGAGGAAGTTCGCGGTGAAGTACACTTTTTCGCCTGTATCCTTTCGCGTACCCTCGAGTGACCAGACGTTTTTTTCCGCAGACCAGTCTGCAGCCGTAATGTGGTGTTGATAACGGATGTGCTGGTCGAGTCGATTATCTTCGATGACCTCTCCCATATACTTCAGAATTTCATCGGCAGAGGCGATCGGGGCACCAGTCCAGGGCTTGAATCGATAACCGAAGGTGTAGAGGTCACTGTCGGAGCGAATGCCGGGGTACTTGTGCGTTAACCAGGTTCCACCGAAGCTTTCCTGGCTCTCCAGTATCGCAAAGCGCTGATCCGGGCACTGATCCTGCAAATGATAACCGGCACCTACACCGGAAATTCCTGCACCGACAATAACAACATCGAAGTGCTCTGCGCCTGCCTGTTTCTGTGTTTCATTCATCACAAATTGCTGTCCTGCCAGATCGAATCCAACTGTGCTCGATGACGCAGAGAGAAACAATGATTCAGGTCAATGCATCAATTTTGATCTTGCCAAGGTCCACGCAAAAAAAATCATCGCCCCCCCATGGGGAGCGATGATCTTTGTTTGACTAACTTCTGCTAGTTAAAGCAGTGTTAGATAAGCCTGACTTAAGCTGCTCGTCGTCGGCGCAGCGCGCCCATGCCGAACAGACCCAGTCCGAGCAGACCCAGCGTCATAGGCTCTGGCGCCGCTACCTGGCCCTGGAGACCGAAACGCAGGCTATCAATTGCGAATCCTGCAGGCTCGTTACCGATCAATTCCAGGAATACACCTGCAATCTGGTTAGTGCCATCGTCAGTAACCAGGCCGAGGAATTCGATACCAAGCCCAATGTTTGCAACAGATCCCAGCAATGAACCATCACGTGCGAATGCAGTGATCGCTGTGCTACCAATGGCGTCGAAGAAGCCGGCATCAAAACCCACACCAGCCTGATCGGTGCTGAACAGAACTGCAATCGGACCGTTGAATGTTGGATTACCTGATAAAACCGGCGAGTTCGGTGCGGCTCCGTCGGATTGGATTTTCGTATCTGGTGACGCAGCATCAAGTGTCAGGGTTGCACCGGTAGGTGTTCCGACAACACAGGCAGATGCCGCGGCTCCCGGACAGTCAACCCCTGGGTTAGCGCTCAGTGATTGACCTGTAAAAAAGCCATCAAAATCCACCATAGGAGCACCTGCTCCACCACCATAATCTCCTGCATTGTAATGCGGATTTACGGTTCCCTGTGCAAACTCGCTAAAAGTGATGAGACCAGCTTGTGCTGTAAACCCACCAGTATTGACCCGAACAATCCCAGCCTGTGCGGTAGCACAAAAGGCCATGACAAGAAACGCCAGACCAATGTTCCTGATTAATTTGTTCATTTCGTACTTCCTCTCCGTATGACTTTAAAAACTTAACAAACGCACCCTTTAGAAACATCGTTCAGACACGTCGACCCGCTAGATGTAAAGCATATTTCGGGCCAATTTTATTAGCCGGTTACAACACCTTTTATATTCAATAACTTAGGGAAACTTGTCGAGCAGAGTGAAATGAATTCTACAAAAGTGTAAATATGCTCGACGATTTTTGCGGAAAAGCGAGTACCTTAAAAGTCATCTTTCAAAAGTTTTTCCCCTTTGTCCATATAGTTCAATGGTTTAGGTATATTTTTTTGATCCGACAATGTGTAAAAAAACCGGACAAACCCCGTTCAATGCCCGACAGCCGGTTGAATTTCCCTTAGCCGACGGATCGGGTCCGAATCTACATCGCGCTGATACCGCACAAACCCGTGCATCAGTTCAGCCAGCTTGTCCGGCCGAGTCCCCATCAGGTTGTTCGCTTCATAGTAGTCCTCGGCCAGATTGAACAGCTGCCGCGGCTCGCCGAGACCATCGAGGATTAGCTTCCAGTCTCCCTCCCGATAGGCGTACTCCATACCGTCAGGTGTCGGGAGTGACCAGTACATTGGCCTCACGGATTCTCCGCTCAGCCCTAATATCGAGATCCCGTCCATAGGCCTGTCCGCTGGTACCGCTGCACCTGTGATTTCAGCGATAGTTGGCAGGATATCGAGCGCACTGACTGGCTGGCTGTTGAGCGTACCGGCAGCGAACCGGGCCGGAAATCTGATAATACCTGGCACCCTGATACCGCCCTCGTGCAGGAATCGCTTCTTGCCCCGCAAACCCGTGGTTTCACCGGCCATGGAAAGCTCCCAGAGTTCAGCCGCCTCAGCAGTGACCGGACCATTATCACT
>JAJFKA010000175.1 GCA_021773555.1 Gammaproteobacteria bacterium
TGCGAATAGCGCCAGGGATGGACGCGGGATGGGCCATGGATGGTCGGGGGCGCCCAGCCCACTGAGCTGAGGAAAGACAGGCATCCCCTTGTCGCGCACCCTCTGTGACAGGGTGCGATTTGGGCTTAAGTAAGTGCCATTCGTAACGGAGGCAAGCTAGTCGACCTCGATACCGATCGCTTCGAGCAATACGCGCTGTTGAAAATCGTTAATCCGCACACCTGTCATGTCGATTTCACGCACGTCCAGGCCGGAGATCTGCGCACCTCTAAGGTCGGCGCCCACCAGGCTGATCTCACGTGCTTCGATACCGTGCAGTTCACAATCGTTCAGTTGTGCGTGGTCCAGGTTGGCCCGATTAAGTACCGCGTGGCTGAATCGATTTTCCGATAAATCTGCCTCGGATAAAAACGCCCCCGTGAAGTCGGCATAGGCGAAATTACAATCGGTGAGTTTTACGCTGTTCAGCGTCACAGAACTACCGATGCTGATCGCGTCAGTGCTGTGGGAAGCATCGAGCCCCGTGGCCTGGCACTGTTCCATTTCCAGCCGGTACAGATTGCTGCGCGAGAAATTACATAATGACAATTCGCAGCTGATGAATTGAGTACCCGGGAACGATGCGAACTTGAACGAACAGCCGGTTTCCTGCTGGGTATTGTAAAAGCTGGTTTTACTGATTCTGGTATCGGTGAAGCGTGAACTGTCGAAGGTGCAGTTTGTGAACTCGCAATCGAGAAACTCACAGTCACTGATATCAATGTCTCTAAAAACCACGGCCGAGAAGTGACATTGTGAAAATTTCAGTTGGCTCAGGGCTTCCGCCCAGTCGAAGTCAGCAAACTTCATGTCGACGATAGAGTGCTGCGATTCCAGCAGTCTGGCGAACCCGCTTGCCGTCTCGATTATCGTTGTTTTTTCGCTGGGCACCGTAAAGTCGTTACTTAATCGTAAAGGCGTTACGAAGTTCAGCTGCAGCCAGGGCCATGGCCTCTTTAGAGCCATCGAGCACATTCGTCATGGCAAAGAAGCCATGGATCATGCCGTCAAACCTGCGAATGGTGACCGGGACTCCTGCGCTTTCCAGCTTGCGCCCGTAGGCCTCACCCTCATCACAGAGCGGGTCATATTCTGCTGTGATGATGCAGGCGGGTGGTAGTTCCTCGAATTGATCATGGTTCAGTGGTGACGCCAAGGCTCCATCCAGGGTATCGCCATTGGCGTAATGATTCCAGAACCATTCCATGGTATCTCTTCCCAACATGTAACCTTCGCCGTTTCGCTCATAGGATTCTGTATTCATTGCGGCATTGGTCACCGGGTAGATCAACAATTGAAAACAGATTGCTGGCCCATGTTCCAGTTGCGATTTGATACAGACGCAAGCCGCGAGATTTCCTCCCGCACTGTCACCCGCAACCGCAATTCGAGTAGCATCGATGCCGAGCTCTGCAGCGTGACTGGCGACCCATTCGGTTGCCTGATAACAGTCGTCAATGGCGGCGGGGTAGGGATGTTCGGGTGCCAATCGGTAGTCCACTGCGATGATCGTGCAATCGGCGGCAAGGCTTAGTTGCCGGCAACCACTGTCATGGGTCTCGAGATCTCCGATAACCCATCCCCCGCCGTGAAAAAACACCACCACCGGCTGGTCCGGGGCATTGCTCGCTTTGTAGATTCGGAGCGGGATATGACCTGCCATTGCGTCCTTAACGACCGGTAGTTCTGGTCTGGGAGAGCTGGCCTGCATGACGCGATACATGGTGCGGGCTTCCTCCGGACTCATGTCGGTCATGGCTGGACCATCGGCCTCGGCCATTTGTTTCAACATTTCTGCGACAATGGGGTGAACGGGCATAAACTGGCTCCTCGGCTATTGATGTCTTTCATTCGAGTGTAAGCTAGCCTCTGGATAAAAACCAACGTCGGGAATTCCAGGTTGATGCGATTGCTGAAAGATCCACTTTTTCGCCGGTTCGTTTCCGGTACCGTTTTCGCGTCGGCGTTTATCTGGGTAGCGGTGGCATTCTTCGATGTTGATACCGAGGTCGTCAGAGTCCTGTTCGTCTATTCGATTGGTTTTGTTGGATTAATGATGTTGCTTGGCCTTGTTCTGTCTCCCTTGTTTCTGCTCTCCAGGAAAAAACGCAGCAGTCTTCTGGAAAAGGGCCGCGGGACTGACGAGGCTGATGAATAGTGCGGGCTAAGGTTTTAGCTCTGACGCCAGAAACAGGGGGTGCAAGGTAATTCCAATCGCGCCGAGTGCCTCGCGGCCTCCAGATTCCCGATCGATCACGCAGATGGCGTCGGTAACAATTGCACCGCGTTCGCGCAGGTCTGCTGCAGAAAGCACGATCTGCCCACCTGACGAGACCACATCCTCGACGATCACGACCTGCTTGTCTGCAAAAATCTGGCCCTCTGCCAGTTTGTTGGTGCCATGGGTTTTCGCTTTCTTGCGCACAAAAAGACTGGCGATGCCGGTTTTTTGAGAGATCATTGTTACCACAGGAATACCCCCCATCTCCAGGCCGCCGAGGAAGTCAGCATTGCGAAATATCTGCGCGGGTGTCTTTTGTGTGATCGCCTCGGCAATGTCATTCAGCAATCCCGGATCGGATTCAAACAGGTATTTGTCGAAATACTCTTCGCTCTTCAAGCCTGAACGGAGTGTGAACTCACCGGTAAGATGAGCGGCTTCGAAGATTCGTTTTGCGAGTTGATTCAATGATTATTGGATTCAGGGGTGGATAAACGCACTATTCCAGCGGGCGTATAAACCGGTCCGCGCGAGGCAGGTAGTAGTCCTCATAGTCGACGGAAAACGCCACTGTGTGTGCCCGCCCGGTAATCCGGTCGCGCGAGACCAGGCCGATTCGACGGGAATCCCGGCTGTTGTCCCGATTATCCCCGAGCATCATGTAATACTGCTCCGGGATCTGGATTGGGCCAAAGCTGTTGTAATCGTTTGGCGGCGAGGGCCGCAGCATGACCGGATGTGTCGTATCGGCGTAGTTTTCGAAGAAAAAGGCGTGACGCTGTTGCTGATAGCTATCCAGCTGATTGATGATGTCATCGTCCAGACGAGAGTAGGTAGCCGGTTCATTGTTGATAAAAAGCTGGTTGTTGCGCATGGATATCACGTCACCCGGTACCCCGATCACTCGCTTGATCAACAATTTTTCATCCTGGGGTGAATAGAAGGTTACGATCTCACCTCGACTTGGATCAGCCCATTCAGTCAGGTGCCAGGTTGTGAAAGGAACCTTAAGGTCATAGGCGAGTTTGTTGACGACCACACGGTCGCCTTCCAGTATTGTCGGTTTCATTGAGCCCGTCGGCACCTGGTTCCAGTCCGCAATCGCAGACCGGAATAACACCATTACCGCCAGGAAGACGACGAGGGTGCGCCATTCAAGCCACTGTGCTCTGATCTTGCCCATGACCCCGGAGGTCGACTGTTGTTGTTCGTCTGACATGCGCAAAAGTCTACCTGCTCGTGACGATGAAATCCACGCCGTCACAATGCAGCCATGCGGTTCTGTACAAATGCCGTCCGGGGCTGTAATCTAAGTGAACTACTGACAGTAACTTGTTGAAAAACCATTAGAAAGCAATGAATGTGGTAGTAAAGCAGTCGCCGGAAAGCGAGTGTGGATTGAAAAGAACAGCTAATTCAAACAGCAACAACTATCTATTAAAGCAGTGAGGATGCGCGACGTCGCTCACGGCATAAAAGAAAAAAGGGCCTTGCGATGCTCAAGATCCAGTTCAAGGACGGAAGAAGCGAACCGATACCCTTGATTGAACCCGGAAAGACCGTGGGGAAAGGTGATGCCAACGACATCGTCATTGACGCGGATGGGGTCAATGGTTTTCATGCAGATCTGAAGGTTGAGGGAAATCGCGTCACCATCACGGACATCAACACGGCGACGGGTACCTTTCTCAACGGCGAAAAAATTTCTGGTCCCATGCCGCTTGGTGCAGGGGATGTGATTGTCATCCAGAATGTCGAATTGGAGATCGTTGAGGATGATCTCAGCGGCGGTGGCAAGACACTGGTTTTGTCTGGCACGGCGTTGATGGTATTAGGCACCGACAGTTGGTCGCTGGTGGCTGAATCCGGGCCGGAAAAAGGTCAGGTGATTCCCATCATGGATCGCGTTGAGATAGGGCGCGCACTGGAGTGCGATATCTCCATCCTCGAACCAGCACTGTCACGTAAGCACGCTGAGTTGGAACTTATCGGTTCTGATCTGGTCCTCAGGGACTTAGGCTCGGTGAATGGCACTTATGTGAATGCCGAAAAAATTGATGAAGTGAAACTGAAGGATGGAGATCGTATCCAATTCGACAAGATTCACTTTACCGTCAGTGCCCCGGGATAAATAAACTCGATCAAACGCTTACGGGTTCTGATTCCTCTTTTCCCAGATGGGCGGATATCCAGTAGCCGCGACCGGTGATCAGGGCCCTGATCGCTTCTATATGTGCCTGGTCCCTGGTTTCGACGGTGATAGTGATGCCGATCTGGCCGATAGGGGCAGATCCTGAAAAGCGATGATGATGCACCTCGAGTACATTGGCGCCTGCCTCACGAAAGATTCCCAGCAGCCGTTCCAGCGCGCCGGGACGGTCGAGAATTCGGGAATTCAGGGTCGCGATCCGGCCGTCGAATGTCAGGCCGTGATTGATGATCTTTGACAGAAGATTGACGTCTATGTTGCCCCCGGAGATGACCGATACCACTTTCTGATTTCGCAATTGTGGTATCCGCCGGTTTAACAGTGCCGCCAGTGTTACCGCAGCAGCGCCCTCGATCACGAGCTTTTCGATTTCGAGCATGAGCATGACAGCGTTGGCGATTTCATCACTGGTTACCGCCACCACATCATCAACCAGTTTGTTCACGGTTGTCAGGTTCTGTGCGGCAACCTTTCTGACCGCGATTCCATCTGCGATGACGGGTGCAGGTGGCAGTTCGACAGCCTTGCCGGATTGAAGCGCCTGGTGCATGGCGTCACAGCCCGCTTCTTCAATCCCATATATTTGAATATCGGGTCGCTTCGCTTTGACATACGCGGCAATTCCCGAGATCAATCCACCGCCGCCAACAGGGACTAATATCGCAGTAACATCGGCTGCCAGGGCGTGTTGCAAAATGTCTACAGCGACGGTCCCCTGGCCTTCGATAACCTTAACGTCATCGAACGGGTGCAGATAAACGCGGTTCTCTTCACCCACAATTTGTTGCGAGTACTTGAATGCATCGTCGAAGGTCTCGCCTTCCAGGATCACCTCTGCACCCCAGTGTTCGGTTGATCTGATTTTCACCAGCGGGCTGTGTGTGGGCATCACAATTTTTGCAGAGATACCCATCAGTTTGGCATGGTAGGCCACTGCCTGCGCGTGGTTACCGGCACTTGCTGCGATAATGCCTCGTTTACGCTCATCTGGAGACAGACTTTGCAGTTTGTTCAGCGCACCACGTTCTTTGAACGAACCTGTCATCTGCAGGTTCTCCAGCTTGAACAGCGTGACACAGTCAGACATGGCCGAAAACGTTTGTGAGTGGATCAAAGGGGTATTGACAAGATGGGAACTGATACGCTTATGTGCAGCTTCAATGCTCTGCGCGGTTACGCTGGTTTTCGTGGCCATTATTCCCCGCGGAGGTTGCACTATGGATGATTGGCGGAGTATAACGCGCAAAAGGTAAGCGATGACAATCGTCGTTAATCGACCGATGCGCGATCAAGCACAACACCGGAAACCTGATTAAGGAATACATAAATGGAAAAGCAATCAATCGAGGTGCTCGGTAAGAAAATGTCCTACGTGGAGCATGGTTCGGGTGATCCTATTGTCTTCTTGCACGGTAATCCCACGTCATCCTATCTGTGGCGCAATA
>JAJFKA010000176.1 GCA_021773555.1 Gammaproteobacteria bacterium
ACAGAGTTGAAATATGTTCTTTGCCAAATCGATACCGATTCGAGTAGTGTTTGTCATTGGGCTCGCTCCTGTTGATTGTTTTGCGAAACTCAATCATGGCACGTTGATGCCGTAGGGAGCGGGTCCATCCCATCGGGGTAAAATTTACAAAATGCTGCAGGGTATTGGGAGTGGAGTAAGAATAATATTCCTTTTTTACCCCGACCCCATTTATTGAAGGAGATTGCATGGTGGATGAGAGTATAGGGAGCTTTTTCATCGGAACTCTCGGACTTCTAGTTTTGCTGGCAATCTCATTGATTGTTGCTGTCTCCAGAGTGGCTCCGAGAAGCATCGTATCTTTCAAATCAATTGCGCTGCTTGCGATCGGGTTCCACCTGGTACATTTCACCGAAGAAGCCGTTTATGGCTTCCATAGGCTCTTTCCTGAATTGCTAGGTCTGGTTACATGGCCCTTGTGGTTGTTCCTAAGCTTCAATTTTGTGTGGGTTGGAGTGTGGTTAATTGGCATCTTCGTTGATCCCCCTAATCGGATTACGATGACTACTTTTTGGTTTCTAGGACTAGCGTCAACAGTCAACGCGATTGCACATCCAATATTCTCCTTTCTTGTTGCGGGATATTTCCCTGGTCTAGTCAGTTCTCCTTTTGTTGGTGTTCTCGGTATCCTCTTGCTTAGACGGTTAAATCGAGCATCGAGTAATGGAAAGTTGCCAGGGGCAGCCGCCTAACGTTGAGTTGAAGTCATGCCCCGTGTTGCTCCCCATTGGGACTTGGCAATCGGGGTGGCTTAATAATAATGGCGTCGAATGGGATCAGGGTAAAATTTACAAGAGGCTTCAGGGTATTGGGGCGGTGTAAGTATAAGAGTCCTATTTTACCCCGAACCCATTTATTCAGCTCGCTCAACCACGTGGAAATAATGCCGAGACCACGTCCACTAGCTCACGGGCTGCAGAAGGGTGCTCGAAACACGCAGCGATGTGTCCGTCGGGGCGCACTAGTAGCACCTTGCTCTCGAATAGTTCCGCCGACGTATCGTCTTCTAGTTGAAGGTCGGCGTCCGCGCCAATGAGGGCAAGATCGATCTGGTAACCCATATCCCGTATTCGAGTGACGGCTTCTTCGATGTCGATAGTTGGTGTCGTGGCAACCACGAGGAGGTGGCCATACTTGATCAGGTCCAGGGTTGATAGTCGAGAATCACCAGATAGTAGCCAGGCATGGGGCATTCGCGCTCCAGGTGTAGTCGACGGCATATAAATGGATACGGGGTCTTCAGATTGTGGGGGAGTACCGCTCACACGCACGGCATTGGATGTGTAACAGAAACCGAGGTCCAGACCGGACATGTTGAAATGCGCAGCCTGGTTATCGATTGCCTTCTGCACGTCGGCGCGCCGCCCTGCATCGTCCATGACCGCATCTATATCAGACATGCTGATTTGTTTGTCGCCATCAACATCCAGAACTTGTGCGACCTCTGACATTTTCATCGCATTGACCAAACTCTTTTCAGAGTTTATTTCAGCGACGGGCTTACGCTCAACTCCGTAGGTATCCAGCAGCACCGGATCGAGACCGCGCTCAGCCATGGCGATTTTCCAGACAAGGTTGTGTGCGTCTTGAAAGCCTGTGTTCATCCCAATGCCGCCAGTTGGCGGGAACCGATGCGCCGCGTCTCCCGCGAGAAATACTCGACCGGATTGGTAAGCATCGCTGATTTGCGCGGTCATACGCCAGGCATTCATACTATTGATGGAAAGATCCACATCAGTGCCGATGGCCTTGTATAACAGCGCGCTGAATTTCTCCTCATTGATCGGATCGATAGGTTCATCGGCATCGACAGTTTTCATGAAGATCCAATTACTATCGATGTCGTGTGCGATGAAGGTGCCCTCGCACTCCTTATCCATCACCCAATACAGTAGCCCCTCGCGCCCGCTCAGTAGCTCACGCAGATCCGCATTGAAGTGGATGTTGACGAACGTCTGGAGGTTGTCTGGCCCGACCATGTTTGCGCCGATTGCTTTGCGCACTCGACTACCAGCGCCATCGGCGCCTATGAGATAGCGTGACTCCACGACCAGCGATTCGCCCTTCGGCCCGGTCAACGTAGAAATGCATCCTGCTTCGGAAGGCTCGAAGCCTTGCCAGGTGCGTTCAAAACGAACCTTTTCAGATTCCGGGAGATGGTCGTACAGCAACTGCTCGAACTTGTCCTGACTGAGATTCGTGGTAGGTGTAGGTGAATTGGACATCATCCGTTGAACCGCAGCCGGATCACTCACTATAGAGAACAACCCCAGGTCACGACCGGCCAGGCGATCTACCCAGCGTATGTTCACGGCATCCGCCATCTTCGGCCCCGCAGCACGGATTGGCATGTCGCTGATACCGATGCTGCGACAAATCTCTAACGAGCGGCTGGTAATGACGTGTGCCTGAGGGGCTGTGTGTAAAGTCGGACGGCGTTCAACCACAATGTAATCGAGCCCAACTTCTTCAAGCAGAAGTGCCGTTAACAAACCTACGGGGCCAGCGCCCACGATCAATACATCTGTTTGCACTGCTTTCATAAATCACTCCCGTCTGGTCGCGGTGCCAGCAGGTGTGCAATGGCATCTGCTTGTGCATCCACATTGGCTTCTGCACATGGATCTTCGCCCGACAACAGCCGGTATTCCGGCGCCATCGCGAACATCGAGCCACTCGAGACGAGCAAATAGTAAAATTGCAGGTACGTCAGCGCCGGTAGCGCCCCACACGCATGACCGTCATCCAACAGTTCCCGGACGGTGCCGAAAAGTTTGCGCGTGTACCGCTCAACGATCCACTCGAGACGCCAGTCGTCACACCGTCCCTCATCGGACATGATGCGCATGACTTCCGGGTGAGCGGCACTCGCGCGCACGGATTGTCGAATCAGGAAACGGATACGTTCACCCGCTTCGATATCCTTTGCCTGGCTCAACGCGGGCAATAGCAATTCGTTAAAGCGCTTAAATAAGATGCTCACGCAGGCTTTCCAAAATGCCTCCTTGCCACCGAAATGATAGGAAATGAGATTACGCTGCACTTTGGCGTGTAGTTCCACGCTTCGCGTGGTGGTAGCGTTATAGCCGTAAGTTGAAAACAGATCTATCCCTGCTTCAACGAGCTTTTGCTGCGTTCGCCGAGATTTTTCTGACTTTCTATCCAGGCTTTCGGCATAGGGTTTTGTAGCGACAATTGATTTCATGATTTAGTTTATTTGACGAAAGACAGATAATGTACCCTTTTATTTGACAGATGACAAATAAAATGCATAATGCCCCAGCTCGCAATAAAGAAGGTGTGTGATGGAAGTGATAGATGCAGGCACGCGTACGGCAATAGACGCGCTGGTCACTGAGTTCAGCTTTCTGATTGATCATGGCCAAGCCGCTGGTCTTCCAGAATTGTTTACTGAAGACGGTGCCTTTGAATCACCGATGGCGACACTGAGCGGTCGGAAAGCCATCACCGCTGCCATGGCGCAGCGCGCGAAGGCGGACCACAACACGCGCCATGCCATCACCAATCTGCGGTTGCAGTCGGAGTCACCTGATCGGATACGTGGAACCGCGTTACTCACCATGTATCGTTGGGCAAACAGCGATACAGACCCAAAGCCGCAACCCATCGCCTTAGTTGAGTACGAAGATGTTTACCAACAAACCAGTGACGGCGGATGGTTGTTTGCATCCAGGAAAGTATTGCAAGTACTACCGAGAGACAAATAGAAATCGATACACCTACCCAGGAGACACCATATGACATCAAAAGCTGCCAGGCGATCAGTAGAACGAGTACAGGCGATAGCACCTGCAAAGCTTGCACACTTTGTTTTGCGGACGCCCAATTTCGAAGCGATGAGAGGTTGGTATCAATCCGTTCTGGGGGCGAAAGCTGTCTTTGAAAACGGATTTCTTTGTTTCATGACGTATGACGATGAACATCATCGCGTCGCGCTCATCAACATGCCCGATGCACCCATTAGAGGTGACGCAACTGCGGGTGTGGATCACATCGCGTTTACGTTCGAGGACCTGGGTGGTCTGCTTGGTACCTTCACCCGGCTAAAATCAGAGAACATCGAGCCATACTGGTGTATTAACCACGGACCCACCACGTCTATGTACTACCGGGACCCGGATGGTAATCAAATCGAGCTACAGGTCGACAATTTCTCAACATTGGAAGAAGCCAATGCGTTCGTTGGTTCCAGCGCGTTTCAGGAAAACCCGATCGGTGTTGAGTTTAATCCCGAACGTCTACTGGAACGTTACGAGAATGGCGACCCCATGGACGCCTTGATCACGCAAGGCGCCGCCGGAGAGGAACAATAAATGGGGTCGGGGTAAAAATAGGACTATTGTTCTTACTCCGCCCTCAATACTCTTGAGCATTTTGTAAATTTTACCCCGACCCGAATGGCACTTACTTAAGCTTCTTGGGGTGACCATTTATGCGAACAAACTCCCTCGCCTCAGCTCGCGGCTTCATCAACATCGAATAGGCCTTAGGTCTACGTTTTAAGGCCCTGGGCTCTATTCGACCCAGTCTGTTGCC
>JAJFKA010000177.1 GCA_021773555.1 Gammaproteobacteria bacterium
CTGCGTACCATGGCGAAGGGTCTGCTCGAATGGATAGTTTTTGCTGGTGTGGATGCCCGTGAGGAACTCCCCGAGTTCCGCGTTAAACGCCTCGATCGTCGCGAAGCCATTGGGGATTGGGATTTCGTAAGTTCTGATAAGGTCAGCATAGTTGTTTACCACGGATTCCCGTTCATCGCCCTGCAGGCGCCAGCACAGGGTCAGATGAGACAGCGCATACTGATTGGTCGGGTCTGTCTTGAAAATCTGTTCAAGCAGGCTGGTTGACTGGGTTATATGGCCGGCTTGCAATAACGTTATTGCATGGGTGAGGCGGTGTTCAAGTGCAGGATTTTCTGCCGAGGCCAGTTCGTGAAAATGCAGCGCCTCTGAATGATGGCCCGTGGCCAGGTGGCATCGGGCGATCAGGTCAAGGAATTTCGGATCCTGTTTGTCGGTCGCGTACTGATCCAGTTTAGTCAGCGCAGCTTCTGCCTGCTCTGCCGCCAGCAGCGTCTCAGCACAGGCCCTGGCCAGTTCATCATTCATCAGCCCACGCTCTGCAACTTCGGAATAACTTGTCACAAACTCTTCCTGCTGCCCGGTTGACCAGAGTAATTTACTCAGGTTGCGGTGGGCATGTACATACAGTGGGTTCTCATTAAGTACCTGCCGATAGCACTCGATGGCTGGTCCGAGATCACCCAGATCGCTATAGGCGTTGCCAATATTCTGATGTAACTCGAATCCGGAAATGTTGCGGTTGAGCAGGCGCTGGTAAATCTTCAAGGCGCGTGCTGGCTGATTATTGAGCCGATAAGCGACGCCAAGATTGTGCACTGTTCCAGGATGATCGGGTCGTGCTTCCAGCGATTCCTGGTAGTAAGCGATCGCCTGTCCGTAGTCGTTCGAGGCTTTACTTAAATTACCGGCAAGGTTCAATAGTCCGGCGTCTCTGGGCGAAATCGCCAGACCGAGGGAAACAGGCTCAGCGGAGGCTAGATAGTCGCCTGACTGCTGCAGCGCCTGCGCCAGGTTCCGATAGGCATCCAGATAGTCAGCTTTCAAAGCGATAGCCTGCCGGTAGTGGTCGATGGCCTCCTCGATCATCCCGTGGCGTTTCAGGCAAATAGCGAGATTGTTATGTACAGCCGGTTGGCCGGGTTCACTGGCCAGCGATTGGCGCATATAGCTAATCGCGAGATCGGTTTTCTGCTTTTTTGAATAAATCAATCCGAGTAGTTGTTGGGCGTTGAAGTCGTCATTGTTCTGCAGAAATTCAAGGTAGAGAATCTCTGCCTGGTCCAGGCGCCCTGACTGATGTGCTGTGTAAGCCCTGGCGAACAGCTTTTCATCGAATTCGTTCATTAGTCTGGACAGGTCATGGACGTTCTGCAGTGATGCTCCATGCAACAGGTAGCTCGCTTCCGGGTATTGAAAAAGGGGAGTAGCCTACCTTGCGCAAGCCTGCCTGGGTCAGCTCTCGGCAAATCTGCCGGATTTTCGGCTCGCTGCTGGCCGCCTTGCGCATTTCGGTCAGCCGGATGATGTTCCTGTCCACGTCTTCCTTCATTGCCTCGAGCCAACCGGTGATGTCAGTTGCGTCATATTGTTGTCGGTTGGCGAACAATTGCCGAAAACCCTGGTACAGGTGGCTGTGCACGCCTTGCCTGTAAGTGGTAGCGGCCGTGGATATGATCTTCTCGGCAGGTACAAAATCAAGCTGCGCAGCGATGAATGCCTGCTGTTCACCCTTGAACACTGCCTCGACCATCGCTATGCCCTTGTCAATGAATCCCGTCTCTACAACCTCACACGCGCTCTCCAGCTGACCCTTGTTGCGGGCGTCAATGTAGCCGTCCCGATAATGGCAGAGTAACGCAAGCCGGCCATGATCCCTGACCAGGTCTGCGGCAGCTGCAAATGCCCGGTCACCCGCATATTCAACGCCAAACTGACTGACCACCAGATCAAATGTTTGCGAGTGCAACGGCAGAGAGTCGGCGCTGGCCGCAATCACCCGCGCTTGAGGTAAACGTTGCTTGAGTATTTTAAGCGCTGCAATAGAAAGGTCTGAGGCAAAGAGCTCATAGTCGTGATGCGTCGGTAAGTGAGTGAAGATCGAACCGGCACCGGCAGCAAGATCAATAATGCGGGCGTTGGTTGCTAATCCGGAAAACTGAGTTTGCCAGTAACCACTGAGGTGCGGATGTTTCTGGCCCTCGGCATTAACAAATACCTCGCCGGAAGCGCCTTCGTTTTTCCAGTATTCAGTCCATTTGTCGGCAGCACCCCTGGTTTGACCAGGTGTTTCAACGGGTGTTGCTACCGGAGGAGTGCTCATCTGCTGATGTTAACTCAAATGGCCGGAGGTGGCTTACTAACAATAGGCAAAAAAAAACGGTGAGCCGTGGGGCTCACCGTTATAAGGGTCTCACTTTGTGCTCTCAACAATAAGAGCAGTAATGGTCGTTCAGACTAGAATCGGGCAGAAGCCTTCACGTAGTAAGTTCGTCCAAATACGTCGTACGTTGCTGGCCAGGTGTTCGCCTGTTCCTGGTTGTCACCGAGAATCGGTGGCTCTTTGTCAGCAATATTGTCGATACCAAAATTAACCGAGTAGTTTTCGGTAAATCGGTAAGCAACAACCGCATCGAAGTAGTCTTCCGAGCCAAGTTTTTCACGGAAAAACACAGTACTGGAATCGTCATCCTTGCTCTCGCCGATATGTCTCCACAGCAGCTGAGCAGTGATATTGTCACGCGCCCAGTTAAAGGTCATGCGGTGCTTGTACTCAGGACGGGGTTCGCCACAGTCGTTTCCGAACTCGCCATCACAAGAAATGACTTGTGCGCCTGCGAATGGAACGAAGTCATCTTCCGTTGTCAGCGTGCCGACGTAGCTCACCTGGAAGTCACCACCGAGGAGTTCGGTGTTGTAGCTTGCCAGAACATCCCAGCCCTTTAAGGTCTGGACAGCGACGTTTCGTGAGGTGACCGAGATGAAGTCAATGGTACCGTTGGCACGACGATTAACCGCATTACAGAAGGGTGAACCGATACCACCGATAGGATCATTGGGATCGTAGCAGATGGTCAGTACATTGTTGGCACCGCCGCCGAAATCAGCGATATATTCCTCAATCTCGATGTCGAATCGGTCGATACTGAACGTCAAGCCTTCGATGAAGTTAGGTGTAATCACCACACCCACCGTCAGGGTGTCAGCTTCTTCTTCCTCGAGTAGCGGGTTACCACCACTGAGTTCCCGGACCTGCCCTGCGGCGAGGTTCAGTTCGTTAGAGCCAACCAGACCTGCAGGAACACCCGTTGATACGCAGATTGCCGCGACACCCGGGTCCAAGGCGTTGTCACCCTCTGCAGCGCAGGGATCAGTGGAACCAGGAAAATTTTCGCCCTGAGGTGAGAACAACTCACCAACACTGGGTGCACGAACGGCAGTGTTGAAACCGGCACGGAATCGTACCTGGTCAATCGGTGCCCATGAACCAGCTACCTTGTAGCTGCTCACAGTACCGACTGTGGAGTAATCCGAACTGCGATACGCCAGTTCAAGATCCAGTTCCTGTGCCAGGGGTACATCTTTCAACAATGGCAGATACAACTCACCAAAGTAGGAACTGACGGTGTAACGACCACCCGAAGCGGGAGAGCCGTTAAAGCCAGCGATGGTGCCAGCAGCGAGATCCTGGGAAGGACGGAAGTCGGAGGAGTTCGAAATATGTTCCCAACCGATTGCCGCGCCCATGGTGCCACCGGGGAGTTCAAACAGATCACCAGAGAAAGTTGCACTGTAAATTTCCTGGTCAAACTCAAATGCGGCTGCGACAGCAGTGCGCAGGAATGCTGCGCCTGCGGCGGAGATATTACCCTGGCCAAAAATGTTGATGGGTGCACAACCGCTGGTTGATCCATTAGCTGCTGGATCCGCACAGGTTGCGCCGGTTGGATCGGACAAATCAAGCAGTAGCGCCTGGTCGAATCGATCCCGGTTTACGTTACCCAGCTGCGTTTCAGAACCTTCAACACTACCGGTTTGAATATACGCATCATAGCTCCAGGAAGTGTCGCCGATGTCGCCGCGAACACCACCCATAATCTGCCAGCTGGTAAATCGGCTGTCAGCAACGCGTTCGCCAACTTCCAGGAGTCTGCGTCGGACGAATGCACTTGCGGTGTCGTCGATACCGTCACCATCGGTGTCTACACCGTCACCACGCGCGTCAGAAATGATCTGCTGAGTGGCGGCGGGCAGGAACGGACTGCCGTCCAGAGTGAAGGTAGTGGACTGGAAGATAGGTGTAGCGGCCAGCTGTTGCGGAACCCGGCTGGAGGTGTACATCATACGACCGTAGACTTCAGCGCCTTCGCTGACCTCATATCGTCCCAGCACAGTTGCCTGGTAACGAGTCTGTGGCAGCTGGATATAGTTCACTGGCGCGTAGTTGTAAAAGTCGTTGGTATTACCCGCGGTTTCGAAATCACGGATACTGCCGTCAGTATTGAACGTACTGAACAAGCCGCCATTCAGAATTGAGGTGGATGGAATACCGGAGGAACCACCATCGATGAGGATGGGATTGCCGTTGGCATCCACATCATCAAATTGCGCGAAGTTGGCGAACTTTCGATCGCCCTGGAACAGATCTTCACGATCGGTCCAGCTCAGGTTGAAAACGATGTTGCCACGTCCGTCACCCGAGTTGACACCCAGAGTCAGGTCAGCGCTGTAAAGCGCAGCATCGCCTTCAGAAGTTTGTTCACCACCAATATTGAAAGCCACACCTTCAAAGTCGTCCTTGAGGATGAAGTTCACAACACCGGCTACCGCGTCAGAGCCGTAAATAGCCGAGGCGCCGCCCGTGAGTACTTCAACACGTTCGATTAACGCAGTAGGAATGTTGTTAATATCAACGGTTCCGCCCTGAGTCGTCGGGTTTACCCGTGTTCCGTCCATCAGAACCAGGGTGCGTTGTGATCCGAGTCCACGAAGGTCGACTGTTGCCGTTCCGTTACCCGGGTTATTTGATGTCCTATCCAGACCTGGGACAACCTGAGGCATTGTGTTTAACAATGACTCGGTATTAACGGTACCCGTCAGGTCGAATTGATCAGATCCGATGGTTGCAACAGGTGCGTTAGACTCAAAGTCTTGTCGCTTGATACGCGAACCTGTAACTACAACCTCTTCAATCAGGCTTTCATCTGCCGCATACGCGACATTTGTGAATGCTCCTGATGCAGATACGACGCCTAGGGCAGTCGCAACAGCCACTGATAATGGCTTTCTTTTTAGCATTGTGTATATCCCCCAACTAGTTGGATGTTTCGTTTTGAAAACTGCAAGACGCAGAGTTCCATTCAGTGAAACGAATCACTGGTAACACTTAAGACGTATAACTGGCTCAACCCCGCAGCAAAAATGAAAAAATGATTAAAAAATTGTGGAAAAATCGGATTGTCGAGAAGTATATTCATGAATAATGCAAATTAAGTGAAATAATTTCATTTTCGAGTCTAACCGTGACTCACTCCGTCGTGCCAAAAGGGGATTGACCGCAATTTTGTCCCGGCGAGATGAAAATGTGCAAAATTCTTAACCAGGTGTGCTGTGTACCGGAAAAAAAATACCGGGACGCTAGAACTTTTTATAAGGCGAGTGCGACCTAAGTGTCAACGATGCAACCATTTTCAACAAGTCAGCGTCCTAAAGAGGTTGAACGTTTTCGGTTATCGGCTGCTTGCATCGGTCAGCGCACACTGGTGGGGTCATGAAACCTGCAAGGGTCGGTTTCACACAAATGCTTGAGAGGCAGTGATGGAAAATCAATCGATAACAGATCAGGCGGCCGACGCGGCGATAGAGTGGTTTGTGCGCCTTCGCGCCGAAGATGTGACCGAGGCTGAGCGTGGCAAATTTATCGCCTGGTTGAGAGAGGCGAGAGAACATCAGCAAGCTTTTGTTGAGACTTTGCAGCAGTGGGATGACCTGGCGATCGTTAAGCGAATGCGGTTTGAAGAACTGCGTCCGTTTCCACAAATATGGGACTTCAAAAAGAAGCTGGAGGCTGGTGCCAGTTCCTGATAATCGCCAGGCGGCGCGTCGTAAAACGCCGTATCAGGACTTCATTTCCTTGCGCAATATCTTGAGTGCCTGAATGATGTATTTCTCAACCATGCTGGTTGAAACATTCATTTCTGTCGCAATTTCGGAATAACTGAGGTCTTTGCCTCGATGCATCAGAAATGCGCGGCGTACCTTTTCCGGCATCTGGTCGACCACTTTGTAAATCTGATCGAGCTCCTGTTCGGCTGATACAGTACGTTCAGCAGAGGGAGCGAATTTGTCATTTTCTTCGTCTGATTGTTCTGGCAGCATTTCGGAACTCAAGTATTTATCATGAACCCTGGCACGACGGAATTGATCAACAACGAGATTATTCGCAGTTTTGAACAGAAATGCACGTGCATTCTCAAGATTACGCGATTGCTGAAACTTGTGCATGCGCAGGAATGCCTCCTGAGCAAGATCGTTGGCGTCTTCGTCGTTGCGGACTTTTTTGGACAGGTATCTGACAAGTGGCGTTGCCAGTTCATCCATTTGCGCGTGTGATAAACGCGCTGTCGTTGATTCTTTTCTCATACCGTCTCGTTAGGTTATAACGATAGCCTGATTATCCCTCCTGGTTGTTCCCGTTTGGGAAAAACTCGTGTCGTATTGGCGGTTGTCCAATTTGACGGGTAAGCTGCGGTTCGCAGCTTACCCAGGAGAGCCAGACCTGTTGCTTAAGTGCGGTTACGATAACACATAATGCGCCATTGGAATACTCGGCAGAAAATATGATATGTGGTCACCTGGCGCCAGTAACTACTTGAAAACAAAGGCTTATCTAGGCGACAGATCGCAGCAGGTTGGAGACGACCCGTTCCAGGTGGGTGAGGGAATTACAGACATCGGCCTGATGACAGCAGGGCGCATATTTTTTCATCTCAGCATCACCCACAGTCCAGCTCATTTTTGGCTCCGGATTTAGCCAGATGACCCGCTTGCTCTTATCATACATCTCGCGAAGTATTTCAGATTTTGGATCGCCATAGTTATTGCGTGCATCGCCGAGGATAATGATCGTGGTTTTGTTATTCACGTCGTCCATGCACTGACGCTTAAAGTCCATCAGCATCTGACCATAGTCTGTAGATCCGTTACCATAGTCACGCATGGTGCGCGCCATGGCATCTTCAAGGTTGCTTTGCTCAAACAGTCGTGTGACTTCCCCTAGGTCCGATGAGAATGCAAACGAGCGCACCTTCGGGAGTATTTCGGCGAGGCTGTAGAGGAACATGAGCAGGAAACGTGAGTAATTACTTACTGATCCGCTAACGTCACAAATACACATAACCTTAGGTCGGTCGACCTTAGATGCCTTCCATTTCAGATCAAAGAACATGCCGTCGAACTGCATGTTGTTACGCAGGGTTTTGCGTATATCAAGTTGTCCACGCTTGTAGGTCTTGCGGCGTTTTGAGTGGATGGCGATGAGTTTCTTGGCCATCTTGAATACCACTTCCTGGACATCTTTGAAGTTTCGTTTCTCGAGATTCGAGAGCTTTACTTTTTTTAGCAGTTCCTCGCGTAACTGTTTGCCGGATTCGTCAGCGTGCAGAAAAAATTGTTTTTCGACATAGTCTCTGACCTGCTCTCGTAACCGGTCTCTCGCTTTTTTCAGTTTGCCGGACAACTGGTTCTGAGGGCGGCCACCGTGTGCCTGCAATTCAGCAATTTCGTCCTGCAAACCCTTGAGGCCCATGGCGTCCATAATTTTTCGCGTGTACAGCCCTTTTTGGGTGAACACGACTATCTGGTTAACTTCGGCTTCTCGCCCAGCTTCAGCCATGGCGATAGTGAGTTCAGTCTTATTCCCCGAGAGCAGTAGTTTGCCGAGTTTGGATGAGGGCTGGAGACCGTTTTCGTCATCTATCGCCTCGCTCCCGCCAGCCTGACCCATACCCTGACCACTGCCTTTACCACCGGACTGCCGCTGGCCATCCGCCTGCTGATCAAAATCGCTATCATCTGATTGATCCGGGCCCTCGCCGTCGCCGCCCGGTTCTGTTTCATCTGATTTGAATTTCTGGAAGGCAAAGTACCGGTCGAAGCATGAATTGAATGCCTCTTTCTCTTCCGGCGTTTTGGACAACACCATGGAAAGGGAGTCTTTCAGAAAATTTCGGTCGGAATAACCAACAATATCCATGGCTTGCATGGCATCCAGCGTCTCCGCCGGTGAAACATTGATTTCAGCGGTGCGCAGTACCTTGACGAAGTCTACGAGGGTCCGGTCCACGTGGGCTAGCCTTCCTTGAGTGCCTTGTTGGTGACATTCTGGATCTCGGCTTCAACGGCTTCGATGTCTTCCTGAAATTTCAGGATTACGTTGAGCGTCTGCCTGACAAGATCGGCATCCAGGGATTCTGAGTGCAGCAGGATCAGGGTTCTCGCCCAGTCGATGGTCTCACTGATTGCCGGGACTTTCTTCAGATCCATCTCACGCAATTCCTGAATGAACGCGACCAGCTGGCGGCGCAGTTTTTCGGGTATTTCGGGTACCCGCGCGTGCACGATCCGGCTTTCAAGTTCCGCATCGGGAAATGGTATATAAAGGTGCAGGCAACGGCGCTTTAGCGCATCGCTGATCTCCCGGGTGTTGTTGCTGGTCAGGAACACCAGTGGTTTCTTACCGGGCCTGGCTTTGACGGTTCCTATTTCCGGAATCGAGAGCTGGAAGTCGGATAACATTTCCAACAGCAGGGATTCGAACTCGTGGTCAGACTTGTCCACTTCATCAATCAGCAGGACACAACTCTCTTCTTCCTTGAGTGCTTTGAGCAGTGGGCGCGGTTCGAGGAAATCTTCTGAGAAAAATATATCACCGAATTCATGGAGCTTTGCCACGGACTCGCTCAAGCCTCGAGCACCTTCAAGAATTTCACCCAGCGTTTCTTTCAGTACCTGGGTGTAAAGTAGTTGTTTGCCATACTTCCATTCGTAAATCGCTTTCGATTCATCAAGTCCTTCATAACACTGGAGCCTGATGCACTTCACATCGAGCATCTCAGCGGCGGTCTTGGCGAGTTCAGTCTTCCCGACTCCGGGAGGTCCTTCGATTAACACTGGTTTTTCCAGGTGATATGCAAGAAACACGGCCGTTGCGATTTGCGGATTGCAAATGTAGTCTCGTTCCTCGAAGTGCTTCTGGATGACTTCGACGCTGGCGAGTTTATGATCGTTCTTGATGCTCAATGGGATTCCTTCGCTAAACCGTGAGTCGGTGCGCTTAAAATGAGAAGAAGCGCCATTATGTTAACCTGATCCGGGATTGTACAGGCCCCCTGTGCTGATCAAACTGGGGTATAAGCCTGAATCACAACCAGTTATGCCCTTAAAACACCTCAGCCTTCGTGAAGAGGAGCAAAGCCAAATTGCGTACACTATTCCCACTTTCCATACTGTTGTTACTCACTTATATCGGTATTGTGCGGGCTGCCGACGATGCTTATCCCTCAACCTACCGGGTCGCGGTTGAAGCGGACACGGTCATCGAGGGCGTGACGCTCTTCACTGGCACCGGAACAGTCATGGAAAACGCCTGGCTGAAAGTCGGAGGCGGCAGGATTGAAGCGCTTGGCAAGGGCCCGGCACCGGTTATGGATGGGCATGTGATTCGGATTGATGGCAGCGGTAAATGGTTATCTCCCGGGCTGATTGATGTGCATAGCCATCTGGGCGACTATCCGTCACCCGGATATTCGCCGCATTCCGATGGGAATGAAGCCACCTCTCCGGTAACCGCAGAAGTATGGGCGGAACACAGCGTCTGGCCCCAGGATCCGCAGTTTCCATTAGCGTTGGCCGGGGGTGTAACAACACTTCAGGTGTTGCCAGGTTCGGCCAATCTTTTCGGCGGCCGCAGCGTCGTCTTAAAAAACGTATCTTCCAGGACCGTTCAGGGCATGAAGTTTCCCGGCGCACCTTATGGATTGAAAATGGCCTGTGGTGAGAATCCGAAGCGGGTCTATGGCAAAAAAGGGGGCCCGGCGACGCGCATGGGAAACTTTGCCGGATATCGGGCGGCGTGGATTGATGCCCGGGAATACCAGCAAAAATGGCTGCGTTATCGAGATGAACTGGCGACCTGGCAGGCTCAAAGTGCCCCGGCTAGCGGTGCAAACGCTGTCAGCCAGGAGGCTCCGGCAGGAGAGGAGAACGCTAGCAAAGCGAAGAAAGAACCCGTGGAACCCAAACGGGATTTGCAGATGGAGACATTGGTCGGGGTTCTGGAAGGGCACATCAAGGTCCACAATCACTGTTATCGTGCGGATGAAATGGCCCAGATTATCGACCTCAGTAAAGAGTTTGGTTACACGGTGACTGCCTTTCATCATGCCGTGGAAGCTTACAAAATCGCAGACCTGCTCGCGGAGAACAACATTTGTTCGGCTATGTGGGCTGACTGGACGCGCTTCAAGCTCGAATCATTTGATGGCATCAAGGAGAATATTGCGCTGGTTGCCAATGCTGGAGCCTGTGCGATTGTGCATTCCGATTCAGCCCTTGGCATTCAGCGACTGAACCAGGAAGCAGCCAAAGCACTGGCTGCCGGACGAAGGATGGGGCTTGCAGTAAGCGAAGCCGAGGCGATTGTCTGGATTACGCTTAACGCCGCCAAAGCACTGGGTGTTGACGATGAGACGGGTTCACTTGAAGTCGGCAAGATGGCCGATATGGTGCTTTGGAACGGTGATCCATTCAGCGTTTATTCGCGTGCCGAGAAAGTCTTTATTGATGGAACTATCGTGTTTGATCTCGAAAGGGATCTGAAGCCGGTAACTGACTTCGAACTTGGCCATCGGGTGAGGGAGATCTGATATGAAAACAGGCTTAGTCTTATTGGTTTTTGTCACAAATGTCCTGATGGCATCAGGCGCAATGGCGCAAACCCTGTTGCTGAAAAATGCACGGCTCGTGACGATGTCGGAAATGGGTATCGTTGACGCCGGTAGCATGCTGGTCAAGGACGGTGTTATCGAAGAAGTTAGCACCCGTATAGAAGTGTCGGCGGACATAGCGGTTATTGATCTCAAGAATCAGTTTGTCACACCCGGGTTAATTGACTCTGCATCACAACTGGGTCTGATAGATGTTAATAACTTCGCCAGCAAGACTGACAACCAGGTAAAGGGGCTTGCCCTGGGGGCAGGATTCTCGCCGGTAATGGCGATCAACCGTTACTCCAGCATGATTTCAATGGTGCGTAATGAGGGCATTACCAGGGCGCATATAAAGCCGGTGCCCGGGTCGAGTATATTCGCAGGGCAGGGCGCGATGATCCACCTGGTTGATAAGGGGCAATTTGTTACCGACAAGTTCCAGGCAGTGCATGTTTATCTGCGTGAGTCAGACAAAACGCTGGCCGGAGGGTCGCGTGCGGCGGCGCTCGCCGAAGTGATTGACTCGCTGCAGGAGGCGAACCGGTATAGGCAAAATCCGGCGGATTTCCGAAAAGCGAAAGGGCGAGAGTTTCGCCAGTCTGAAGCAGATTTGATTTCACTCGCCAGCGTGCTTGATCGAGGCGTACCGCTGGTTGTTCATGTAGACCGGGCTGCAGATATAGAAAATATGCTGAGTGCATTGGGCAGCTTCGAGCTGAAAATTTATTTAGCCGGTGCGCGCGAGGCGTGGAAGGTGAAAGCGCTGCTCGCAGACCTCCGGATACCAGTGATCATCAACGTGCTGGACAATTTGCCGAGTCGATTTGACCGGCTCGGTGCGAGGCTAGACAACGCGGCGCTGCTGGTGGAGGCTGGCGTAACTGTGGCGTTCATGACCGATGATTTAACCAGGAATACCCGGAATCTTACCCAGGGTGCCGGGGTAGCGGTTGCTTACGGGCTATCCTGGCAGGAAGCCATGAAGGCGATTACGGTTAGTCCGGCTTCGCTCTGGGGTCTGGAGAATACCGGCAGGCTTGTCCCCGGGTTCGCAGCAGATCTCGTTGTCTGGGATGGCGACCCGCTCGAGGTAACGAGTTCGCCTGTGAGAATGATGATTGGCGGATCCTGGATCGAACTCCGGGGTCGCCAGGAATTGTTGCGCGATCGATATTCGGATCTGCATGACGGAAAGGTTCCATTCGGATATCGATAGCCGGCTATTTACGCACCATACCGGTTAAGTGATTCAATTTTCGACGTTTCCGATTCTCATCGCCCATTTGCAGCAGAGCCTTCCTGTTGGCGTCATCGACTCTCGCATAATTCATTTTCCATTGGTCGTCCGTTGCGAAACGATGCGTCGTCGTCGATATGCTGCCCGGTTCTGTGGCGGATTCGAGCAATGCCAGGGACTGTTCAAGCGTTTGTTGCTGCATTGCCTGGTCGAACGGTATGCCCATTGGATTGCCCAGGGGTAATTCGCTGTGCAGGTACCGCGGCACGCCACAGGTGGTGACAATATCCAGCGCATTGCCAATGACGACCGTCGCGATTCCGCCTGCTTCAAGCGCTCTTGCGGTCAGACTCACGGTCTGGTGGCACACGGGTCATAACGGGACGAGTATGGCGATATCCACTTCATCCTTAATACAGGCCGCAAGGATGACCGGGGCGTCCTTCTCCCGCGTATTTTTCTGGCTGTATTCCGTTGGCACAAAGTGAAATCGGGGTGCCAGTTTCCTGATCCGGCCTGAATCCTGCTGACCGATTAAATCTTCCAGGGGAAAATAGCTTCTTCTGTCTCTGGTATGCGTCGTGACCTTATCCCATGCGACATCATCCGTAACAAATGAATCGGGGACGTCCGCGAAGGAGTAGCTCTTGGCGGCCCTCATGGTTTTCGGAATTTCAGGTTCGACCACGGCCGTGGTGACGATGGTCACAACACACTGGTTCAGCGGTTTTGTCAAAGGCGAAAAAGGAATTTCCTGATGGGTTGCCCATTGGTAGTCAGAATTGAAACCCTGAGCACGGTAGTAATCGCGAGTTCGTGTAATGTAGTCGATCGGTTTCATTCATGTAGCCTGATCAGGCCCTCCTGAGCAACTGAGGCAATGAGTTCACCCTGCGCCGAGTATATCGTACCGCGAGCGAATCCCCTTGCACCACCGGAGAATGGGCTGTCCTGGTGATACAACATCCAGTCGTCAGTCCGGAACGGTTTGTGGAACCACATGGCGTGATCAAGACTCGCCACCTGGAAACGATCATTGCCCCAACCGATGGCGTGCGGGCGATAGCTGGTGTCGATCAGTGTCATGTCTGATGCGTAGGCCAGCATGCACTGGTTTAGCCGGACATCGTCAGGCATCGCATCCACTGTCCTGATCCATACGTGTTGCTCTGGATCCATGGCTTGCGGATTGTACTCATTGACAGGTTCCACGAATCGCATTTCGATGGGTCTGGGCTTCTCGATTCGATCCCGAAACGATTCGGGAATATCGGCTGCAAAGCGCTGGTGGAGTTCTGCTTCGCTCGGGCAGTTCTCGGGTGAACTGACGACCGGCATATCGAACTGATGCTCCAGACCCGACTCACCGACCTGGAATGAAACCGACATGCTGAAGATCGCCTGACCGCGCTGAATCGCGACTACTCTCCGGGTGGTGAAGCTTTTACCATCTCTGATTCTGTCGACGCTGTAGAGGATCGGGATTGTGGTGTCGCCTGGGCGCAGGAAATAACCGTGCAGCGAGTGCGCGGTTCTCGTTTCGTCTTCAACCGTGCGCGAAGCCGCGACCAGAGATTGTCCCAGGACCTGGCCGCCATAGACGCGCTGCCAGCCTTCATCGGGGCTCACCCCGCGGAACAGATTGACTTCAATCTGTTCGAGGTCCAGCAAATCCAGCAAGTCTTTCAGTTCCTGCTTCATATACAACCGTCTCCACAGTTATTCCTAGTATTTGTAGGTCTCCGACTTGAAGGGTCCGGCAGACGGAACATTAATGTATTCTGCCTGCTTGTCAGTCAGACGGGTAATGGTGCCGCCAAAACCCTGAACCATATAGCCTGCGACTTCCTCATCAAGCGCTTTCGGTAGAACCTCAACGGTGACATCCTGGCGCTGACTGGGGTCGTGATCTGCCCAGGCTCGTTCAAACAGGTATATCTGCGCCAGCACCTGGTTTGCGAATGAGCCATCCATGATGCGTGAAGGATGACCGGTGGCATTGCCAAGGTTCACCAGTCGACCCTCGGAGAGCAGGATCAGGTAGTCTTTTGGGTCATCGCTGCGATAGATTTTGTGGACCTGGGGTTTCACAACCTCCCAGCGCCAGTTGTCGCGCATGAACCGGGTATCGATCTCGGTATCGAAATGTCCGATGTTGCAGACAATGGCATTGGAGGACACAGTACGCAGCAGGTTTTCATCGCAGACATTCACGTTACCAGTGCAGGTAACAATCAGGTCGGTAGCGTTCATTAACCGGGTATCGATGTCCTCGAGTCTGCCAGTATTGACGCCATTGACATAAGGGGAGACAACCTCGTATCCATCCATACAGGCCTGCATGGCACAAATTGGATCAATTTCGACCACCCTGACAATCATGCCTTCCTGGCGCAGGCTCTGTGCTGAGCCTTTGCCCACGTCACCGTAACCGATTACCAGCGCACGTTTGCCTGCCATCAGCATGTCGGTGCCACGCTTAATAGCGTCGTTGAGGCTGTGGCGACAACCGTACTTGTTATCATTTTTTGATTTCGTGACAGAATCATTGACGTTGATCGCCGGTACTTTAAGCTCGGAGGCGGCCATCATCTCAAAGAGTCGATGCACACCGGTTGTGGTTTCCTCGGTGATGCCATGGATCTTTTCAAGCATCTCGGGATACTTGCTGTGTACCATTTCCGTCAGGTCTCCACCGTCATCCAGGATCATGTTGGCATCCCACGGTTTGCCATCTTTTAATATGGTCTGCTCAATACACCAGAGAAATTCTTCTTCAGTTTCTTCCTTCCATGCGAACACAGGGATACCCTTTTCCGCCATGGCAGCCGCGGCGTGATCCTGGGTGGAAAAAATATTGCAGGATGACCAGCGCACGTCAGCACCCAGGTCCACCAGCGTATCGATGAGTACGGCGGTCTGGATTGTCATATGGATGCAGCCCAGAATTTTCGCACCACCGAGCGGTTGATCCGCTCGATACTTTTCTCGAAGTGCCATTAATGCAGGCATTTCGGCTTCTGCCAGTGATATTTCGCTGTGGCCTAATTTGGCCAGAGCGATGTCAGCTACTTTATAGTCAGTGTTGCTCATATTTCCTCTTTGTTTGTTTGAAGTTAGTTGATGTTAGTGAATGAGTCTGAAAGCGGGTGTTAATTGTCATCGATTGCCTGGTGATACAGTCGGACCTGCACCTGGAATCCGTTCTTTAATCCGAGATAAACCGACTGCCCTTTTTCAAGGCCTGCGCTTTCCGCCCACTTATCGAGGTCGTTAGAATCAAAGCCGAGCCAAAGGTCACCACAAATATCCCGGGTCCATTCCTGATCGTGTGAACACAGGTCTGCGATTAGTAAGCAGCCACCCGGGAGTAACATGTTTCTTGCAGAATGAAAAATCTGTACAGGTGACGCCAGGTGGTGCAGCACCATGTTCAATACAATCAGATTAGTGCGTTGATCTGACTCGAAATCCGCGAGCTCTCCGTGCAGAAATTCGACATTGCCAAGTTTTTTGAGTTTGGCTAAATCGCAGGCCCTGCTCAGCATTTCTTTGCTATTGTCTACCGCCAGTACCCGATGAAACGTCTGGCTCAGTTGGTCAAGCAAATCGCTCTCACCGGGACCCACTTCCAGTACCGTGTCGTCGGGTGAAAACTTCTCGTTCTTTAACAAGTCCGTTAAGCAACCGCCGTAGTGACTGAAGTCGGCGATAAGGTCCTGGTTCTCCTTTAGTCTGTCCGCGTTTTTTCTGAAAAAGTCATTGCTGTGCCGGGCACGAGTTTCATGAATCTGGGCGCACCGTTTTTGCACATCGCGGGGAAGCACAATTCTGTCGATTGATTCGAACAGGGCGGTCATCAGATGACTGATCGGATTGTCCGAGCCAATGATTGCACGGCGATAGAATATTGAATTGCCCTCGCGACGGGTTTGCAGCAGTCCTGCTCTGGAGAGGATTTTGAGGTGATGGCTCATACCGGATTGGGCGGTATCAAATATATGGCAAAGCTCCATAACGCCGAATGACTCGACGCTGAGCACCCGCAATACGTCCAGGCGCAAAGATTCCGCGCTCGCCTTGCAGAAAGTGAGCAGTTGATCGGAATCGACGGTTTGCAGAGGACTCGACGGCACGGCCTGAACTTCAATATCAAAAAAAGTCGATATAGTATCAGGTTAAAATGACCGTGCAAGTTATATCAACAAATTTTGATATGGATTTCGAAGCAGATCGTTATACTGAACCAATGAGCGGTTCAATTAGCCAGATGCAGATGGTTTATTCGCCTGAAGAGGATCGCATTCTGTTCCGGGTGAAGTCCACCGACCGCGAGGAATTCAGGTTCTGGATCACCCGGCGGTTTGCGCTGATGCTTGCCCGGGTACTCGGCGAGCACAAGGCGACTGACGTGGACGTGTCGGCACAGGCAACACCTGAAGCGAAGCAGGCGGTGCAGTCGTTCAAAAAGGATCAGGCCATCAGCGAAGCGAACTTCGATGAAAAATTTGAAGCCCAGGGTAATGAATTTCCACTCGGTGAGGATGTGCGGCTCGCGTACAAGCTGGCCTATAACATTCGGGAAAACGGAAACCTGCATTTGGGAATACAACCGAAAACAGGCCAGGGAATTAATCTGGTATTAAATCAGACCATCAATATTTCAATGACTCAACTGCTCGTCACCGCCGCCAGTTCCGCCGCCTGGAAATTAGATGAGATGTCGATTAAAAATACCCCGCCGCCGCCGGAGAATAGAGTCATCAACTAACAATAGTCATCAACTAACAAAGAGTCATCAACTAACAAGAGTCATCTACTAGTTCCCCCCGATAGGGCGGAATAACAACTACTTGGCTGGTGTTCATCAGGTCAATCGTGACCCAGGCTGCAGGACCGCGGTCAATCTTTCCAGAATGCTTCCATAGTATCTTCATAGTCGAGTACTAGACTGAACTGCACAAGGTTCTCATTAGCCCATTATTGGTGCTCCAAGTCCTAACCTACCTCCCCCCAAATGGTGTTAGGACTTTTTTTTGCGTGCGTTTTTGCGTGCGTTTTTTACTGGGAAGCGACAGCCAGGTTAGAGATGGCCTTGTGCAGTGGTAGTTTTACCCGGATGGTAACCCCGTTTCCGTTGAGCAGATTAGCTGCGCTCACACTGCCGCCGTGATGCTCCGCAATGACCCTGACAACGTATAGACCCATGCCGAAGTGAAGTCGGTTGTCCGGGTTGGACGCTCTTACGGAAACCATGGAGTCAAAGATATTCTCAAGCAGATCGTCGGGAATAACGATGCCCGAATTGGTAACGAACAGCGTTAGATTGTCAGCGTCGGTCGCGAGGCCAACGGTGATCGTGGAGCCGGCCCCGGAGAAATCAATTGCATTGTCCACCAGTTTGTCGAGAAGTTGTTCAATCCTGTAGTCCGACGCCAAACTGTGGACAGGCTGCTCGGTACCACGGTATTCGAAATTGTGATGTGGATGGGCAGTTCGGCAGTTGGCCAGATAATTTTGAACCAGGTCATACAGATTGACCACCTCGAATTCTTCTGCTTCCAGGGCGTCTTCAAGACTTGCTGCATCCGCCAGATTCTGGACGATCATGCCTATGCGGATGACCCCGCGCCTGGCACTGTCTAGATACTTTTTCCGAGCCACTGCCGAAGTTTCATTTTCCAGGTTCTGCAGTGAAGTAGACAGGGTATTCAGTGGATTGTTGATTTCATGGCGCAAAGTTCTCGGCATGTTCTCAAGAAACTGTGTGTGTTGATGAAGTTTCGCCAACATGCCCGAGATGGTGCGCGCGAGGTCACCGATTTCATCACCTGACTTTGTTTCGGCAGTGAGCTGATTTGTCTTCAGGCGCCCGTACTTATCAATAGCATCGGTTGTTTCTGCGCCAAGGCGTCTGATTCTCCCGGCCAGGCGTGCAGAAAATACGAAAATGAGGGTAACGAAAATGACAAGTGCCAGCACTGAGAAGTTGATAATCCGTTGCAGGGCATCTCGTCGCAACTGAAGAATTCGACGGGTATTCTGTTTTAATACCACCGTTCCAATCACCCGGTTCTGATTAATGATCGGATGCGCTGCAATAATCATTTCCCCTTCTTCTTTGCTAAAGAGTCTCTGGTAGCTTGGCTTTCCGGCGAGTGAATTGATGATTACCTTATCTTCTAGTCGGTCCCGGTCATCACGCAAACTGATGTCGATCACGTCGTAGAGAGGATCCATGATTCGACCTAGCGTCGAGCGCCAGGTCGCAGCCCAGTCTTGCTCAGCCAGTGGCTCCGATTGAATTTGGGCTGACTGATAACTGCCAACTTCAGCACGAACCCGGCGCTGGGCATCGATGACCTGAATGTTCGCACCTGAATATCCCAGCCCCTCAATAATGCGAAGTACTTCCGGTGACTTGAGCAGCACCAATCCGAAAGCCTCTCTTCCCGTGGAGGGTAGTGTTCCGGTGACCGATTCGATCGCCCTGGTCTCTTTGTTATCGACGTCCACGACTGCCAGACCGAAATGTTTTGTAGAACCAAGCAACGACAGCGGAATTCGAAATTCGATCGCGTAGCCACCTTCCGATTGCGACATGAATCCCGGGACGCGATTTTCCGGCTCACCTTGTATGGCATAACGCCAGTCATCGTCCATCAGGTAGGCTGTGGTCACCCCAGGTTCCGCCATGGTAATGACGAGCTTGTGCACTGTCTCGTCCTGGCCCATAAATGTCACCCGCACATGATCAGCCAGGTCCAGTCGGAGAATCTTGCGATCGCGAAAAACCAGATTGTTATCGCGGACCTGCACCAGGGCATAAACCTGATCATTGTGCTCCCCCAGCACGAGGTAGAAATGGTTCACACTCCCGGTCTCGGCAGGCACCTCGAGCTTGCCGAATCCGACGTTATATTCCAGTACATTCTCCCAATCGCTGTTCTTGCCATCGATGCGAATTGGATTTTTTAACGGGTGTGCGTATAGCTGCTCGTAACCTTCGGGTGAAAGTGGTAGTTCATTAAACAGGTCTGAACGACCATTAAGCAGCGTCGAAATACCTTCTGCTGTGAGCATCTGGGCACTGGCCTGGCTATCTACCAGAAAGTCTTCCATCTCGTTGAGGTACAGGTAGCTGAACCAGGGAATCACAACCAAAGCGAAGCTCATGAGGATCAGCAGCTTGGTGCCTAGCCTTGGCCCTTTGATTGAATTGGAAGACATAGACCGGTCTGCGCGCCTCTATTTACTTGGTGGACCAGCGGTACCCGAAACCGTACTCGCTCTTAATGCAATCAAACTCGGGATCGATACTCTCGAATTTCTTCCGGATGTTGCGCATATGGGTATTGATTGTGTTGTTAGTCACCAGGGACTGCATAGTTGCATTCATGAGGGTGTCGTAAGAGACAGCATGGCCGGGTACCCGGACCAGTTTTGCCAGCATGCGGAACTCTGTCCCGGACAAATTGATTGGAGTACCCTGCCAGGACACCAGCAATGCTTCCTGATCGATTGACATGTCCCCAACAAGCTTGGCTGTGTTTGGACCAGACCCGGAGTGAATCCTCGCTTCGTTGATCCGCAGCAGCGATGAAATTTTCTCCGAAAGGTAGTCCAGGGAGATAGGTTTGGGCAGGTAATCCCAGGCACCGAGGCGCAAACCGCTGATCTTGTCGATTTCCGCTATGCGTTCGGTCAGGAAAATTACCGGAAGAGCCGGTGACCTTGATAACAGGTCCCTACATATTTCAAAACCCGCATCGACTTCATCACCAAGAATAATGTCCAGAATTGCCAGATCCGGCAAGGCAACGTCGAAGCCTTCAAGCGCTTCGGTGCGACTGCTGTAGGCAATAACGTCATAGCCTTTGCGAGTTATCGCATCGACATAGTTACTTCGTTGGTCCGGATCATCTTCGACGATTGCAATTGTTTTTGCCATATTGGCTCCTGCTACGGGTGGGGCCTGAATTGGACACCAGAATGGGGAACTGATTCAGTACGCTTGCCGTTTTTCCATTTGCGCGGGTTCGAGGCGAGGTTAATAGCCTGAGCGACGGTTCGCAGACCGGAAAATCCAGCACTATCTTACCTGATTCACCGGTTCTCCACATTTGTTCAGGGAACTTTCATTTTTCTTCACCTCGTGATTGCTCATTTACAGGTTAACTAGGAGGCCTGTGACTGCCGCAGGAATACTGCGTCGCGGGAGATCACGGTTTTGGAATCAGTTTTCGTATCCGTTTGTAGGAAAAATAAGGGGTAACCAGGACAAAGCATGAAAATATTTATACCGATGCCGGATGACGTGCTCATTGAGCGAAGAGAATTGATCGGGCGTCTGGTGCCATTCAATCCGGATTTTCTGGCCCAGTCAGTCAGGCCGAAAGAAGGCTGTAAACCGCGTAACTGGATATCAGATAACGACTATGAAACCGCCTGTGAAAGACTGAATGCGCAGAGAAAAGCCCAACAGGCAAATCATCAGTTGGCCATTCGAGATCATCAGAAAGATTTTGTCGCTGCCTGACTAGAGGATCTAGCCTGTGCTTGGGCGCGGCTATGGATCCGGTATCAACTTCGTAGGTACCAAATCTTGAGGCAGTAACAGCGAAGGCAGTATTCCCATCACCAGCAACAGGCTGGAAATCCAGAGGCAGGCAGCCATGCCTTGTGACTGGTAGACCCATCCAGACAGCAACGTGCCGAGCAGGCGACCCATCGCGTTGGCCATGTAATAGAATCCAACATCTAATGAAACAGCTTCGCGGTCGGCGTAGTGCACGATCAGGAAACTGTGAATAGCCGAGTTAATGGCAAATACCGTGCCGAACACCAGTAAGCCCAGCAGCAAGCTCGGCCCCGGATTGGTCCCAAAGGAAAGGGCAAGCGCGATGCCTGCCGGTATTGCACTGAGCAATCCAATCCAGACGGTGGCCGATCTGCCGTTCGGGATCACCCGCCGGAAAATTACTGGCGTTAAACTCTGGGTGATACCGTATCCCATAATCCACAACGCCAGAAATCCGCCGATAACGGTATGTTCGAAATGGAGCTGCGTCGCCAGGTAAACCGGTAGCGCCACCACGAACCAGACATCTCGTGCGGCGAACAGGAAGAGCCGTGCAGCGGAGAGCAGATTAATCGAGATGCTCTTTGAAAACAGGTCAACAAACCTGGGCTTGTTCGTGGCCTTACCAAGGTCCTGATTTAGCAGCAGCAAACTGAGCAGCCAGACTATTCCGAGTCCTGCGGCCATTCCAGCAATAGCATTGTGGAAACCCAACAAGCCGAGCATGGCGCCGCCAAGAAAGAAGCCGGCACCCTTGAGAAAATTCTTCGAACCAGTCAGCACGGCGACCCAGCGAAACAATCTACCCTGGGCACTTTCTGGAACGAGTAGTTTGACCGCGCTTTTTGCACTCATTTTATTCAGGTCTTTGGCGATACCGGACAGCGCCTGCGCCGACATGACCCAGGCGATTGTGAGCAATTCATCGCCCACGAGCAACATGGCAAGCGCAAGCACCTGCAGGATGAGACCGGCATGCATGGTTCGGTTCAAGCCGAAATGTGCACCCAGCCAACCACCGACCAGGTTGGTAATAACGCCAAAAATCTCGTAGAACAGGAATAACAGAGCAATGTCGAGCGGGCTGTAACCGAGTTGATGGAAGTGCAGCACGACCAGCATTCGGAGGGCACCATCGGTCAGTGTGAATGCCCAGTAGCTTCCGGTGACGATCAGATATTGTCGGGTGGTGCTGTTCATTTGTTAGTGCTGATCGCTGCGTCCCACGAGCCTGGCCAGTTCCACCAGTCGATTTGCGTATCCCCATTCGTTGTCATACCAGACAAATATTTTTACCTGGGTAGAATTGATTACCCGGGTAGACAGTGCGTCGATAATGCTGGAGCGTGGGTCGGATCTGAAGTCGGAGGAAACCAGCGGTCGTTCCTCGAATCCGAGGATGTGTTTCAATCTGCCCTCGGCAGCAATTTTCAAGCTTGCGTTGACAGCTTCGCTGGTGGTCGCGCGTTCAACTTCAAACACGCAATCGGTGAGTGAAGCATTGGCCAGGGGCACCCGTACTGCATGGCCATCGAGTCTGCCCGCGAGGTCCGGGAAAATGTTAGTGATGGCGATGGCGGATCCCGTCGTGGTGGGAATCAGGTTCAATCCGGCAGCGCGTGCGCGCCGAAGGTCCTTGTGTGCGCCATCAAGAATCGTCTGGGTGTTGGTCACATCATGAATCGTGGTAATTGAGCCATGTTTTATTTTGAAGCTTTCATGAATGACCTGTACAACCGGCGCCAGGCAGTTGGTCGTGCACGAAGCCGCAGTCACGATGCGGTGTTCGGCGGGATTATAGAGCTCATCGTTGATTCCCATAACAACATTGAGTACCTCCGCGTCATTGACCGGGGCCGAGACCACGACTCGCTTGACGCCCTGGTCAAGATAGGGAGCAAGCGCCTGTCCTGATTTCATTTTTCCGCTGGCTTCGATGACGACGTCGCACCCTGACCAGTTTGTTAGTTGCAGTTGTTCGTTGCGAGTAAATGCGATTCGTTGCTGGTCCACCAGAATGTCACGACCATCCGTATTCGCCTCGTGAATCCATCGACCGTGCACAGAATCGAAATTTAACAGGTGCGCAAACGTGGCCGAATCAGCAGCCGGATCATTAATCTGCACGAATTCGAACTCATCCCAGTCCCATGCCGCGCGCAAGCCGAGGCGACCCATGCGGCCAAAGCCGTTAATACCTACCTTGATGGGCAATGGCCACTCCCTCGCAATCCAGTAATGTGTTGACCAAGGCATTTTAGTACAGTTAGGAACTCCAACGCGGAAAAAGAAGACAACGATGCGCACCCTGGTCCTGGTTCTGGCACTGCTGGTTTGGTTTCACATTGATGCGGCCTATTCTGCGACGCAAAAACCGAATGTACTGGTCATCTTCGTCGATGACCTTGGTTATGGCGATACCGCGGTCTATGGTCATCCGATTGTGAACACCCCCCATATTGATCAGCTGGCGGCCGAAGGCGTTCGTTACAGCCAGTTTTATGCGCCATCGGCGCTGTGTTCCCCCTCAAGAGCTGGCTTGTTAACAGGCAGGACACCTTATCGCACGGGTGTGGAAAGCTGGATCCCGGATGGTGCAGCAACTTCCCTCGGTAAAAATGAAATTACCATTGCCGCGCTGCTCAAAGACGAGGGTTACCGTACCGCGGTGATCGGTAAGTGGCATTTAAATGGTGGGCTGGAGATCAAAGATGCCCCACAGCCGAAAGATTTTGGTTTTGACTATCAATATGGCCTGGCGGCCTGGGTTAAGAACGAGACGGCCAGGGCCACTGGCACTGGACCCATGTATCCGGACAATCTATACCGCAATAACAAACCCGTGGGAGAAACTGAAAAGTTCAGCGCTGAACTGGTGACCGACGACGCCCTTGAGTGGCTGGCCGCCAGTCAGGACCCGTTTTTCCTTCTACTCACCTACAGTGAGGTTCATACCCCGGTTGGCTCCCCCCCTGAATACACCAGAATGTACGATCAGTTCCTGACTGACGAATCCAGAAATCATCCATGGCGTTACTATTTTAACTGGGTGAATCAACCCTATCGCGGCAAAGGCGAGTACTACGCCAATATCTCTTTTATGGATAACCAG
>JAJFKA010000178.1 GCA_021773555.1 Gammaproteobacteria bacterium
AAATCCTTTGCTGAATCTAGCTCGGACTGGTTGCTCTGCGATTTCTTGCATGGGGAACTCCATCCTCGAACAGGTGCTCTTATAGGACGACACACTGTTCATTGAGCTAAGTGAGGCCATTAACACTTGAGAGACTGTGGCGGAGGCCCCGGCCTTTGTCGTCTTCATCATCGATGATGGGGTCGAAAAGAAGTATTTCAAGCTTGACCTGCATCTACACGATGGATAGCCTCAGGACTATAAAAACCGAGTCAAAATTGATCGAGAAAAAATATCGGGAAATTAACAAAGTCCTGATCTTGATTGATCACCCGCCATTACAGAAAAGCGAACTTGTTCATATCAGTCTTGATAAGGTGTTGCCGGTAGTTAAAGCTGAATCAAACGGGCAGATCGTCATAGACCTGTAGGCGATTAAACACCTGTAATTCCCAGGCTACATATCGCCACTAATGCCAAAAATGGCACAAAAGTGCAGTGTTACTACTCCTGCCCTAGCTGCGCAGGACTGTTAATTGGGACAGATCGTCCAACAAATCGAGAGCAAAGGACCATGAGCGAACTGAAAGAGAGCCTCATTAAACAAATAGATAGCGCCCTGGATTATTCTGAAACACTACGTAACGGAGAAGGGAACTTCCAAGCATCTGCAGCTTCCTTCACCAACTTCATCACAATAGCATTGGCTGCGATCGCTCGTTCAACGGCAAAAGATTCCGTTTACAACATTGAAGCGAACAAAACAATTAACACGGAAAAAGCTAAGCCGAGGATAAGCTGGGCATACATGGCGGAAACGATGACAGGTATGTTGCGATTAGTTAAGACGGCAATCGAATCCGGGTATCTAGACGACACATCCGACCTAATTCATGGATCAATATTCGCTGATTTTTTAGAAATGGCTCAACACCTACTAGACAAAAAATACAAGGACGCTTCAGCCGTCATTGCTGGAAGCTCTCTTGAGGCACATCTTCGACATCTTTGCGAGAAACACAACATTAATACTCATGACGACAAGGGACTCCCCAAAAAAGCAGATTTATTAAACGCGGAGTTAGCCAAAGCAAAGGCCTACGAAAAAATTGATCAAAAAAATGTTGGTGCTTGGCTAGGCTTAAGAAATGATGCGGCACATGGAAATTATGATAAGTACAACTCAGAAATGGTGTCGCTTCTAATAGCAGGTATCCGTGAGTTCATAACTCGGTCATCAAATATCGGTTAAGTCAAAGACATCATCAGCCCTCGCCTTGACTTGATCAAAAAATTGCCTGACTTTACACATATACCTCAGGGACACCCTGAAACCCGCTGGGCGATGCCCAGACCCTACACATCATGGGGCAGGCAGCCAGAGATGGGCTATTCAGTCTTATGGAAAACGTTCACATAATGAAGTCAGTCCTTTTCTGGTACCGTCCAGAAGACCTTTAGTTGTGGGGTCAGTTCTGCTTTATACCCAGCACCTGTTCTGCCACCTGAATGGCGTTGAGTGCGTTACCTTTTCTCAGATTATCGCCGGAAGCCACCAGCGATAAGCCGTTCTTAAAAAACGGGACCGTGCGAATACGCCCAACGAGCACCTCATCGATCCCTGAAGCAGCCAGTGGAGTCGGGTAAATGCCTGCCTGAGGTTCGTCCAGGACGCTGAGACCGGGAAATGCCTGCAGCACCTGACGAGCTTGCGAAGGACTAACTGGCTGCTTAAAGCCTGCTGAGAGGGACACCGTGTGACCCACCAGAACAGGCACTCTGACGGCGGTAGCATGCACCATGAGATTCGGTGCATGGAGCATCTTGCGCATTTCCGCTTCCATCTTTGCCTCCTCTGTGGACATATCACTCCCTGTTTCAAACTGCTCACAGTGTGGGAAAAGATTAAAAGCGGAGTAATGTGGAAATTGCACGGGATCAGGCAGGTTCAGCGTCTCGTGCCCTCGTAAGCCTTCGCTCTGGCCAAGGGCTGCCTGGGATGCAGCAAGAAACTCCTTCATACCTTCTCGTCCCTTGCCTGACATCGCCTGATAGGAGGAGCTTACGATGTTTTGCGCTTCGAAGGCCTCGTGCAGTGGTGCAATTGCCATTACTGCCACGGCTGTCGTGCAGTTTGGCCCGGCAATGATGCCATTGTGCGATTGCAGATCAACTCCGTTGATTTCAGGTACAACCAGTGGCACGCCGCTATCAAGTCGAAATGCCGATGATTGGTCAATTACAATCGCACCCGCCGCAACCATTTTTGGCACAATACTGCGCGCGATCGATGCTGAAGTTGCGCTGATGATGAGATCTAAACCGTCAAAGGCAGCCTCCTCCAGCGCTTCGATCTGGTAGTCAGACTCCCGCCATCTGAGGGTCTGACCGGCAGAGCGTTTCGACGCGAACAGGCGCAGTTGCCTGACCGGAAAATTGCGCGCTTCCAATATGCGCAGTGCGACTTCTCCCGTTACCCCCGTTGCCCCACTGATGCCAACGTTAAAGCTCATGTCAATCTCACTAGTATTTTAACAACCCGGACGTTGGGTGATTTTTTAGCGCGGGTCAAATGAATGAATTCTATGAGACTCATTCCAGTCGCTTATGCACACAACCCAACTACAGGTTGGCTTATCCGGTTTCGGATTCAAACGCCGGAACATTAAGAAATCTGGCAGCCTTTAAGTGGATTTCAGAAAACGCGACTGGGCTTCCAGGGTCTTGCAGGTTTCTTCGACCAGCTGATCCATGACGTCCGCGACGGACCGGATCTCATTAAAATAGCCAACGGACTGCCCTGCTCCGGAATGAATCAGGGGTTCAATATTGTGTTCCTCGATGGCACCTAACAAATCACCTACAAGGACATCCTGATAAGGCATCTTTAAGGGTGCGGGTGCGTCGTCGGCTTCCCAGGCCTGACTCCAGCCAGTCCGAACCTGACGAAACGTCTTACCGCTCTCCGAGCGGGTAATAACAGTATCGCCGCTACCGGCCGCAATCAGTTTGGCAGCGTTAACGGGATGCAGATGTTCCTGGTGTTCCGTGGTCAATAACCAGGCGGTTCCCATCCAGACTCCCTGGGCACCCATGGCGAGCGCTGCGGCGATGTGTCGCCCTGTGGCTACTCCCCCCGCAGCAAGCACCGGAACATCACCGGCTGCGTCCACCAGTTGGGGAACCAGGGAATAGGTCCCGATAGGTCCCGTGTGTGCACCGGCGTCATAGCCCTGGGCGACGATCAGATCGACACCTGCGGCGAGGGTTCGCTGCATGTGATGAGGACTGCCAATTAAAGCGAGCGTCACTTTGCCCTGCCCACGTGCGGCGTTTATCACTTCAGGAGGCGAACCGATGCCGCAGGCGAACATGTTCACATCGGACTTGAGCACCGCTTCGATCTGGGCTGCCTCAATTTCAGCCGACCGAATAAACCGGGTACGCATGCCGGGACCGCTGGCCTCTGGGACCTGGTACTGGTCAATGAGCTTTTTGACGAATTGCTTATGTTCATCCGGAATTTCCGCTTCAATCGCTTCCCGGGAATTGTGTTCAGGCATCCCCGGCGGCAGGACCAGATCGACGCCAAACGGTCTGTCGCCGACCAGTTCTCTTATTTCGGCCAATTCGTCATGAATTTCCTGTGGAAACCTGCGAGTCGCACCGTAAACGCCAAATCCCCCGGCGTTTGTGATGGCCGCCACTGTCTGCACGCAGTGGGCGAAACCAAAAATCGGATAGCGGATACCAAGCTGGTCGCATACGGGTGACCATAACTGCAGTTGGTTTGTCATTGTGTGTGCACGCCCTTAATCAAGTCTGGTCATAGTACCCAATCGGTCGTGGTTGTTTCCACAGTGGTGCAAGGTCCCGTGCGGTCCTGCCGGTCAGCGAGCATCCGGCTGGTTATTCCGGCGGTTGAACATTATGCTTGGCTTTCGTTACTCAAGGTAAACGAGCTTCCGGGGGACTTATTTGAACACCGTCCAATCGATTTTTATGACCGTGGTTAAATTGTTGCGGCCGTGTCTGCTAGCTGGCTCAGGGCTGTTAATCAGCTCAGGGCTGTCAATCAGCGCACAGGCGCAGGTGTCCGTGCAGGGTGGTGGGAATTCGTGTTTGCCGGTTATTAGTTCGATCACCCGCGACTGGATCAGCGTCAAGCAGGTTATGGCGCCGCTGAAGGCGAAGATACGACGACCCAAAACGGAGGATTTCTTTTGTGTTTCCCCCTACCACACTCGTGATGCCATGCCGCGCAATGTCACCGCGGGCAGCGAGTTGCGTTGCTATTCGGATCCGGGAAACGAGGGCCTGGGCATGTGTTGTGACGCGAATTTGACCGCCTGTGCGCAGCTGCGACCTGACGTTATTCCGGAAAATGCACGCCGCCCTGCGAAAAAGAAAAAGTACGAGCGACCGAAATCAAGTTGGGTTAAGGTTCCAACGGATTCAGACCAGTGGAAATCACCGCCGGAGTAGCCCCGAAGCGGCACCAAATCCGGGGTGAATCAATTGTTCAGGAAGCATGCATAATCTTCAGAGACTCAGTATACTTTTCGACCGGACTGCACTGCCATTCATGCCGCAGAGCGCAATGTTGACAATGGGTTTCCAATTCTAGCAATCAGGAAATCAAGAAATAAAAGGTGATAGCACTATGGAATGTCCTAAATGCCACGCTGCAATGGAAGAAGTGACTTACGGTCGGAATATGACAATCGACCGCTGTACCAATTGCAAAGGCATCTGGTTTGATGCCGGTGAGGCGGAGGTCCTCAAGGGTAAATGGATGTCCGAGTTTGTCGATAGCGGTGATCCGGAAGTTGGCAAGGAGTACAACAAGATTGACGATGTTGATTGCCCCCGGTGCGGCAAAAAGATGAGCAAGGTTTCTGACCCGAAACAGCCACATATCTGGTACGAGGCATGCGGTGAAGGGCACGGTATGTATTTTGACGCCGGTGAATTCACTGACTATAAATATGAAACCCTGATGGACAAGTTCAGGGATTTGATGACCGGTAAACGGGCTGACTGAATCACAACATGCTGGTCACATTCTATGGCGTTCGGGGTTCCATTGCTGCACCAGGACCCGCCACAGTCAAATATGGCGGCAACACTTCCTGCGTGCACGTACGTCTGAACTCAGGTGAGAATTTGATCTTTGACGCCGGTACCGGTATTCGCCGACTGGGCCAGGAGATGATCGGTCATGACGAGCCGTTACTCTTATTGCTGAGCCACGGTCACTGGGACCATATTCAGGGCTACCCTTTCTTTGGGCCCATCTACCAGCAGGACCGGGAAATTATTGTTCTCCAGGGTGTAGAAGGCAACGCCAGCGCGTTAAAAGCGCTGCTGGAGCAGATGGATGGTTCGAATTTCCCGGTTCACTCAACTGACCTGCCGTCGCGCATTTCAACCATTAATGAAGTAGAGCAGCACCTGTCCAGGCAGCCCTACTCCACACAGCGAAAAGACCTGAATCATCCAGGTGGCGGGCATGCCTATCGAATTGAAGAGGATGGCGTCACCGTTGCCTACATTACCGACAACGAACTGGATCCTCCGGACAAACCGCACACTACTTATGATGAATGGGTCGAGTATTGCCAGGGGGTTGACCTGCTGATCCATGATGCCCAGTACATTGAACAGGACATGCCTGACAAGCATGGCTGGGGTCACTCCATGATTTCTCAGGTCCGGCAGTTAGCCGTGGATGCCGAGGTAAAGCACCTGGTTATGTATCACCATGATCCGGATCGAACGGATGCTGAGTTGGATGAAATCGCAATCGAGTCGGCCAGGTTTTTCAAGTCAAAGAACAGCCGAATTGGATCACACATTGCCGCAGAAGGTCTGACCTTCGATCTGATGGTCCGCAAGGATCCGCGGGTTTCTACTGTCGATCTCACTTTTTCCTGAATCCCCCGGATTTCCTATGCGCTTTGTTTCATTTAACGTCAACAGCGTCCGGATACGGCTTAACCACATCCAGGCAGTGATCGAGAAGCACGATCCTGAGGTCATCGGCCTGCAGGAGACCAAGGTCACCGATGAAGAATTTCCGGTAGATGAAATTAACAGCCTGGGTTACCACGTTGAGTTTCATGGTCAGAAAACCCATTACGGAGTCGCACTGCTTTCAAAAAAGGACCCGATACACGTCGTCAAGGGATTTCACGAGGACGATGCCGACAGCCAGACTCGCTTTATCGAGTGCCACTTCACCTTACCTGATCAACGCAGGTTGAAGGTTATCAACTGCTATTTCCCCCAGGGGGAGAGCCGCAAACATCCGGTAAAATTTCCGGCGAAGCAGAAGTTTTACGCAGATCTCCACTCGCATTTAAAAACCAATCACCAGGCCGATGACCTGTTGGTACTCATGGGCGATATGAACGTGGCCCCGGTCGACAATGACATTGGTATCGGTGAGCCGAATATGAAACGGTGGCTGAGAGACGGCAAAACCAGTTTTCTACCTGAGGAACGCGAGTGGCTGGCGACCCTTCTTGGTTGGGGTATGCACGACACTTACCGCCTCCACCATCCGGATGTGGCGGACCTGTTCAGTTGGTTTGATTTTCGCAGTCGCGGATTCGAGCGAGATCCAAAACGCGGTCTGCGAATTGACCTGATTCTGGCATCCACGGCCCTTGAAGCCTTGAGTCGTGAAGCAGGAATTGACTATGAGATCCGGGCGATGGAGAAACCATCAGATCATTGTCCTATCTGGAGCGAATTCGAGCTCTGATCAGTCACTATGGCGATCGGGCTGGTAACGCGCTAACCATCCGCCGGACCAGGGATTGGACAGGCAGGAATGCGACAATCCCAATTGAATCGGCCAGCAGATCATTGAATTCGAAATATCGATAGCCTGTCGCCCATTGCGCAGTCTCGAGCATGAACCCATAAGCCAACAGTGCAATCCATTTTATCCAATCGGGCTTGCTGCCCGGGAAGGCGTTGTCAGTGAGCAGCGCCAGGACGAAAAACGCGATGAAATGATTTAGCTTGTCCCATATCTGTGTGCCCGGGAGCAACAGCGGGTCGCTGGCCAGTGCGAGCCAGGTAGTCAAGCAAAGACACATTACCAACAGCGCTCTGAATAAGATAATCACTCGCTCATTATCCTGGGCGCCACCGTTAAGATTGTCAGGCCGCGAGTTGATGGGCACGAATCTCGTTTCGAGTAGCTTCGGCGACGACTCTGGCGGCCTGCGCAAAATCGGGTCCGGAAGAGGCATACAAAATCGCACGAGAAGAAGAAATAATGAGTCCGCCACCCTGCCCGGCCGACAGACTCTCCGCGATATCACCGCCCTGTGCCCCTATTCCTGGCAGCAAAAAGGTCATCTGACCGGTAATCTCCCGAATACATCGAAGCTCCCTGGCGTGAGTCGCCCCGGTCACCAGGGCCACATTACCATGACTGTTCCAGACACTGGACGCCTGCTCAGCGACGTGTTCGAACAGTTGGCGGCCGTTATCGAGCACCAGATTCTGCAGGTCCCGCCCGCCCTCGTTTGAAGTGCGGCAGAGTATAAAAATTCCCTTGTCCTTGTAGGCAAGGTAAGGGGCCATCGCATCATATCCGAGGTAGGGGTTTATGGTCGCCGCATCCGCGCCATAACGTTCGAATGCCTCAATCGCATATTTCTCTGCGGTACTGCCGATGTCCCCACGCTTGACATCCAGCAGCACGGGCACGTTGTTATCCTGGATATACCGTATCGTCCGTTCCAGCGCGAGTTCCGCGCCTAACGCCGCAAAATGTGCAAATTGGGGCTTGTAGCAGCAAGTGAGATCAACGGTCGCATCGATAATCGCCTTATTGAACTCAAAGACCGAGTCATTAAAGTCACTCCGATCGCGCAGATGCCCTGGAAACTGACGCGGTTCCGGGTCGAGCCCGACACACAGGCGAGTATCCAATCGTGTCTGTCGGTTTTCAATATTGTTGAAAAATAGATTGCTGATATCTCCACTCCTGCCCTGAATCGTCGCTAGCTGCCCAAATTGGTCAACAGAGTATAGCGGATCCGGGTGTCTCTTGAAAAGCCAATTTGTATCCTAAGTGACTGATTATGAAGGGTAAAAGTGATTTTTGTTAAAGTTGGCACGGTTGTCGCAATTCCTTTAGCAAAGATGCTCAGATCAGGAACGAACATGACAACCGCACTATTGAACTCAAACATCATTTATCTCTCCGAAGCCCGTGAGAAGCGCTTTTTCCAGGGACCAGTGAGTCGCGGCACGGAGAAGCACGAACGTCGTCGAGCGTTTCGCCGGGAAAGTGGCGAGCGGTTATTTCTGCAAATCGTACACTCGGCGGACCCCGACCTCCTCGGCACCACGATCTCCTGCACAGCGATCGATGTCTCGGCTGGTGGCCTGCGAGTCGCCTGCGACATATCTATCCCGGTTGGATGCCTGATTGATTTATGGGTAGACGATACCAAACGCCCCGGAAAATTCTTCCTCTCGAGTCGGGTATGCTGGGCGATGCACAACGCCTCGCATGGATTCGAAATTGGCGTCGAACTGATGGATGGGGCGGCAACCGATATCGACGAATGGCGGGAACGCCAGGGGTAATGCGCTCTCCAGATACACTGCGGACCGTCAGGTGGCCCTGGGAGTAATCTTGGGGCCTTCCCGCGTATCTTCTACTGCGTAGCCCAGATCCGCGATCTGATCCCTGAGTTCATCCGCGCGTTGCCAATCCTTATCTGCTCTGGCCTGGGTGCGAGCATCGGCGAGATCCAGCACTGCTTGTGGCACCTCAGATATACCTGGCTGCCAGGCTGCGATTTGCAGGCCAAATATTTCATCAAACTTCAGTAACGTCGCCTTCTTGGTGCCCGGGTCAAGTTCGTCATCTCTCACCATATCCCAGACCAGCGCAAGGGCGCGTGGCATATTCAGGTCCTCATTGATAAACGCAATGAAACGATCAAGATAGTCGCTGGAGACGTCTCCCGGTGCTCCCCACTCATAGGCATGCAGATAAAGCCTCGCCAGCGCTGTCTGGTTTGCGGTCAGGCTTTCCCAACTGAATGACATCTGGCTGCGGTAGTGGGCAGTGAGGCAGAAATAGCGATAGTCCATGGCGGAATAGCCCGCCTCGATCAGGGTTTCAAGACGGAGGAAATCTCCGGTAGATTTAGCCATTTTTGCGTTTTTCACCTGCAGGAAATAGCCGTGCATCCAGAAATTCGCTAAGCGGGTGCCACGACTGGCTTCGGTCTGGGCGATCTCGTTAGTATGATGGATCGGAATATGATCCTCTCCGCCGCAATGGATGTCGAAAAAATCTCCCAGGTATTTTGCCGACATGGCGGAGCACTCGATGTGCCAGCCTGGGAATCCCACACCCCACGGACTGTCCCACTCCATCTGCCGCTGTTCCTTCGCATTGGAAAATTTCCACAGCGCAAAATCAGTGACGAACTGACGTTCGCCCAGCTGGACCCTGGCCCCCGCCTGCAGGCCGTCGACATCAAGCCGGGCCAGATAGCCATAGTTGTTCAGTTTGCGAGAGTTGAAATAGATGCCATCACTGGTCCGGTAGGTATAACCCTTGGTTTCCAGATCGACAACAAATTCGATCTGCTCCACGATGTGGTCGGTCGCTCGACACCAGATTTTCGGCGCCAGTGTATTCAAATGGATCAGGTCGGCCTTAAAAGCTTCGCTGTAGAAGTCCGCGAGTTGCCATGCATCCCGCCCCGTCTCTCTTGCACTGAGTTCCATCTTGTCTTCACCCGTGTCCGCATCGGAAGTCAGGTGTCCCACGTCTGTAATATTGACGACGTGGTTTACCTTGAAACCGTTGAACTCGAGCACTCTGCGCAAACAATCTTCAAACAGGTAAGTGCGCAGGTTGCCGATATGCGCGTAGTTGTAGACCGTTGGCCCACAGGCATAGAGGCCAACTTCACCTTCAACCAGCGGTATGAATTCGCGCACCCGGCGCTCATATGTGTCGAATAGTTTCAGCGGCAACATGACCTGATTGTCGTTTTGCAGAGAGGCCGCATGATAAAGCAATTCACGATGATCTCAAGATTCGGTGGGCGCGAATTCACATCGGCCGGTGAAATCACCCGATGAACCGACAGTTGCGCTGGCATCAGGTAAGGGCAACAGGATTGTCACTCTCCACAAAATGCACCTATACTGATCATGACTGGAGACGTGAGACTGTCACGAGCATCTCTCCTGCGGGTCTGTAGATGACCGGTCATGAGCGAGCGGTTTGCCATTCTATGGATCGATCCAACGGAACGGAGATTCGAAGTCAGCGGATTACGTTTCCAAGTCTTTCCTGGTACCCAGGCGAGGAATGAGAGGTTTAAAAATGTTCATCCGAAATTTGTTTGTACTTGTATTGGTTGTCGCTCCGATGCCAGCAATGGCGTCAGCCAGTTATCAGACAATTGATGCGTGCCTGACGTCCTACATCAATTCGGGATTGTCAAATGATGAAATCGCCACCATCTGTGCGAACCCGACAAATCTCGCTACGGTGCAAAATTGCGTTCAGGCCTATGTAAATGTCGGTGGCTGGTCCAACGATCAGATCGCCAGGATTTGTTCGGGTGCGACCAATCTTGGTGCCATCAACAATTGCATGACTGCCTACACTAACGTCGGTGGCTGGTCGAATGATCAGGTCATACGGCTCTGTTCAGGTGCAACTGACATGAATGTCATTAACACCTGCACGAATGCCTATATCAAGGTCGGGGGCTGGTCTAACGATCAGATTAGTTCGGTTTGTTCGCATGCAACCAACATGAATGCGATTAACAATTGCGTCACAGCCTACAATCAGGTGGGCGGCTGGTCGGGCGATCAGGTGACAACGCTGTGCGCTGGTGCTACCAACCAGAACGCCATCAATATTTGTGCAACCGAATATTCAAAGGTCGGCGGCTGGACAAGCGATCAAATTGTCAAGCTGTGTGCCAGAGCAACAGACTTTGGCTCGATCACGAGTTGCGTTGCCGCAGTTAACACCAACAGCGGCTGGTCAGCGGATCAATCAGTGAGCCTCTGTAGCAATTAGTGGATGGCTAACGGTTGAGTAGTATCTGCCAGTATTCACATCCCTCGGTGTTACCCAGATCGCAGGCTTTCTGAAAATCTGCGATTGCGCGAGGACCATTGCCGATCTCGGCATAGACCTGACCGCGTATCAGGTGAGCTTCAGGTTTATTCGGATGCAGGTCCATGGCGTGATTCAGGTCCTCCAGTCCTTTGCTATATTGCTGCTTCAAGACCAGGGCAATACCTCGACCCAAATACGCAAGCCAATTACGGGGCGATAAATCAATGGCGGCGTTGAAATCAGCAATTGCCTGGTCAAATTGTTCCAATTGAGCCAGGACCCCACCACGTTTGGTATGGGAAATAGGTAACCACTTGCCACCTTTCGAAACTGCCCTGTCAAAATAGGCTCGCGCTTTTTTCAGATCCGGCCGCTTCATCTGCTCGTAAACATGCCCCCGCCCAATATAAGCCAGCGCTTCCTCGGGATTAATCGCGATGGCGGCTTTGAACTCGTCGCTCGCCTTGCCCAACTTTTTTTCCTCTGTGTAGATTATCCCCTGGGATAAATGCGCACCGTAGCTGCCTGGCTTAAGCGCAACAACGCGGGCGAGATCCTGAATAGCCCGCATGCCCTCGTCGTTGTTGTAGTAGGCGATACCCCGGTTCTGGTATGCCTCGGCGTAGTCCGGACTGAGCGAAATAGCCTCGGTTAATTCTTCGATAGCCTGGTTGTCGTCGAAGTCGATAAGGCTGCGCAGCCCTTTTTCGAACCACTCGTTTGCCTTGAACGATTCTTCTTCGTCGGAGATCCGGGCTTCCAACTGCTGTTTCTCCAGGGCGCCTTCAGACTCTGCCAGTTGCGCTTTGAGCTGGAGAATCGCCTGCTGGTTCTTCTCGTATTCACCCTTGATCTTCTTGAAGTCTTCGATGGTGGAACGTTCTTTCAGCTTGGCGGCCATTTGTTCAGGCGTATCCACCTTTATCGTCGCTTGAATCCGGACCCAGAAGCGCAAAGTGTTGTCTTCGGTAACCTCCGTTTTTTCCTGCAGAACCTCGACTTCCATCATCCCGTAGGTCACCGCAATGACCTCATCCTCGGCCAGTCTGTAATTTTTTACCTTGGAGAAGCTTTCCACGTAGGTCCCAGCTTGTTCGAGAGCAGTTCTTTTCGCATTAACCAGGGCCCTGCCTTTGGCGACTCCCGGCGTTTCCGAGTCACCCATGTTGTATGTGCCTTCCGCGATGATCTCCTGGATATCCTCCTGCACCTGCGCGAAGCCCGGTGCTGAAGCAAACAACATCAAACTGGCGATCAACGCACTGAACCTGGTCATTCGAACCACCTCATGGGAATGGATTTACTTTGCGCGATGCGCGAAAACGATTTATGCCCGGAACATACATGGCTGTCTTACTAAAAGCCGAATCAGCGCGCGCCTTCGGAGAGAAATCGTTCCACGGTATCGACGATGACCTGGGTTTGCGACTCGATTTCGATATTGACGTGATCACCGCAACTGAGCGCCGAGAAATTGGTCCGTTGCAGCGTCTCGGGAATGAGGTTAACACTGAATGTCGCTTTTTCCCGATCGATCGCAGCGATGGTAAGGCTGGCGCCATTAATCGCCAGGAAACCCTTGTTAAACACGTACTTTGACCAGCACGGATCCGCTGTGAATGTCAGTCGGGTGTTATTCGTTGTGCGTTCAACGTTGATCACCTCGGCGGTGCCGATGATATGCCCGGAGAGGATATGCCCTCCTACCTCGGCACCCTGCTTGGCTGAACGTTCAACATTTACCATCGAGCCCGGTTTTAGTGTCTTGATGTTGCTGAGTTCCAGCGTTTCGCGAATGGCATCAAAACTGACTCTGCAGTCTTCAATGGCAGTGACCGTGAAACATACGCCATTGACTGCGACGCTGGCACCAGTATTGAGGCCTTCGCTGAAGTCCGGCGGGAAATCGATTGAAAAACGGGTCAGCCCTGTTTTACTTTCAAGGGTCGCAACAGGCAGATGTTGCTGGACAATACCGGTATACATGATCTACTCCCTAAAAATCGAGGTAATATTCCTGGCAGGACTGCAAATAGAATATCAATGGTGATTGTGCATCTAACGCCACAAAATTACTGGATTGCGCGCGTTTCGCCCTTGTCTGGGCCTCGTGATAATGTCTGACGCCGAAGCGATTCCGGGCAACCTCATTCAGATGCTGCATGTAGGTCTTATCCACTATAGCGCGAGACAGGCGACGGGCTTCTCGCTTGATGTCTCGTAATGAAGAGGCGTCAATATGCCTGGCAGCCATGACAGGTTTCCTGGGTCGTATAGGTTGGGCTTCTCGCGTCCATCTGCGGGCGATCTCGGGGGATAATTTTGCACAAATAGCGCCGTTTGGCTTTGCCTCCGAGGGTGGCTGGCGTCTATTATCGCACTGCAAAAACATTAGCGAGCGATGGCCGCAAAGTCAATTGACATGGCAGCAAATGTTTAGCATTAACTATTCATTTTATCTATTTGATTTTAATGAACTTGTCCACAAAAACTTCATTGATAGGATATTATCAGGTTGATTGATCTGCGCAGTGATACAGTCACCCGACCATCGCCGGAAATGCGCCAGGCAATGTTTGACGCCCCCGTAGGTGACGATGTTTACGGCGAAGACCCCACCGTCAACGCGCTTGAATTGCTGGCTGCAGATGTAACCGGTAAGGAAGCTGCATTGTTTGTCAGCAGTGGTACCCAGAGTAACCTGCTGGCGCTGCTTAGCCACTGTCAGCGAGGGGATGAATTCATCGCTGGGCAAGACGCCCATGCTTACCGGTTTGAGGGCGGCGGCGCCGCGGTGCTGGGTGGAATACAGCCTCAACCCCTGCCTTTTAATGCGGCGGGAGAACTCGACCTGGCGCAGGTTGAAAGCACCATAAAACCTGATGATTTTCACTTTGCCCGCACCCGACTGTTGTGTCTCGAAAATACCCAGGCCGGTAAAGTACTCTCCTTAACTTATCTGGAAGCCGCCGCCGCGGTTGCTCGCAAACATGGCTTAGGCATCCATCTCGATGGTGCAAGGGCATTCAATGCCTCCGTTAGTTTATCTATTAATATCAAAGATATATGCGACCATTTTGATTCTGTTTCTATCTGTCTTTCCAAGGGATTAGGCGCGCCTGTGGGCTCAATCCTGGTGGCCAGTGCCGAACTCATCGGACGCGCAAGGAGAATGCGCAAGATGCTGGGTGGTGGCATGCGTCAGGCGGGCAGTCTGGCCGCAGCAGGTATTTATGCCTTAAATCACAATGTTGAACGTCTGGCGGATGATCACGCCCACGCGTCGCTACTCGCCAACAATCTCAATCAGATGCCTGGATTCAGCCTCAAGGAAGCACCACAAACCAATATGGTCCTGCTCGATCTCGAACAGCACAGGTTTTCGCGCCTGAAAACCTGGCTAGCTGATAATGGTGTTGTGACTTCCGGGCAAAGGTGGGTATGCCACCGTGACATAAGTCTGGAAGATATCAATCGAGTGAGTGAGTTGTGCAGGACTTTTTCCCAACATGACTGAAGCTCCCGGGGGCGTGCTCGTGTGCGGCAGCACGGCACTGGATCTGATTGGCCATTACCAGGGATCTTTCGCGGCATACCAGGATAACTATGCCGTTGATGGATTAAACATATCCCTGCAACTCGACTCACTTCGGACCAGCTTTGGCGGTTGTGGCATCAACATAGCCTACGGCCTGACCAAACTCGGCGTCGATTGCTACCCCCTCTCGGCGGCCGGCGCAGACTTTCGAGATCACTACCAACAGCACCTTCAAACCAACGGGGTTAATATAACCCATATCGTCATTGACGATGCGTACGCCCGGAGTTCCACAGGCATCATGGTGGGTGATGATCAGGGCAATCAGATGACATTTTTTTATGCTGGTGCATCAGCATCCCGTCACCGTCAGCTACCCAGCGAACTGCCCATGATAAATCGCTGTCAATTTGCCGTGCTTGCCCCTGAAACGGCCGATATCATGCTGCGTCAGGCCCGTGACCTCGATCAGCTTGGCATTCCGATCATTTTCGATCCGGGTCAGTGTCTGGCCGGCTTCAGCCGCGATCAGGTCACGGAACTGCTTGGCCTGGCGAAGTACACCATGCTGAACAGCCATGAGTTCGACATTCTGCTGAAAATAGCGGACATCGACCGAAACGAACTCGTACGGCTGAATCACCAGGTTATCGTTACCCGCAGTGAACTGGGGGTCGATGTATTCACGGCGAGCGAGGATTTTCATGTGGAGGCACTGCCGGTCGGCAAGACACTTTATCCAACGGGTTGCGGCGATGCCTTCCGGGCGGGTTACGTGTTTGGTTTGACCGAGGGATTTACACCCGTCATTTGTGCCCGATTAGGCTGTTTGATGGCCGCCCACAACCTCGCCAGTCCAGAATCACAGACCTATCAGATCAACCGTGATTTGTTGCTGCGTCATTACGCGGCGAACTTTGGTGAATTGTCAGGAACACAAGGGATCTAATGGTCAGATATTTCCTAATCTGTGCGCCCGGGTAGCAGTCTGGAGCGCAGCCAGCCAAGTAAGGTATTGCCTTGCATGCGTTCAGAAAAGAATCTGGCCTCATAGTCTGCGAATGATTCGTAACGCGTAAATACCGTGTTGGTGAACAATGCTTCCCGGGTAGTCAGGTCGTCAGGATCAAGTGTTTTCACCAGTCTGGCCGGATTACCGGCGACCACCGCATTGGGCTCAACGTTATGGGTAACCACTGAATATGCACCAACCACCGCATTATCGCCGATCTCAACGCCCTTACATACCAGCGCACCCTCCCCAATCCAGACATTGTCACCCAGCGTGATCGGTGCGCTGTTGCCGGGTGCAAAAATCCGATGCTGTAAATCGTGCCAGTCTGCATCACTGAGATAAGCGTTCATCGCCAGCATGCAATTCCTGCCAATCGTTATACGGCTGGCGGAAGTTATCCGGACGCCAGGATTAATAATGCTGTTGCTGCCGATCTCGATGCTGCCGAGGTTCTCGTATACCGCCAGACGTACCGGTGCATCGGCAAGGGCCATGAAATGCACATGATCAGCAACGTTGATCGCGGCGCCAGAAATGTGCAGATGGCGCGGCGAAAAAACGCAAAGTCCGTGGCCGCACTGGTCAAATTGCGGCGCAATAACATGGCTGACATATAGCCTGTTTAGTCCATCCGAAATCTGTTTCAGCCAGTAGGGTCGATTATCTTTTCGCACAAGCACCTTCGTTGTGACATGAAATTCCGTTGTCGATTACTGCACATGGTTTTCCCGGTTACTTTGTTCCGGTTCTGCCGCCCTAAATTCTGCATTATGCACGATGGGGGTAGTTTTTAGGTCGACGAACTGTAAGTATGGCAGGCGATTTTTACGCGAGTCAGCAACGACCCATGAACGGCAAAATTATCTTGCTCAACGGTACCTCCAGCGCCGGGAAAACGACACTTGCCCATGCGCTGCAGGAGCGATTCTCCGACGCCTGGCTGCACGTGGCACTGGATCAATTCCGTGACGGCCTGCCAGCGAAATATCGCGGTCTGAACGCGCCCGAAGGATCTACAGGGGAACTCGGGTTAAACGTCGTGCCGGTCGCTGCCAGCCACACCGAGATTCGCTTTGGTCGTCAGGGTAAAAAGATGTTAAGGGGAATGCGACGAGCAATTCGTGCGCTGGTTGAATGTGGAAATAATGTCATCATTGATGACGTTATTCTGGAACCCGAGTTTCTTGATGATTATTTGCAGGTCTTCACCGGACTCGAAGTTATTTTTGTCGGCGTAAAATGTCCCATTGATGTGATAAGCCAACGTGAAGCAGCCAGACCAGGTCGATTTCCAGGGACAGCGCTTGGCCACTTCAAAGTCTGTCATGCACATGAACGTTATGATGTTGTAGTTGATACCAGCGTACAGAGCCCCGGGGCCTGCGCCGCGCAGGTCGAGAAATTTCTGGAGGAAGAAACGGCGCAGGCATTTACGGAAGTACGGGACGCTCGGCGGGCAGGTTAATATTTAATCAGCCTATGCAGGTCGTGCGATACCACGATAATTATAGGTCGCGAATTTAGGGCCAGGTATGTAGCCTTCGGCCAGCACTTCGAATTTGAAACCACTGTCATTGATCAGTCTGTCCATTCTGCGATTGAGGTGACATCCGCCGCCGATAACTTTCCAAAGCGGATTAATGCGCGACTGCCACTTTGCCACATTGCCCTCGGGCGAGAGCCCGTGTTCAGCAAATATCAATTGACCGGATGGTTTCAGCACGCGCCTGATCTCTTCCAGGGCACGCATCGGGTCCGGAATGCTACATAACGTCCAGGTCATGACCACGGTGTCAAAACTATTATTGTCGCAGGGAATTTCCTCGCTGGATTGACTGATGAATTCAACGTCAAGACCGCAACTGTCAGCGACCTCCCGTGCATAAACCTGCAATTCGACTGACGGATCCAGCCCGGTAATTTTAACATCGCCCTCATAAAAAGGAAGATTCAGTCCTGAGCCAATGCCTACCTCCAGAATCCGTCCAGTTGCCTCCGGGACCAGCTGGACCCGGATGTCCGTCAAATCCGGCGCTTTCATCACAGCATTCAGTATTTTTGGCAGAATGTTTTTTTCGTAGAAGCCCAATTCAAGATGCCTTTGAGTAGTCGTTGAGGATTATCACCTGTGTATCTTAGCTCTTTGCCCTGGCAAGACGATGTTCTATCAGAACCAGGCGATCATTTCCGAAGTACATGTCAGTGCCCTGGAGGTAAAATGTTGGTGAGCCGAAACCACCCCGCGTGATCAGCTCGTCAGTATTGGTGCGAAGTTTCTTTTTGTATGGGTCGGAAGCGATTTTATTGAAAAAATCGGATTTGTTAAGCCCCGTCATTCCAACAATGTCAGCCAGAACAGATTCGTCAGATATATCTCTCCCCGCTCCCCAGTACTGTTCAAAAACATGGCCCGCATATTCAGCTATCAAGCCAGCCTCCATGGCAACGAAACAACCCCGCATTGCCTTGACAGAGTTCACTGGAAAAACTTCCGGAGCGCCAATGTGGATATCCTGAAAGGCTGCCCAATCCTGCAAATCCTTTTGGTAGTATTTCGCCTTCGCTGGAACAGGATTGGCCCTTTGGGCATACACGCTGCTGTTGACAGTATTAAACACGCCACCCACGAGTATCGGTCGCCAGATCAATTCGGCGTCATACCGTGCTGCGATCTCCGGGATACGCTTGTACGACAGATAGGTCCACGGGCTTGAACAATCGAAGAAGTACTCAATCTGCATTTTTATACCTGCATGCCTGATGGTTCGCGAGCTAGTATTCCACACTGTGCCAAACTCCGGCTCAGTTCACAATTGTCCGATATCCATGCGAATTGAGAATGCTACCGGTCACGGTATGATAGCCGGGAGAGACGCCGTGCAAATGGGCACTGGCAGGTATTCAGGAGTTCAATATGAGTGAGCAGATGTCACAATTTCTTTCCCTCGTAAGGGAAGCCGGCCGCGTGGTGGTCTTTACGGGTGCCGGGATATCAACTGAATCCGGTATACCTGACTTCCGCGGACCCAATGGTGTCTGGAAGAAAATATCGCCGATTGATTTTAATGATTTCATCGCATCTGAAAACGTTCGTAAAGAATACTGGTCCCGAAAATTCGCTGGGACCGATACCATGGCAAATGCTTCACCCAATGAGGGGCATATCGCAATCAGCCAGCTTGTCGAGGCGGGAAAAGTAACCCATATCATTACTCAGAACGTTGATGGGCTGCACCTCAAATCCGGGGTGCCGGAGGAGCGTGTTATCGAACTTCACGGAAATGCCAACTACGCGAGTTGCCTTGATTGTGGCCGACGCTTTGAACTGACCGACTTAAGGTCTGCGTTTATCGCGACCTCGAACGTGCCCTACTGCAGTGACTGTGGCGGAATCGTGAAAACAGCCACGATCTCATTCGGCCAGGCAATGCCCGCGGTCGAAATGCAGCGCTCGGAGCAGGCGACCAGTGATTGTGATCTGTTTATCGCTATTGGGTCGTCGCTGGTGGTGTACCCTGCCGCGGGCTTCCCAGCAATGGCAAAACGAAACGGCGCTGAACTGGTCATTTTGAACAACCAGCCGACCGACCTGGACCCTGTCGCCGATCTGGTAGTTAACAGGCAGATTGGTCCGACACTGACGGAACTGTTACGCATGATGGCTACGTCGTGACGTGGAAACGGTGGTTCACTATGCAGAACCACCGGTCAGACTAACCACCTTGGCCATCAACTGGTTGATATCCAATGGCTCCTCAATCCGGGCATGACTCTCTTCGCCGTTATCACTGCTTGAACAGATAAGTAGCTGCAATGAAGGATCCAGATCCAGGTGCAGATTGTCGGTATCGCTGACAATAGCAAGGTCCAGATTATGGGCGTTCAGAGAGACAAACTTGCGTGCAACGGACAGATTGTTGAAGCTGGTCACCTTAAAATTTTGTGAACGTAATAATTCGGTCAGTAATTCGGTTCGGTGAGGATCACGATGCACCACCAGCACATGTCGGCCACTTCCGGTCCCGGGCACACCCGGGAGCGATTTCCCGCGCTCCCCGCGGATGATTCTCTCGCTTTGTTGCAATCCTGCGCTGACTTCCTTCTGATACTTTCTGATCGTGCTGCGTTGTTCCTGACCGAGTGCCTTGTTTTCTTCCAGCATCAGCTCAACCAATTCCGAATAACCGAGGGTGGCCGAGATCAGATTGCTGAGTTGAAGGTGTGTTTTTTTCTCGGGACGACTGAGCCGTTGCAGCGATTTTTGCACGAGATTCAGTTCGGCATTGTCCTTGATCCAAAGTCCCCAGTACGGCAGACCGGTATTCGGAATGAAGGTTAGTTCCAGTGCCCTGCCCTGAATTGAAACCCCCGTGGTACGATCTGCTTCATCACCCTCCCAAAGCCGCCGTACATGATCGAAAGTCCTGGCATCAACCTGTTTTGACAGCCTCTCCCCGCTCCGAAATCCGAGTTCTGATGCTCTTTGGTTTGCATTCTGAACAATGAAACTATCATCTAACAGCAGGAAAGCGTCCGGAGCATACTCTATGGCGCCCAGGAATTTTGACTCAGGTTTCTCACTCATTCGACCACCAGGGATAAGTCCGACGACGAAGACCCGACTGCTCGCAGGTCACTGCGCGCATCGACTGTCGAAATAGATCCGGGAACCAATAGCGTAATGATCAGGCAGCCATCAATTAGTGCCAACTGGATATGCCCGGCCTGCCCGTGTAGTTCGCGGCTTACCTCATGCAACAGATTCCTGGCGCCAATGTGGGCGGTTGCATATCCAGATTGCAATAATCTCGGTAAGCCGGTCGAATCAACCCGTAACCCCGTCTGATTGAGGGTGATTGCAACCAGGTCAGTTCCAGCGGTGACGCTACTACAACTACTGCATTGACGTTCAACCAGGGGCTTGACGTCCAGCAACGGCATGACCGATCGCCCGGCTTCCTGATTCAAGTAGGTCAACAGCAACCTGAGTAAGCCGCCAAGAAAGTCCAGGTCAGGCACTGTCGTGAAACGGATATTGTTGCTGCAGGAAAGCCCAAGCCGGGCAGCCAGGTCTGCCGTCGAAGTCAAAGTAGATTCGTTAGCTGACTGACCAAAGAAAGCCTGATGCCGTGCAATGTGAATGCCATGGGCTTTCAAGATCTGCCCATCAGTGTCGCGTTCGGTCACCAGACCCCGTGATTCGAGTTCGATTTCGACGCCGCCAGCAGTTGCGACTCGATACCGTATCTGTAGCTCATCACCACCTGCATCACGAAAAAAATTAACCAGACGATCACGCTCCGCTGGTGCGATAACACGGGTCCAGAATTGAAGCCTGTGCCTGTCAGCGACAGACCCGTAGCCAAGTGCACTCAGCCAGCGGTCATTGTGCAGCAGCGTACCCTTGCCGATGTCTATAGACCAGACACCCACCTGCCCGTCCCACAGCTCTATACAGTCCAGCAGCGGAGAATCAAAAATCCTGTCGTCGATCTGAGTGGCTGACATCTCTGTCGGTGGCTCGGACCGTTTTTCCTGAGTCAATTGACCTGAAAACTTGATTTGCATGTACCGGTCTGCCTTGTTCAGGCTGACAGATGTGGGTAGTCCGATGGCTGTGCCAAATCGATCAAGGCAGGGAATGTCCGGAGACAGATGTCCAGCCGATCCTGTCTCATCGGTCAGACGGAAGATCTGATGGAAGGTATGTTCTGGAAAGTGTGGGAAGTAACGCAAGGAGTCCAGGCACTCGGCCGCTGATCGATATCCCAACATGTGATGAAACTGCCGATTGCAACGGGTGGGTTTGTAGGTATTTAGATCAATAATCAGGATCGGATTGACGAGATCATCCCAGCCGAGGCCAGTGGCCGTAGTGAGCCTGCGCGGCTTCCACCAGAGGTAACTCATCGTCACCAACAATAGTGACGCGAACACCACTGCAATCGTCTGCACTCCAGTCAGCTCCACAATTTCACCTGCGTGTCGATTTCAAAACGCGAGAAACAACCCTTTGCAAATCCGGCAGTGAATTACAGACTTCTGCATAATCACAGGCGGGCAGATACTCCTGCATCAGCGCATCTCCAACCTGCCAGCGGTCCCTGGGTTCCGGGTTCAGCCATATTACTGAACGAGATTTATCGGAGATGCGTTGCAGTGCCTGCGCCCCGGAACTGTAGTAGTTGTTTCTACTGTCGCCCAGTACGATAACTGTAGATCGAGAATCAAGCGCTCCCAGACACCGGTCGGCGAAGGTATGAAACGCCTTGCCATAGTCGGTGGACCCCTTACCAAAATCATTGAGGCTCATCTCGATGGCGGTTTCGATGTCATAATGCTCGAAATACTCGGTGACCTCACCAAGCTCGCCGGAAAAAGCAAATGATCTGACCCCAGGCAATACTTCTGAGAGACTGTAAAGAAAAGTAAG
>JAJFKA010000179.1 GCA_021773555.1 Gammaproteobacteria bacterium
GGCCACCGCATGCCCCGGCTGGTGCTGATGCGCTGATGCGTGTGACGGTTTCTCCACCGGAGAGTAACAAACAGGGGGGTGGGCAGGGATGGCCCGAAGTGATGATGGAAGTGGCCATTTCCGCCATGGTTCTGCCCAGTGCGACGGACTGGCCCTCGAAGCGGTCGCCGATGATCAAAGTTAGTATGCCGCTTTTCTCAGCCAGGCTTTTTGCAGCCAGGAGTGATGTCATGGCGTTGGCTATGATGATGATGTTGTCCGGCGAATGTTGAGTTACCTCCCGGGAGATTTGATCCTGGCTAGCGACAGTAGTGTTCCAGAATTGAATGACTTCAGGCGGGGGCCTAATGTGATAGCGATTCATGATCACATCGATAGTGTTTCTGGAAACCTGACGTTCGATGGTTGGCCCAGAGCCGACTATCTGTGGGTCATCGCCTGGAACGTCGCTGATGATATAAGTCCACGTCGGTGCCGCCCCGCAGGCTCTTGCCAGACCCCCACCCTTGATTTTCGATAGTGTTGTACGGATGGCATTGAGTTCACTGATTGATGCACCCGATTTCATTAGATCCGTAATGACCTGGCGTTTGTCCGCAAGCGCTACACCCTCAGCCGGAGCCACCAACAATGAAGAGGCACCTCCTGACATGAGCACAATGACCAGATCATTAATCGTCGCCGAGGCTGCAAGCTGGAGTATTTTTTGCGTGGCCGAAATACCAGTTGCATCAGGATTGGGATGTCCGGCTTCGATGACTTCGATGCCGTCGACTTCGACGCTGTGACCGTATCGGCAGATGACCAGACCCATGCAGGGATGTGCCCAGCGATCGACAAACGCCCTTGCCATCGAAGCTGCAGCCTTGCCCGCACCGAGCACAATTGTGCGACCGATCGGCGGTGGAGGCAGGTCGTCAGGGAAGCAGTTCATGGGATGGGCCGCCGCCACCGCGTGATCAAACAGGGTGCGCAGAAATGCGGGTGCGTCGGTCGGAGTCAGGGTCATGAATTCAAATACTGGTCAGCGGCAATTCTGTGGTTTGTTTGAACGTCTCCATCACGAAGCTGGCACTGACATCGAACAGATCCGCCTTGATCAGGTGTTTGTACAGTAAATCATAACCGGGCATGTCAGGAACAACTGCCTTAATCAGATAATCGAGTTCGCCACTCATGCGGTAAACCTCCAGTACCTGGGGGATTCCATCCACTGCCCGTTTGAACTGCTCGGCCCAATGGTCATTGTGCTGGTTGGTGCGAATCGAGATGTACACGGTGAGTGGCAGGTTGACATGTTCAGGGCTGAGCAAGGTTACACGATCACGAATAACCCCCTGGTGTTCGAGACGCTGAATCCTGCGCCAACAGGCTGATTTGGATATGCCGATCCGATTGGCCACTTCACCCACAGAAAGGGTGGCATCGTTTTGGACCAGAGAAAGAATGGCCTGGTCCTGTTTGTCGATCTTGATTTCTGGCATAGCAGCGGAAAATGCCGTTTCAGCGATTTGGACCATTGTTTCATAATATTTTCGATTCACAAACAAATGATCCGGGAATTGATAGATTGCCGGAACAAATGGGCACAATGTGCCACCAACGACACTCTATAATTCATGCGTTGTCAGGTGCCTTGCAGCAGGCGCTGGGCGAATGGCGAAACAACAACCTGAGACAGGTAGAGCTAAAGCAGAGTGTTGAGAGTGGTGATATGAACGCGTTGATTAAAAAGATCAGGGAATCGGTGATTGGTGACCTCTTTCCGGTGAAGACGCCTTTTGGTGTCAAACCGCTGGTCTATGCAGACTATACGGCTTCTGGCCGATCGCTTGGTTTTATCGAAGACTATATACGCGCCGCCGTACTGCCACTTTATGCCAACACCCACTCAGAAAGTTCTCTAACCGGAGCCAATACCACTGCGCTGCGCGAACAGGCACGGCAAGAGGTTCGGCTGGCCGTCAATGCCGCGGCGGATGACCAGGTCATATTTTGTGGTTCCGGGGCGACTTCCGCGATCCATAAACTGATCGAAATCCTTAATCTTCGGCTTCCGTCGGAGCTGGACGAACAGTACAAATTGTCCGGGAATATTCCAGCCGAATCGCGTCCGGTCGTCTTTATCGGCCCCTATGAACACCACTCAAACGAGTTACCCTGGCGTGAATCCATTGCTGAACTCGTGGTCATTAAGCTGACAACGTGTGGTCAGCTTGACCTAAATGACCTTCGTGCCCAGTTGGAATGCTACAAACATCGTCCGGTAAAAATAGGTAGCTTCTCGGCGGCATCCAATGTGACCGGCATCAAAACGAATGTGAATGTTGTCAGCGCGCTGCTGCATTCCTATGCTGCGCTGTCATTCTGGGACTATGCGGCAGCAGCGCCTTACCTCGCGATCGACATGCAGGGAACTGATGCTGACAAGGATGATACCGCCATGGATGCGATCTTTATTTCGCCTCACAAATTTGTTGGGGGCCCGGGAACACCGGGTATCCTGGTGGTTGGCAAGCATGTGCTCAAGAATCGCGTACCCGCAATGCCGGGTGGTGGGACCGTCGTTTACGTGACCCCCGAGGATCATCGCTATCTTGAAAATCATGAACAACGAGAAGAGGGTGGCACCCCGGCAATTATTGAGTCTATTCGTGCGGGCCTGGTTTTCAAGCTGAAGAGAACGGTTGGGGATGCGGAAATCGAACGACTCGAAAGTGACTTTGTTCAGCGGGCCCTATGCCGCTGGCGGCGATGCGACTCAATCGAGATCCTTGGCAGCTCAGACCTGCCTAGATTGTCAATTATGTCCCTGCGCATCAAATGGGGTGATAAAGATCTGCACTATGGTTTTGTGGTGGCCTTGCTGAACGACTTATTCGGCATCCAGTCTCGCGGTGGTTGTTCCTGTGCAGGTCCTTATGGCCACCAGCTATTGGGCATGGATATGGCTTATAGCCGGGCGATCGAGGCACAAATTGTCCAGTCGCACACCATCCTGCGTCCCGGCTGGGTCCGCCTGAACTTCAATTACTTTATTGACGAGGCGACGTTCGAATACCTGTTGCGTGCGATTGAGTTGGTCGCGGAGCATGGCTGGCGTTTGCTACCTTATTATTGCTTTGATCCGCATCATGGGGTTTGGCGCTATCAGGGCGAAGTTGCGCAAACAGGGAAGCTGCCTGATTTTGCAGAGTTGCCGGGCGAAGAGAGCGAAGCAGCCTTGCCGGAGCAAGATCTGGCGAAGTCCCTGGCAGAGGCAGAGTTCGAATTAATGAGAACTACCCGTCCCGGAAGGCGCTATCCGATTGTGCTTCCCGACGCGGTTCTGAACCTTTGCTGGTTTGTCTTGCCGCAGGATATCCAGGAAATCGAGCCTGAGGACCGGGTGGTTAACGGCATCGAGTGAGCGGCGCCCGCATGCAGTGACGAGCGGACTCTAGTAGAATCGAGGGCCGTCGATGCTGGCTCGTTCTAACTTATGAGTGTGAAAAATTACAATCCATTTGCCCGTTTGCTTCACTGGCTTATGGCCGTGATCGTTGCCTCGATGATCTGTGCCGGCTTTTATATGGCCAATCTGGACGACGAGCATCCGATGAAATGGGATATCTATATCATCCATATGGCCTTCGGATTCACCGTCCTTTGCCTCATCCCGATTCGCTTACTGTGGTACCTCACCACTGAGCGTCCTGATTTTGTATCCATGCCAGGCGCGCAGAGAGTAGTGGCCAAAGCCACTCACTTGTTGCTGTACGCACTGCTTTTTATGATGCCGATATCGGGGCTGACCATGGCGTTGGCAGGTGGGAGCGAGGTATGGGTATTTGGTGCGTTTACCATTGATGCACTCGCGGTTAAGGATGAGCAGCTGGCGGAGCTTGGTCGAGACTTTCACCACCTCTGCGCCTGGATAATCGCCGCCACCGTCCTGTTACATGTGTCAGCAGCGTTACGCCACCACTTTGTAAAAAAGGATGCCACACTACTAAAAATGTTAGGGCGAGTGCGATCCAATCGACTTATCACCCGCTAAATCAGCAGAATATAATTGAGGCGAACCGGTGGATAGAAAAATGGACAGGGACTGGGAACGCGATGTGATTCGTTATCCTGATCCCGCAGTTGAGGTACTTGATGATCGTTTTTCCAGGTATGTGCTTGGCAGTGCTGCATTGCAGCGACTCTATACGGGCGCCCGCTGGACCGAGGGTCCGGTCTGGTTTGGCGATGGTCGTTACCTGGTTTTCAGCGATATTCCCAACAACCGGATGCTGCGCTGGCAGGAGAGCACAGGTTCTGTCGACACTTATCGTGCGCCTTCAGACTACAGTAACGGCAATACCCGGGACAGGCAGGGTCGGCTGGTCTCCTGTGAACACGGGTCCCGCAGTGTCACGCGAACTGAAATCGATGGCTCCATCACGGTGCTTGCGGACAGCTTTGACGGTAAACGCCTGAATGCACCCAATGATGTGGTTGTACATCCCGGTGACGGAGCGATTTGGTTTACTGATCCAGGTTATGGAATATTGTGGAACTATGAGGGCGGTAAGGCTGCGTTTGAGTTGCCGACCAGTGTGTACCGAATTGATCCGGAAACCTATGCGCTCTCGGAGATGACCTCAGCACTCGAAAAACCGAATGGGCTTTGCTTCTCACCGGACGCAAGCCAGCTTTACGTCAGCGATACCGGAATCACACACAAACCAGACCACCCGCGCACCATCGAGGTATTCGATGTCATTGACAGGTCTGCCCTTGCCAACCAGCGTGCCTTTGCGGATATGGGTGATGCCATGTCTGATGGTTTCCGTTGTGATTCTGATGGCAATATCTGGACGTCCGCAGGATGGGCGGGTGTTGGCGGAGATGGTGTGGTGGTGTTATCACAGGAAGGCGATCGCCTCGGCATGATTCATCTGCCAGAACCGGTCTCCAACCTTTGCTTCGGCGGTGCAAAGCGAAATCGGCTGTTTATCACCGCCGGCCAGTCGCTTTACAGTATTTTCACCGATGCCCAGGGACTGCCTTACTGATGTCGATCGGCTGGGATTCGCTGTTATTCGAACAGGTGCTCGATCAGCTACACGCCATTGCCAGGGACTCCGGAAGCGCCCAGTTCAAGCTGGTTCAGGGTGGCGACGTTTTAATATCGATCGACGATGACTCCGAACCACAGGAAGTGTACGACGTTCAACAAGGAGTGCTGTCGATACTGATTGGTATGGCAGAGGAAAGGTACCTGCTCGAAGTTATCGACAATATTAACCACCATCTTGATCCGGAATGGACGCAGCTATCTCCCTGGGATGAGGCCAAGCTCACTATCGAGATTTTACTGCGCATGACCACTGGTATGGATGATGAGTTGAATCCCCTGGGCACCATCGGCGAAACCTGGCGACACAACAATACTGCCTACAACTATCTGAAAAAAATCCTGTGTTTACAGACCGGGCAGACACTGGATGTACTGTCACATGAATGGTTGTTTGCTGAGCTTTCCATGACCCAGACACATTGGATTGACGGTGATGACAGGTTACCGGATGGCACGCCGATCTCCAGTTTGGTGAGCACTGCGAGTGACCTTGTCCGGCTTGGACAACTGCTGCTTGACCGGGGACACCTGGGCGCCAGACGACTGCTTCCCGCGCACTATCTTGAGCAGATGAAGTCACCCGGGTCGGCGGAAAATCCGGCCTGGGGATTCGGTTGGTGGAACAATCAACGGCACGCTTCACCAGGAGGCCAGGTGCTCCCGGTCATTGCATCCGCACCGCCCGATTTAATCGCGGCGAGAGGTGAGTTTGGTAACTACCTCCATGTGGTGCCAGGCCTGGATCTGATTATGGCGAGAACCGCGAATGCCGGGACAGCAAAACAGATCGATATCGAGATGCAGATCTGGCAACTATTGATGCCAGCGGGGTCGGACTAGCGTCTACTCATTCGTTGTTCGAAATCTTCGGTGCTGTTCACCCTTGGATAGGGCTCGTCCGGGACATCCCGTTCCAGAAAATCGCACAAAGGCTGCCAACCTTGTCTGGCTTCGAATACAAGCAGTTTCTCTGGCGGTACCTCGCGTATCACCTGCTCATTGTGTTGTGCAAAAATGCCCGTGACATATTCACGATCTTCCATCCGGCCGTCAAATAGTCGCTCCCAGATAATTTCCATGGCCCATCGTCCACCGGCCCTGATTGCCTCATCCTCTGAGAGGAGGCTCGCGCTGGATGACTTGTAGATCGTCGCCATAATGCTGTCATACCAGCTGTCCGGGTCGCGTTGTGAGAGGATTACCCGGGCATCCGGGAAATGTGCCAGTTGTTCACGCCAGAGATTGCAGGACGGCCAGTCGACACTGGCCTCATAACCCTCGAACAGTTCGTCCCAGTCGATGCTGAGGCCGCGGTGTGCATCCTGCCAGATCGATCGGTGTTTCGGGTGGGAGTGTACTTCCAGCATATGGTAGCACCGGTTGAAACCCAGTTTTTCCAACGCCATTTTTAGTGACAAGGTGCCGGTCCTGCCGAATCCTGCGCCGATGACTTTCAGACCCATGTGCTCACCCTGATGCGTTATCGTTTTACTATATCGAGTCAATGGCGTATTTTCCAGCGCGTCAGGCTTTGTTGATTAAAGTGTTTATAATGCGCTTTTTTTCGTTGAGGAGCCTGACGATGAACGACTTCACCTGCATAAAACTGGAAGTTCTGGGGCCTCTCGCGTTGATCACCCTAGATCGTCCAGAAAAGCACAACGCTATTTCCCAGCAGACTCTGGTAGAAATCCATACTGCCCTTGATTTGACTGACAACAATGACAAGGTGCGAGTAGTTGCATTTACTGGTGCCGGCGGAAAAGCATTTGCGTCCGGGTCCGATCTGGAAGAGGTTGCCGCACGAGATCTCGCGGCGGCACTCGAGCCGATTGTGCAGGGGCTTGCCGGTCGGTTGGAAAATCTGCCAATTCCTACCATAGCCGCCATTGACGGTATCTGCATGGGTGGTGGTCTTGAGATTGCGCTTGGTTGCGATCTTCGAATTTGTACGCCGGAAAGCCGATTTGCCACTCCTGAAGGCAAATTGGGGATCATCCCCGGGGGCGGCGCGACGGCGAGATTACCGCGGATCGTTGGCCGGGGCTGGGGAATGGAAATGTTGTTGATGGGTCAACCCATCGACGCCGAACGGGCGCTGCAAATCGGGCTGGTTACCCGCATGGTTGAATCAGCGGTACTGATTCCTGAGGTTCAGCGGATGGCTGATCACCTGGCTTCTTTTGCACCATTCGTACCGCGGTTTATGAAGATGATGGTGCACAAGGGTATGGAAGGAAGCCTGGACACGGCCCTGGCGATGGAAAAGTTTGGTCAGGGTGCGCTGGTACAAACCGAGGACAAGGTAGAAGGTATTAGTGCATTCCTGGAGAAGCGAACGCCGTCATTCAAGGGGAGATAGTCGCATCAAATCTGACACCAAGGATTTCCAGATCCGTTTTGAGTTCACCTGGTGATTTGAAATGAATTGCATGCAGACCCAATTCCCCTGCCGCCTTAACGTTGTGTATCGCGTCGTCAATGAAAACGGCCTGCGAGGGCGTCACTGAGTGCGTCTGCAGTAACAGATCAAAAATGCGGCGATCCGGTTTTTTCAGGTTGACCTCACCGGACACGAGGATATCGTCGAAATGCGAAAGAAATGCAAAGTGATTGCGAGCATGCGGGAATGTTTCGGCCGACCAGTTGGTCAGCGCCAGTAACTTATATTCGCCGCTTTGCCTGAGAGACGAGAGCAGCTTGACAGTCCCATCGATTGGACCATCGAGCATCTCTGTCCAACGATCGTAGTAAGCCTTGATAGCGGTTTCATGATGAGGAAACTGGTCTATCAGGGTTGTGGTTGCCGTTGCGATAGATCGACCCGCATCCTGTTGTTCATTCCACTGCTGGGTGCAGACGCTTGCCAGAAAATTCTCAACGGTAGTCTCATCATCGAATATTTTTCGGTAAAGGTGCCGGGGATCCCAGTTGATCAGGACACCGCCGAGGTCAAAGATAAGTGTATCGATCATGGGAACCGGGCTTGCGCTTGTTCGTCGCACATTAAACCAGACAGGCTTTGGAAGTCCATGATTGAGAATTTTGAGCAGTTAAGACCATGTGGACAGACTCCTGACACTAACATAGTGTTGCAGATTTTCTGGATAGACTTAACTTGAGTGCAGCGAACACCCGGTCAGACGATGCAGATCAACACCAGGCATTTTCCCACCCCAATTTTCGCCATTACCTGTTTGCGCGATTCTTCACGACACTCGCAGTGCAGATGCAAAGTGTTGCGATTGGCTGGCAGGTCTACGCTGCCACAGGGGATCCGCTGGATCTGGGACTGATTGGTCTCGCACAGTTCCTGCCGTTTGTCATTCTGGTGCTACCGGCCGGCCAGGTCGCAGATCGTATGGACCGGCGTCTGATTCTGGTTGGTTGCTATGGAGTGGAGGCGCTGTGTGCCGGTTTGCTGCTTGTCTACACCTTAAGCGGCATTTCCGAAGTGTGGCCGGTTTTCTCCGTGCTGGTGCTTTTCGGTTCGGCCCGGGCTTTTTCAATGCCCAGTTCGCAAGCCATCACGCCGAATCTGGTGCCTCGAATTGCATTCGCTAACGCGGTTGCGATTAACTCCTCCAGTAGCCATGTGGCGACCATTGCCGGTCCGGCCCTGGGTGGTCTGCTCTATGTCTTTGGGCCGGATACAGTCTATGGACTGGTGGCAGCAATCCTGATCTTTTCTGTCGGTCTAATGCTGCGGGTCAAATTGCCACCGGTAATACGTGTGGATGAACCGGCGACCTGGAAGACCGTGCTGGAGGGGCTGACTTTTATCCGCTCACGGCCGGTGATTCTTGGTGCGATCTCGCTGGACCTGTTCGCGGTATTGTTTGGCGGTGCAGTCGCGCTGCTACCGGCTTTCGCAAAGGATGTTCTCCACGTGGGACCGGAAGGTCTCGGTGTCCTTCGCACTGCGCCCGCGATGGGCGCCGCACTGACGGCGATACTACTGACGTTTTATCCAATCGTTCGCCGTGTGGGTAAGTGGTTGTTCGTCGGTGTCGCCATTTTCGGCTTTGCCATTATCCTGTTTGGGCTGTCACAAACTTTCTACCTGTCGCTGTTTGCGCTGATTCTGATGGGTACAGGTGACATGGTGAGCGTGTACATTCGCCATTTACTGGTGCAGCTCGAAACGCCGGATCATATTCGTGGGCGAGTGAGTGCGGTCAGCGCGGTGTTTATCGGTGCCTCCAACGAACTCGGGGAATTCGAATCCGGGGTCACGGCGGCCTGGTGGGGGGTGATACCCGCAGTGGTTGTGGGAGGGCTGGCGACGCTTGGGGTTACTGCTTTGTGGATCCGGGTATTTCCGGTGCTCTATCGCATGGATGAATTGCCGAAAGGCGAGCAACCAGGGGAATGATTGTCATCCCCACGCCGCCTATATCCTGAGGCGTTGATTCGAACCCTGTCGCTATGCCACTATCAATGGGTTCTTTGCGAAGACAGCGGTCGTTTTCATGAAAAAAATCATCGGCATCCTGGTGCTGGTATTTACGGGCATTGTGGGTAGTGTGGACCGTTGCTCCCTTTCCAGATCACTCGGCGCAATCCAAAACATCGCTTCAGATAGCTGATGTTGGCTTCAGAATAGTGGGTTCTGCCATGGTTCTGTCGATAGGCAACCGTTCACCGTTTTCGAACCCAGCAACCTTCATCGCAGTGACGAATCGACGGTACGTCTTGCGCCAGGCCGAATCACGTTGATGTTGGCCGCTAATGTTGACTTGCTCGGGACATGAAAAGGATCAATGCGGCAGAAGTGCTGGAAGGACAACGAATCCTTGAATAGAAACCGGTATCCGCACTGCCGGTGCGGCAATACCTGTGCACAACGCCGCACTTGATCGCAGCCCATGCCTGGTCCTCCCGTTTCAGTCTCCGCTTTCAGGTCTACACTTATCCGGTCCGGTATCTCTTGGGTGCGCGAAAGGCATTGGCCAATTTACGTGAAATACCTGCCGATCTCATGTATCGGCGTATTGCAGAATACACTGCCCTGTGTGGCGTGTCGTTGACGCAGTGTACAAACATCAGGGGCTTATGCGTCCAACAATTTTACTATGCGGCACCATTTTTTGAATCTGAGGCTTTCGGCACGGGAACTAGCTAACGTGTTGAATTTGCTGAGTTGCCTATTTCAGATCGTGCAGTAAAACCTGTCCAATTACGACAAAGCGGGGCTGAATATCGCTGCTATTTAAAGATTGATAAGCGTCGGTGCAGGCCACAAGCCGCCATTTGGAATCGGCCTAGCCGTAGCCTTTGTACGCAACAAAAAGCCCAAACGCACCCCATACTATTCCCGCAATTCGTGTCATGGTTGACCGATGCATAAATGTATCTCCGATCTTTTTTACAGCCTGACCCGCGATGATCCTTGATGCGCCGCTTATAAAAAACGCCCAGCCGAAGATTGTGATAACGACTCTCCAATCCCACACCCAAGTGTTGTGAGTATTGATAATCGAAAGCCCTGCGAGCATCGCAAGTATCCCGGAAACAAAGATCAGTGGGCTATCTTCGAGAAATTGCTCGGTGGTCGCTTGAAGTCGCTTAGGAGCAGTGACCATATGTATGCTCAATACAAGAATGACGGGCCCTAACAACTTCGCAATCCAGATAGACATGCTCATCCTCCAACCGCTCCGCGAAAGCTGACACTTGGTAATTCTTCCAGAATCGTCAGTTCCAGATATTCACGGTGGGCTTGACGCTCATTCGCCGACGTAGCAAATATGCTGCCGAAGAATGCTCGAATGGCGAGCGTTGCAATGTCTTGCTGGCGACCCGCTTTCATCACATTGGAAAATGTAGAACTGCAGGGCGGCTTGTACTCCGTCGGGATAATCAAACCTTGTTGTTGCGTACCAAACTTGCCAACAAACGGGCTCTCATCCTGAGGGATGTCTTCTGGCGAGGCCCCTCCGCATCCCAGATTATCCGGGTTCCCTAAAATCCTGAGCGGCCCAGAGGTTATGTAGCTAAACCCTGCATGCGTTGCTCCTTCGACTGTTAGAAGTCCACCGACTTGTATTCGATCTGGAATATGGACGGCATTGGTTTCGTAGGGAACGATGTTGTCTGCAGTACCCGCGATCATTAGAAACGGGATGTTAGCTGTTTGAAAGAAACTCTGGCCAAACACGTCACCGTGCCCAACGACCGAAACAACTGCCTTGAGGCGTGGCTCGCGCCACTCTGGGTGAAAGGCTGCAAGAGTTACTGTGTTGGCACCAAGCGAGATTCCAAACGCGCCGATACGGTCTGGGTCGACCAAATCAAATTCCACTGACCCTTCTTTGAGAATCTGATCGAGGACAAAAGATAAGTCACTAGGTTGATTGACTACATCGAACTCATTGGGTCCATCAGGAGCGTTTGCGTTTGAAAACGGGTGCTCGACGCAAGCCACGAAGTAGCCGTAGCTTGAAAGGTGTTTTGCCATGTGGGTACAGCCCTCGCGCGTCGACATGAAACCGTGGCTGAACAATAGGAGCGGTCTTTTCTCAGAGGCTTCTTCGGGACGCCAGAGTGTGATGGTGATATCGCGGTTAGCATCGTTCCAACGGTAGTCGACCGTGTTTACCGCAAACGGCCCTGCCGCTAGTCTGCGTGCACTTTCAGTCCCTTCTGGCAATGGCTTTGGTTCAGTGACTAGCCAGAGTGCCCCGATGACGAGCGCAATCAGACCAACGAGGCAGGCGATGCCTATAAATAGTTTTCTTAGCATAACAAAAAGTTTAACTCACGTGTGTTAATATGTACAACCAATAACCCTTGTGACTTGAGCGTCCGTCTGTGCCTAGGCTCCTGCGATCCGAGAGCTTGACCATCATTGCACTGAGTCGCACTTGATGACGTTCTATCGTGCGACAAGGTTTCGCTCACTCCCGGAGGCAACCTTCAGACAACGGTGGGTATTTATCTAAGCGAAGCGCTTAGGGCCAGGCGAAACGCGGTGGCAAAGATCACAGCGTCAATCTCTCGACTCTTCGAGTGCGGGCGTGGGACGTCTGGTATCCCTTTGGCTTGCAGAGCAGAGGTGTCGAGTCTACCTAAACGAGCTACACCGTGAAGTGACACCGGGGTGAGCAGAGGATCCCAACCGAATTGAGCATCAAGATGTGTGTGTAAGACTATAAACCCAGATGTGACCAGGGCTCTGTCTACATCCAGTTCGCGTTTATTGCTGGATTGGTCGGACATAGTTGAGCATATACATCGGACCATCCGGTCCAGGCTCAGTGAATTCCTCCATCTGCTTCTGATTTGGTATGACTGCATTTTCTACCAGCATTGGTTTCCTCTCTATATTGGTTACTTAGAAGATCGATTTGTCGCGCAACTGAGAACCGGGCATCTCCCCAGATGGACAACATGCTCACGCTCTCGTCGAACTCTCCTTGAGCATCGCGGTGAGGTCTATTCGATCTACCTCGGTTACTGGGGCGCGAAACCCGTATTCCGAGAAATCAAGCAGCGCGGAAATATAGCGCGAATGTTCCTCAATAGTAGGATAGTCATCTACCCCGTGTGCGAGGCTGAAATTCGATATACGCGCAGTTTGCCCTATTAGTGCTTCCGTGATGAAGATCCGCCAGCGCGCGCCAAATACCTCCTCTGATAGGTCAGGTAGAAGCCGCTTCACCGCACGATAGAACGTCCAAAGATGACGCTCGGAGCAGCGCGCACCAAGCGCGCGTATGTCGGAATCTTGGTCGATTGCACAATGCAGCAGGAGGACACTTGCCTCCCCGCCTAGATCGAATTCGTATGGTGGCATCTTCATAGGCCAAATACCGCGGGCGAGGACCTCTCTCAAAGAGCCGTCGGCGAAAACTACATCACTCAACCTTTGTTCAGCTGGAATCCAAATTCGGTCATGCGCGCGTGCAAGAATCTCAGCTAGGAAAACCTTCTTATCCCCAAAGTGATACTGAGCTGCTCCTGTATTCTTGGAGCCTGCTTGCGCACCAATAGCTCGTAGAGAGACATCCGCAATGCCGTGTTTTGCGAATAATGACAGCCCAACGGAAAGCAATCTATTTTTGGTTGAGTCATCTTCGAACAAACGGCTCAATTTCTTCTGTCGCCGCCGCTTGGCCATCGATTTTTCACCCTTCATGCTGATATCGCTAGATTAGTCTATCGCTTTAATATATTAAAGCGTCTGACCCTATAATTTGAACGGGAAACGTATGTCACCGCTGCCAAAAAGAGTTCTTGAAGATGCCTGAGAGGTCCCGAAGGGACCGTGGCTCATTTCGCTACCCCGCGCGATTACGCGCGATACCTCCGACCAATGGCTTGTATCTGATCGACGTTCCTGTTTCTCGGATCTATTTTCGTCATCGCGCGAGCACAAATCGCCGAAGCGCGTGTGACAGAATGGCACTGGGAGCGTGAGCGGCCCATGACGTGTTGTAACCAATGAACCTCATGTACTAATTGCCGTGAGCTCGTGATCACGCAACGATAAGGATTCTCTAAGTAACAATTTAGGTAGCCTATATCCTGAGGCGTTGATTCGAACCCTGTCGCTATGCCACTATCAATGGGTTCTTTGCGAAGACAGCGGTCGTTTTCATGAAAAAAATCATCGGCATCCTGGTGCTGGTATTTGCGGGCATTGTGGGTAGTGTGGGAAGTGTCCTGTATCTTTCGCCGCATCAGGACAGCAACGACAATTCCGCTGACCTGTCCGAACCACCACCGACTCGAGATGAATCGCCGAACGTCAGGCAGGACGAGGCTGCGCACAAGCACAACGTGTGGGAGCCGGTTGCTGAGTCCCGGGTACCTGATGCACTAAAACGAACATTGTTAGCCGGCACAGCTTTCGTCCAACATGGTGATCTGACGGCTTATGGTCCCGGGGACTCTCTGGTGATGCCTGTACCGCAGGAAGCGACGAGTTATACCGCTCTCATCGAGAAGCGGTCTACCAGTGCCTCCGGAAACGTATCGCTTATGGGGACATTTGAACTTGCTGGAGAGAAAATCTACAAATTCACCCTGACCCAGGGTGCGAGCCGGGCGTTTGCAACATTTAATACCCCGGCGGGTGGATACCAGATGGATGCGAGTGACGGCATCGGTCGCATTGTTCCGGTGGCGTCGATGCGGGCACAAATTGATTACACAAAATCCGACTATCGCATTCCAGTGGCAGCAAATATTCCTGAACCTGAATAGTCATAAACCTGAATAGTCAAAAACAATGCCTCTTGGATCGACAATCTTTTTCGACAGGCACAAAACGGCGCAGCGCGAGTAATTTTTAATGAAGAAATGCGTGTTGGTTATCCTGATCTTCTTCTCGGCGGTGATGCGAATCCATGCCAGCAACCTGGGTGCCGAACTTGAGCTGGCTTGTCCGTGCACTTTCAGCACTGACTCTGTCACATCGGCAGTCATTAACGCCGGTGTTACCAATATCGGATCAACCGCGACAGGTGTGCTCAAGATTCGTGTGCTGGGACATGACTTGCCGAACGCAGTGGACTCAGTGGGCTTGAGAATACTCGCAGAGACGCCCATCACTTTATCCCTTGCGGCAGGAGGTGAGATTGCGGCAACAGATTTCAAAACCGGGCTGGTACTGCCTGATGATGGAACCTACTTTCTAACATTCCAGCTACTTGAAGATGATGTGCAGGTAGACACATGGGGGCTTGAACAGCAGGTCACATTACTCAGTGCAGGAGGGAGTTCATCAGGTGTGGGTAGTTTCTATTTTGATTCTGAGCCTGGTATCGCCATCAACGGCACTACCGCAACCTTAAGTATTCCCGCCATCGTTAACAATTCGACATCGGACAATCCCACTATCAGACTCCGTCTATTTGCCACGGAGACTGCAGCCTTCTTTGGCTCCACAGGTTTTAATCTCGCCGAGCACGAATTTATTGACAGCCTGAATGCCGGTGCGCGAACGGATGCGGTTTCAGTCGATTATGACATTCAGGAGCAGGCTGGATTTGAATACCTGCATTTCGATGTTCTGGATGCCAGCACCGACGATACACTTTTGTACCAGACGGTGCGGGTGCCAAACGGTCTAACAAAGGTGACACGATCCTTCCAGAGCAATGCCAGAAATTATTTACTCGACAGTGACGACGACGGTGTCGGCGATGTTAATGAGCGTCTTATGGGGACGGATGCGGACAGTGCATCATCCTTGCCCGACGCAAGTACCATAGACATTCTTGTTGTTTACAGCAGTGGAGTTGCGGCGCTTTATGGCGGTGACCCCAGTGTCCGTATTGATCATCTGATGGCATTTTCAAACCAGGTGCTCAGCGACAGTAATGTTGACATTCAAATGCGCCTGGCGGGGGTAACGGAGCTTGCCATGAACGAGTCACAATCCATCGATGCCTGGCTGAATGAAGCTGATGGGAGGACCGGTGTATTTACAGACCTGGACGCCCTCCGTGATCAGTACGCGGCAGACTTGATTGTATTGCTCCAGCCTTATAACGGTGGGGATACGTGCGGGCTTGCCAATCTCGGTGGTTTTACCAGTCGCGGCGATTTTTCGGCGTTGAGTAATATTCAGCTTGGCCACACCGCGGTCTACATCGACTCCTGTGCCGACAATACGATGCTGCATGAAATTGGTCATCTTATGGGTCTGGGGCATTCTTTTAGGCAAAATGAGACTGGTACTTTCGACTGGTCGCGTGGCCACGGGGTAGTGAATTCGTTCACCACGCTGATGGGCTATGAATCCGTGTTTAATGCCAGTGAATTACCGTTTCTTTCTAATCCACAGCTATCGGTTTGCGATGGCCAGCCTTGTGGTATCGACATTGATCAGCCGGAAGCGGCGTTTTCTGCCAAAAGCATGAATATCGTCAGGTTTCAGGTAGCGAACTTCCGTGCTGCGCTCGCAGCGGATTCCGATGGTGATGGTTCCCCGGATGATGTTGATGCATTTCCCAACGATCCAGCCGAGACCCTTGACACCGATATGGACGCTGTGGGTAATAATGCGGACACAGATGATGATAATGATGAAATTCCGGACACCTTCGAGATCGCCAACAACCTCGATCCACTGGTCAATGATGCGGACCAGGATCCCGATGGTGATGGCGCGACAAATCTTGAGGAGTTTCTCGCAGATACCGACCCACAAGTTGCCGAGGTTGATGTTTGTCTTGATCCGGAGGCGGTGGGTGCGCTCGCGGCAAGTTCCGCACTTGCTATGGAGACACGCCTGCTTGTGGCAAATCCTGGAAGTAACAACACCCAGCAAACCTTTTTGCGATTTGTGAACACCGTTGATTCAACTACCAATGTGGAAATCTACGGAATCGATGACAGCGGCATTGCCAGTAAACGTGGTCCGGTGAGTTTTTCCCTCGGCGCCCAGGCGTCGAAACAGATTACGGCGGCAGAGCTGGAATCCGGAAGTGAGGCCAAGGGGCTGACCTCGCGACTTTGTGATGGCCAGGGGAAATGGCAACTGATCGTTCGCTCCGACAACGCCGTACAGTTGCTCGGGCTCATCCGCACACCCGACGGATTCCTCACCGGGTTGAACGATGTGGCGCCGGGCGGTGGTGGCAGCCGCTTTGTTTATTTCGCGAATCCGGCAAGCAACAGCAACCAGCAGACTTTCCTGCGGCTGGTTAACAAGAGTACGGTCAGTGGTTCTGTCTCGATCACGGGGCTCGATGATGCAGGTCAGCCATCGTCAGGCACCGCAATGTTGAATCTCGATGCCAACCGTTCCCAACAACTTACTGCCAGCGACCTTGAGAACGGTAACGCGAATAAGGGGTTAACGGGTGGCCTTGGCAGCGGCACAGGGAAATGGCGTCTGGATGTGAGTTCGAGCCTTGACCTTGATGTGATCAGCATGATCCGAACACCGGACGGTTTCCTCACCAATTTGAGTGGTGTCGTGCCAGCGGATGGTAATGGCAATCCGGTGATCTATTTTGCCAATCCCGCCAGTGAATCGGTTCGGGCCACCTTCATTAGAATCATCAATCCCACCGACAGCGTTGCGACGATAACGATCTCAGGTATCGACGATAATGGTGATATTGCCCCTTCGGGAGATGTGAGCCTGACGCTCGCAGCCCAGAGCTCGAAACAGGTGTTGGTTTCAGATCTCGAAAATGGCAATGTCAACAAAGGACTCTCGGGTATGCTCGGCGACGGTGATGGTCGCTGGCGCCTGACCTTTACCTCAAATGTAGGTCTGGTTGTCATGAGTCTGGTGCGCACACCCGACGGCTTCCTCACAAACCTGAGTCGGGTTACCCCCCTGTCCTCGGTTTCGACCAACGAGGTGTATCTGTTTAATCCCGGCAGTAATACTGCACAGCGCAGCACGCTGCGTATCATCAATGATTCAGCCAGCCAGGGCGCGGTCACAATTTCCGGTGTGGATGATCAGGGCGTGATGGCGCCATCCGGTGCCGTGACATTCAATATTCCCGCGATGAGTGCGATGACGCTCAGTGCGCAGGATCTGGAACAGGGTAATGGAGATCTCGGTCTGGTGGGAGCGCTCGGCGACGGTAGTGGCAAATGGCATCTGCAGGTAACGGCAGATGTTGATCTGAAGGTACAGAATCTGCTGGATACACCGACGGGATTTCTTACTAACCTGTCTCGTCCGGTTGAATGACAGGTCATCGATAATGTACGAATCCTCAGAATTTGCTCCGTACAGTGAAGCAATTGCCAGGCTCGAACCTCTAATTACCCGGTATGCGGAAGTATCTGATCGGCAGGGTCACCTTGCATCAGAGGTTGCACAAGGCATGGCGCTGGCTGGTTTATATCGGGTAGCAGTACCTGAAAGTATCGGCGGCGGAGAGGCTCATCCCTTAACCCAGGTGCAGACGATCGAGGCAGTTTCACGGATTCATGGCTCAACCGGATGGAATCTGATGATTGGCATCGAGAACATGGGGATTCTCGGTGCCATGTATCGTCGTGATGTCATGCAGTCGCTTTATGCGGACCCCGGTCTGATCATTGCCGGCAGCCTGAACCCTCTCGGCAAGGCGCTTCGAGAAGATGGCGGTTATCGGATCAGCGGCCAGTGGCCGTTTGCAAGCGGCGTACACAACGCCCAGTACTTCTGGGGCCAGAGTGTGATCATGGAGAATGATGTGCCATTGCGGGATGACAAGGGACCGATATTCTGCGAGTCAATGATTCCTGCTGACCAGTTTGAAATTATTGAAACCTGGGATGTATCAGGGTTACGCGGCTCGGGTAGTCATGATGTGCGTGTTGTGGATGTGTTTGTGCCCGACAGGTTTATCAGCCAGGCAGCGAGAACCATACCGATAGAATCGGGAACGCTCTATCGGTTACCGCTGTATAGCCGGTTGGCGTACAACAAGATAGGAGTTGCCACGGGCATTGCCAGAGCGGCCATCGAGTCATTCATTGCGCTTGCGACACAGAAAAAACCTCGTGGCTCGGGGAAAGTGCTGGCCATGAGAAGTGATGCCCAGCGTGCGGTTGCCGAGGCAGAACGGTTGCTGGGGTCTGCCAGGAGTTACGCCTTCGAGCAGATAGCAAGCCTGTGGGATACTGTTGATAAGGGATCACGGCCGGATGCCCGTCAAAAAGCGCTGTTGCAGCTAAGCTGTTCAGGTGCTGCGAATGAATCGGTCAGGGCTGTGGATATGCTCTATTCGGCTGCGGGTGCCAGTGCCAACTTCGTTTCCAATCCGCTGGAGCGATGTATGCGTGATGTGCTCGTGGTGAGGCAGCACATTATGGTGTCGCCCCAATACACGGAAGCAATCGGTCGGGTTCTGCTGGGAGCGGATTCGGAAACATTCCTGTTTTAATCGTAGCGGCAGCAGTTGCGGTCTCACCGGGGCTGATGCAGACTCGAACCGACGGACACCTGTCCACAAACTTTGAGGGAGAGACATCATGGTTGAGAAACTGAATCCGGGCGATCTGTTTCCGGAGACGACATTGAAGTTACCCGGCGGTGGTGTCTTTAAGCTGCCGGGAGATTCTGAATCCAATATGACCATTGCCTTGTTTTACCGCGGCCACTGGTGACCCTATTGTCGCCGCTTGTTAAGCGGTTATGAGGAGCGCCGTGAAGCGTTCGCAGAATTGGGTGTGAGTATTGTCGCAGCGACGGTTGATTCAGAAGAAGAAACTGCCAGGGTGGCGGAGCCCCTTGGATTTCCTGTTGGGTATGGTGTAACCCGGGCCGAGGGTGATGCAATTGGCGCCTGGTGGGAAGAGCGAAGGGATCATATTCAGCCGAGCGAGTTTGTGCTTTCACGTAGCGGCAAGGTGATGATGTCGACTTACAGCAATTCTCCGGTCGGACGAATGGACCCTGAAGAAACGCTAACCCTGATTCGATTTCTCAATGAGATGCGGGCGAAAAGTAAAGCCTGATTGACTGAGGACAGGCGAATTTTCGCCGCCGTCCTCGTCACCAGTTGCGGCGCACATCAAATAGTTCGTGGCCGCGACACGGTGGCGCGTGCTTACAACCTTTGTCAACTAACTAAACTAGTTAGGGAAGCTCTGATTAAGTAGATTTTTTTGTGAGGACAAGGCGAATCCGCACGGAGAAAATCGCGAATACGCTTTAAATTCGCGAGGTTTCGAGTACGGATTCAACGCCGTCATCGCGAAAAAAGCACTTAATCAGAGATT